>NZ_JBVJVK010000018.1:0-127794 GCF_055603705.1 Actinosynnema sp. NPDC037264 | reverse complement strand
GGAGAGGGGAGGGGGGGGGGGGAGGGGGGGAAGGGGGGGGGGGGGGGGGGGGGGGGGGGGGGGGGGGGGGGGGGGGGGGGGGGGAGACCCCCCCCCCCCCCACGTCCGTCACAGGGTCGTGGTGGCTCTTTCCGAATTGGTGCATAACTTCGACATGGCTCAAGCCTTTCCCAGGCGGTCGGAGCCGCGGCACGGCGGCGTCCGTACTAGGCGGGCTGGGCGCCCGCGGGGATGCCCTCGAAGCCGTAAATGACGTTCGGCCAACCCAGAGCGATGGACAGCACCGTCACGGTCGCCAACGCGGGCCAGGGACTGGTGATGACGTGTTGCGCCAGGTAGAGCAGGGCCTGGCGGAGGTTCTTGATCGTCACGGACGGGATCTAATCATGACCTTCCCATAGCAATGTACCGGGGGTCCCGAAAGCACCACGTGGTCACGCGTCAGGGTGGTCTTACTCCGAGTTAACGCGAGTCCATTTCGTCTTCACTCGATCGTGTGACTTCGTCTCGCGAGGTGATTGGCGTAGGTTGTACGTCGTTGTGCCCGTCGTTGTGCCCGTCGTTCCCGGTGGGCTTTTTCGGGTTGCGCGGCGATTGGTGGTCGCGTGGGTCCGGGATGGCGGCCGCCCTGCCGCGCAGGAATTCCGGTTCGCCGAGCGCGGTGTGCATTTTCTCGGTGAGGCCGGATTCGGCGAGCAATGGTGCGGCCTCCCGCCACCGCCGCTCGGCCTCGGCCTGGTCGCCGACGACGGCGTGCGCGTGCCCGAGCAGGAAGAGCGCCTGGGCCTTCTCGTGGGCGACGTCCAGGTCGGCCGAGACGTCCAGCCCGCGGCGGCCGAAGTCGATGGCCTTCTCGTAGGACTTCCGGTCGTAGTGGACGCGGGCGAGCGCCACCAGCGCCTCGACCGTGCGCGCCCGCTCGCCGGTGGAGAGGTTGATCTCGAGCGCGGCTTCCAGGCACCGGAGGGCGTCGTCGAGCTCGCCGCGCTGGTGGTGCAGCTTCCCCAGCGCGGTCAGGGTCGTGCCCTCGCCGTGGCGGTGGTTGATGGTCCGGCGCAGGTCCAACGCCTCGCGGTACAGCTCCACGGCCTCGTCGACCCGGTCCAGCCGCTGGTAGGCCGCCGCCATCTGGTCCAGGGTGGAGGCTTCGAGGCTGCGGTTGCCGGTCGCGCGGTGCAGTTCCAGGACTGATTCGTACAGCGACAGCGCGGTCCGGACGTCGCCGCGTTCCCGGTGCGCGCTGGCCAGGTTGTGCATCGCGATCTCGGTGAACTCGACGTTCTCCATGCGCCGTGCGATGGCGAGCGCCTCCTGCAGGTGCTCGACCGCCTCGTCGTACTCGCCGAGCCGGAAGTGGGCCGTGCCCAGGTTCAGCAGGCTGCCGCACCGGCCCTCCACGTCCCCGGTGGAGCGCGCCGCGTCCGCCGCCACCCGTTGGACGGCGGCCAGGTCGCGGTACGCGCCGGTGCGGTCCAGGGCGCGGTCGATGTTCGCCGCGATCCGCCAGGCGTGCCCGGCGAAGCCGTGGCGGAACGCGTGCGGCACGGCGGCGACGAGGTTGGCCCGCTCGGTCTCGAACCAGGCCAGGGCGTCGTTCTCGTCGACGAAGCGGGGCACGGCGTCGAGGGTCATGCCCGGCAGCAGCGGCACGGGGTCGTCGTGGGGGTTCAGGGCGCGCTCCAAGCCGATCGCGCCGGCGAGCTGCCAGGTCAGCAGCCCGCTGAGCGCGGCTTGCCGCTGGTGGGCCGACTCCTCGGTGCGCACCCGGTCCAGGGCGTAGTCGTGCAGCAGGTCGTGCACGCGGAAGCGCCCGTGGGTGGCGTAATGGAGGAGGTTGGCCTTGGTGAGCGTGCGCAGGTGGACGAGGACTTCGCGCTCCGGGCGCTCGGTCAGGGCGCTCGCCGCCGCCGACGAGAACCCGGCCGTCGGGTGCAGGCCCAGCAGCCGGAAGACCCGCGCGGTCTCGGTGGGCAGGTCCCGGTAGGACACCCCGAAGGCGAACGACAGGCTCGCGCTGTCGTCGTCGCTGTCGTCCAGGGAACCCAGTATCCCCAGCCCTTCCTGCGTCGCGTACTCCTCGACGAGGAGGCTGATCGGCACCTGCGGCCGGTTCGCCACGTGCTGGGCGATGATCTTGACGGCCATCGGGTGGCCGTCGAGCCGCGAGGCCAGCGCGCGCAGGGCGGCGGATTCCGCGTCGGCCCGGACCGCGCCGATCTCGCGGCGCAGCAGCTCGATCGACTCGTCGAACGAGAGCGGCGGCACGGCGAGGAGGTGGACGTCGTCGTGCAGGTCCAACCCCCAAGGGCGGATCCTGCTGGTCACGATGGTGAAGCAGTTCGTCGCGGCGCCCAGCAGCGGCCGGACCTGAGGGCTGTGCCGAGCGTCGTCGAGCACGAGCAGCACCTTGCGGTCGCCGAGCGCGCGGTGCAGCGCGGCGGCGCGTTCGGCTCCCGTCCTGGGGATGTGCGTCACGCCGAGCGACGTCAGCAGCACGCCGGCCGCGTCCTCGGCGGTCATCGCGGTGCCGCGGCCGAAACCGCGCAGGTCGAGGAAGAGCTGGCCGTCCGGGAACCGGTCGGCTCTCGTCCGTCCCCAGTGGATCGCCAACCCGGTCTTGCCGACGCCCGGCATCCCGTGCAGCGCGACGACCTGCCCGCGCCCGCCGTCCGGTCCGTCGAGCAACGCGTCCAACGCGGCGAGCAGGTCTTCCCGGCCGACGAAGGTCCTGGCCCTCCTCGGCAGCTGGCGGGGTGGGACGTGCGGCTTGGTGGACGTGGTCGCGGTGCCCACCTGCTTGGCGACGATGCTCTGGTACACCGCGCGCAGCTCCGGGCCCTGTTCGGCGCCCGTTGCCTCGAAGAGCCGTTCGCAGAACCGCTCGTGGTACTCCAGCGCCGCGGCGTACTTGCCCTGCCCTTCCAGCGAACGCATGTACAGCCTCGCGAGCACTTCATCGAGTTCGTGCTCCTGCGCCAGCCTGCCCGCTTCGCCCATCGCCTCGACGTGCTCGCCGAGCGCGTTCAGGCTTTCCACGAGGGCGTAGTGGGCGGTGAGCCGGTCGAACGCGTCCATCTGGTAACGCAGGTGGTCCGCCCACATGCTTTCGACGTCCTGCAACGGGCGGCCCTGCCACCGCGACAACGCTTCGCGCAGCACCGCTTTCGCGCGCGCGTGCTCACCCGCCGCCGTCGCCGCCCGACCCATTTCCGCCATTGTGCGGAACCGGTGGTAGTCGACGATTTCCCGGTCGACGGCGAGCACGTAGGCGTCGCCCTCGCGCTCGATCGACGGGTCGAGGCCGACCTGGCCCAGCACCTTGCGCAGGCGGCTGATCAGCGGTTGGAGCCTGCCCCGCAGGCCGGCCGGATCCTCGTCCGGCCACACCGCCTGCGCGATCGTGCCGATGCCGACGGGCTGGCCGACGTGGTAGAGCAGCAGCGCCAGGACCGCGCGTTGCTTCGCGGACCCGAGGTCCACGTTCTGGTCCGCCACGCGTAATCGGGTCTTGCCCAGGATCTTGAATTCCACCAGCGTTCACCTTTCGCTGGCACGACGGTCCGGTATTGCCAGTGTGCTGTACGCGGACCGGATTGTGCAGGGCAATGTCGAGTTGTTGCTCCGTTGTGCCGAACGATCGGCCGGCGATCGGCGGCGCGAGGAACTCCAAGACAACTGCAAGGCAACTGCAAGGTGATGTGCAGTGGCAGTCCTGAATCGGGTTGTCGCGGGACCGGGCCGTTGCTAGCGTCGCGACGGCGATGGAGATCGCTTGGTCACCGGAACGGGGGAGGTTGATGAATATGGCTGTCCGCGGCCGTCTTCAGCACGCCCTCATCCGGTCCGCACGCGGCTGACGCGCGGGCCGGGTCATCCCGATGACCAGGAGTTCCGAGTGTCTTCTCCTTCCCTTCCCGTACCTGATCCGACCACCGAACGGCTGCTGCTGCGGTCCTGGACCGCGCGCGAGGCCGACGCCGTCGTGGGCGGTGTCCGGCTGCCGCACTGGGCCGACGACTTCCCCGCGGACGGCGATCGGGTCATCGCCGGGCTGCTCGGTGAGCACCCCGAGTGGCTGGGCCGGTTCGGCCACCGGCTGCTGGTCGAGCGCGACAGCGGTCTGGTGGTCGGGTCGATCGGGCTGTTCTGGCCCCCGAGCGACGGCGTCGTGGAGATCGGGTACGGCGTCGTGGCGTCCCGGCGGGGGCGCGGGTACGCCGCCGAGGCCACGCGCGCGCTGACCGACTTCGCGTTCACCGCGCCGGGCGTCCGCGCGGTCCACGCCGAGGTGGAGCTGTCGAACCCCGCCTCGGTCCGCGTCCTCGAGAAGGCGGGCTTCCGGCCCCTGGACGCCGTCGCCGGGCAGGGCACCGTCCGGTACGGCATCGTGCGGTAGGTCGTCTCACGGGGTCGGCGGCGGTCCACGCCGTCGACCCCTCATCACCGCAGGTCGGCGCCTTTCGAACCCCCGGCTATGCATGGTCATGCAGCGTCGTGCATACTTCTAATCGTGTCCAAGGTGCTCACTTACCTCCCCGCCGGCGAACACGTCGGCATCGCGTTCTCCGGTGGTCTCGATACGTCCGTGGCGGTCGCCTGGATGCGTGAGAAGGGCGCGGTGCCGTGCACGTACACCGCGGACATCGGTCAGTACGACGAGCCCGACATCGCGTCGGTGCCGAGCCGCGCCGCGGTGTACGGCGCCGAGATCGCCCGGCTGGTCGACTGCCGGGCGGCCCTGGTCGAGGAAGGGCTCGCGGCGCTGGCCTGCGGCGCGTTCCACATCAGGTCCGGCGGCCGCGCCTACTTCAACACCACGCCGCTCGGGCGGGCCGTGACGGGCACCATGCTGGTGCGCGCCATGCTCGACGACGACGTCCAGATCTGGGGCGACGGCTCCACCTACAAGGGCAACGACATCGAGCGGTTCTACCGCTACGGCCTGCTCGCCAACCCGTCCCTGCGGATCTACAAGCCGTGGCTGGACGCCGCGTTCGTCAGCGAGCTCGGCGGCCGCACGGAGATGTCCGAGTGGCTGCAGGCGCGCGGCCTGCCGTACCGGTCGAGCACGGAGAAGGCGTACTCGACCGACGCCAACATCTGGGGCGCGACGCACGAGGCCAAGGCGCTCGAACACCTCGACGCGGGCATCGAGATCGTCGACCCGATCATGGGCGTGCGGTTCTGGGACCCCGAGGTCGAGATCGCCACCGAGGACGTCACGGTCGGGTTCGACCAGGGCAGGCCGGTGACGATCAACGGCAAGGAGTTCTCCTCCGCCGTCGACCTGGTGCTGGAGGCCAACGCCATCGGCGGCCGGCACGGCATGGGCATGTCCGACCAGATCGAGAACCGGGTCATCGAGGCCAAGAGCCGCGGCATCTACGAGGCGCCGGGCATGGCGCTGCTGCACGCGGCCTACGAGCGGCTGGTCAACGCGATCCACAACGAGGACACCCTCGCCTCCTACCACAACGAGGGCCGCAAGCTGGGTCGGCTGCTGTACGAGGGCCGCTGGCTCGACCCGCAGGCGCTGATGGTGCGCGAGGCGTTGCAGCGGTGGGTCGGCACGGCGGTCACCGGCGAGGTGACGCTGCGCCTGCGCCGCGGTGACGACTACTCGATCCTGGACACCTCCGGGCCCGCGTTCAGCTACCACCCGGACAAGCTGTCCATGGAGCGGACCGAGGACTCGGCGTTCGGGCCGGTCGACCGCATCGGCCAGCTGACCATGCGCAACCTCGACATCGCCGACTCGCGCGCCAAGCTGGAGCAGTACGCCGGGCTCGGCATGGTCGGCAGCCAGTCGACGCTGATCAGCGCGGCGCAGGTGGCGCAGACCGAGCTGATCGGCGCGATGCCCGAGGGCGGCGCCGAGGCCATCGCCTCGCGGGGCAAGGTGACCGACGACGAGCTGCTCGACCACGCCGCTCTGGAAGCGGGCAACGACTGACCGCTCCGAGGCCTCACCGGTGCCCGCGCCGGTCCACGCGAGTCGTGGGCGGCGCGGGCACCGGCATTTCCGGCCTCACACGCCGTGGCGGCGGTCGCCGGCGACGAGTTCGGCGACCCGGGCCTCGGCCTCGCCGGAGAACGGGTTCCGGTAGGCGTCCACGGCCAGGCGGGTCTCCTCCGCGATCAGGTCGGCGTTGATCTGGGCGCCGGCGGTGGCGCCCGCCGCGGCCGAGGCGCCGACCTGCGCGGACAGGTCCGTGACGTTGCCCGCGACCCACACCCCGGGCACGTCGGTGCGGCCCATCGCGTCGGCGGGGACGTGCTCGCCCATCCCGGACGGGTGCTCGACGGGCCGCAGTCCCAGTGCCGCCAGGAAACCCGCGCGTGCCACCATCCGCGACGCGACGACGATCACCTCACGGCCGACCGCGCGACCGTCGGCCAGCCGCACGCCGACGATGCGGTCACCCGCGATCTCCAGCGCCGCCACCTCGCCCGCCACGACGTCGACACCGCGTGCGGCCAACTGCTCGGCCTGCTCGGCGGTCGGCGGCTGCGTGTGGGAGAAGAGCGTGACGTCGGCGCTCAGCTGCCGGAACATCAACGCCTGGTGCACCGCCATCGGCCCGGTCGCCAGCACGCCGATCGCCTGGTCGCGGACCTCCCAGCCGTGGCAGTACGCGCAGTGCACCACGTCGCGGCCCCAGCGCTCGCGCAGCCCGGCCACGTCCGGCAGCTCGTCCACCAGGCCCGTGGTCACCAGCAGCCGGCGGGCCCGGACCGCGCGGCCGTCGGCCAACGCCACCAGGAAACGGTCGCCCTCACGGGTCACCGCCTCGACCTCGCCGGTCACCACGTGACCGCCGTAGCCCCGCACCTCGGCCCGACCGCGGTCGACCAGCTCGGCCGGCGGCACCCCGTCCCTGGCCAGCAACCCGTGCACGCCGTCGGCCGGCGCGTTGCGCGGCGACCCGGCGTCGATCACGACCACCGACCGCCGCGACCGCGCCAGCATCAGGGCGCCGTTCAGCCCGGCGGCCCCGCCGCCCACCACCACCACGTCATAGCTGTCACTCAGCTGAAAGGTCATCGCGACCACCTCCACGACCACCATGCGTGCGAGGTGAGCGGATCGGCAAACCTTGTTGCCGATCCGGCAACAAGGGCCGACCCCCGGCTCCCACCGGGCCGGCCCCCGTCAGCTCAGAACTTCACCGTGGCGCAGCCGAGGCGGGCGCCGGCGGTGCCCGCCTTGCCCGGTTCGGTGGCGGTGCGCTGCGCGTGGATCACGACCGAGCCCGCCCGGCGGTCGGCGAACTGCCACGGCACGACCGCGCCGACCACCGCGCGGCCGCGGTCGTCGGTGGTGAAGTCGAGCCAGATCTCGTTCTCCGGGTTGGCGTAGGCGGGGTCCACCGACGGCTGGTTCGGGTCCACCACGTGCTGGTGGTGGGCGCCGGCGTCGGTGGGCGCCGCGCCGCACGGCCGCTGGTGCGCGTGCGCGCCGTAGGTCCGGTTCGGGACCAGGCCGTAGACGCTGAGCAGGGTCTTCGTGGAGCGCCGCAGCGGGGTGGCCACGACCATCACGGCCGCGCCGGGCGCGATCAGCGCCGGGTCGTAGGTGTAGGCCTTGGTCGCGGTGTCCGGGGTGGCGAATCGGGCCACCGTCACCGCGACTCCGGAGCCTCGGGGGCTGTCCGCGGCCGCGGTCGGCGTCACCGTCGCCGCGAGCAGTCCGCCGATGATCAGGGGAACCAGACGTTTCACGCTTCTGCCTTTCGGGACAGGGCGGCGGCCTCCACCGAAGCTAGCACCGATGGCCCGACGTCGCTTGCACAGTGAAGGTCCCTCGTAATTCGGGGGCGGGGAGCGGTTCGCCTCGTCCACACTGGACGACGTGCTGCTCACCTTGACCACGACCCACCGACCGGCCACCGACCTCAGCCACCTGCTGCACAAACATCCCGACCGGGCGCAGTCGTTCACCACTTCCTCGGGCACCGCGCACGTGTTCTACCCGCGCGCGGACGAGGAGGAGTGCACGGTCGCGCTCCTGCTGGAGGTCGACCCCGTCGCGCTGGTGCGCGGTCCCGGCAGCACGCTCACCCAGTACGTCAACGACCGGCCGTACGTGGCCGGCTCGCTGCTGACCGTCGCGCTCGGCTCGGTGTTCCGCACCGCGATGAACGGCCGCAGCCAGAGCCGCGCGGAGGTGGCCGCCACCCCGATCCCGCTCACCGTGCGCGTGCCCGTCCTGCCGCACCGCCTGGTCGAACGGCTCTTCACGCCGTTGGGCTGGACGGCGCACATCGCACCCCTCCCGCTCGGCGACGGCGACGACGACGACTCGCGGTACGCCGACGTCACCCTCACCGGCACGCTCACGCTCTCCGAAGCCCTCAAGCACCTCTACGTCCTGCTGCCCGTGCTCGACGGCGACAAGCACTACTGGGTCGCCGAGGACGAGGTGGACAAGCTGCTCCGTGCGGGGGAGGGGTGGCTCGGCGCGCACCCGGACCGCGAGCTGATCACCACCCGGTACCTGATGCGCCGCCGTCCGCTGGTGCGGTCCGCGCTGTCGCGCCTGGCCGACGTGGAGGAGGTCGAGCCGGAGGAGCTGGACAACGCGCTCGTCGAGCCGAAGGTGTCGTTGGCGGTGCAGCGCCGCGAGGCGATCCTCGACCAGCTCAAGCAGGTCGGCGCGCGTTCCGTCCTCGACCTCGGCTGCGGCGGCGGCGCGTTGCTGCGCGCCCTGCTGGAGAACCCGGACGTCACCCGCATCCAGGGCGTGGACGTGTCCGCGAACGCCCTCGCCACGGCCGCGCGCAAGCTGAACCTGGAGAAGATGTCGGACCGCCAACGCGCCCGGCTCACGTTGCGCCAGTCGTCGCTGACCTACGCCGACCCGGACTTGAAGGGCTACGACGCCGCCGTGCTGATGGAAGTGGTGGAACACCTCGACCCGGACCGCCTGCCCGCGCTGGAGCACTCGGTGTTCGTCGTCGCACGGCCGCGCACGGTCCTGGTCACCACGCCGAACGTCGAGTACAACGCGTTGTTCGAGACCCTGCCGGAAGGCAGGCACCGGCACTCCGACCACCGCTTCGAGTGGACCAGGGCCGAGTTCGAGGACTGGGCGGGCGGCGTCGCGCGCCGCCGCGGCTACACCGTCGCCCACCTGCCGATCGGACCGGTGGACGCCGAGCGCGGCGCGCCGACCCAGCTGGCCGCCTTCACCCTCGTCGAGCACAGCACCGAGGAGGACTGATGGAGCTCAAGATCCCGGACCTCTGCCTCGTGGTGCTGATCGGCGCTTCCGGCTCGGGCAAGTCCACGTTCGCGCGCAGGCACTTCCGGCCGACGCAGGTCCTGTCCAGCGACTACTTCCGCGGCCTGGTCGCGGACGACGAGAACGACCAGTCCGCGTCCGCCGCCGCGTTCGAGACGCTGCACTTCGTGGCGGGCAAGCGCCTGGACGGCGGCCGCACGACCGTCGTGGACGCGACGAACGTGCAGCGGTCCGACCGGGCGCGGCTGGTCGAGCTGGCCCGCGAGCACAACGTGCTGCCGGTCGCGATCGTGCTCGACACCCCGGAGGAGGTCTGCCTGGCCCGCAACGCCTCCCGCCCGGACCGCGACTTCGGCCCGCACGTGGTGCGCCGGCACCGCGCCGCGCTGCGCAAGTCGTTGAAGCACCTCGGCAAGGAGGGCTTCAAGCGGGTGCACGTGCTGCGCGCCCAGTCCGAAGTGGACGAAGCGGTGATCGTGCCGGAACGGCTGCTGAACGACCTGCGGCACGAGACCGGGCCGTTCGACGTGATCGGCGACGTGCACGGCTGCCGCGCGGAGCTGGAGGACCTGCTGGTCAAGCTCGGCTACGCGCTGGTGCGCGACGAGGAGGGACGTCCGGTGGACGCCGTCCCACCGGCGGGACGGCGTGCGGCGTTCGTCGGCGACCTGGTCGACCGGGGCCCGGACACGCCCGGTGTGCTGCGCCTGGTGATGGGCATGGTCGAGGCCGGGCACGCGTTCGCCGTGTGCGGCAACCACGAGCAGAAGCTGGTGCGTGCCCTGCGCGGGCGCAACGTGCAGGTCAAGCACGGCCTCGCGGAGTCGCTGGCGCAGCTCGCGGCCGAGCCGGAGGAGTTCCGGGAGCGCGCCGTGCGGTTCTGCGACGGCCTGATCGCGCACTACGTGCTCGACGGCGGCGACCTGGTGATCGCGCACGCCGGCCTGCCGGAGAAGTTCCACGGTCGCGCGTCGGCGCGGGTGCGCGGCTTCGCGCTCTACGGCGACACGACCGGTGAGACCGACGAGTACGGCCTGCCGGTGCGCTACCCGTGGGCGACGGAGTACCGGGGCAGGGCGACCGTGCTCTACGGGCACACGCCGACGCCGGAGGTCGAGTGGGTCAACAACACCATGTGCCTGGACACGGGCGTGGTGTTCGGCGGCAGGTTGACCGCGTTGCGCTACCCCGAGCGCGAGGTCGTGGCGGTCGACGCGCACGAGGTCTGGTACGAGCCGGTGCGACCGCTCGTCGCGCCGGAGGAGGAACGGGAGCCGGACGTGCTCGCCCTGTCCGACGTCACCGGCCGCCGGTTCGTCGAGACGGCCCACCGCGGCCGGATCGGGGTGCGCCCGGAACAGGCCGCGTCGGCGTTGGAGGTGATGAGCCGCTTCGCGATCGACCCGCACTCGCTGCTGTACCTGCCGCCGACGATGGCGCCGACGGCCACCTCGCAGCGGCCGGACGTGCTGGAGCACCCGGAGGACGCCTTCGCGGAGTACCGGAGCGCGGGCGTGCGCGAGGTGATCTGCGAGGAGAAGCACATGGGGTCGCGCGCGGTGGTCCTGGTGCGCAAGGACGGCGGCGTGATCCACACGCGGACCGGCCGCGCGTTCTTCGACCCGCCGTTGGGCGACGAGCTGCTGGCGCGCGTGCGCGAGGAGGTGACGAGGGCCGGGCTGTGGGACGAGTTCGACACCGACTGGCTGCTGCTCGACGCCGAGCTGCTGCCGTGGAACGCCAAGGCGGCCGGGCTGATCAGGGAGCAGTACGCCTCGGTCGGCGCGGCGGCCACGGGCGCGCTCGGCGTGGCGGTGGACGTGCTCGCGCGGACCGCCGCGCGGGGCGTCGACGTCGGCGGACTGCTGGCGCGCACGGAGAGCAGGCTGGCGAACGCCACCGGCTACCGCGACGCCTACCTGCGGTACGTGCGGCCGACCGACGGCCTGGCCGGCGTCACGATCGCGCCGTTCCAGCTGCTCGCCGCGCGCGGCCGGACGTTCCACGACCGCGACCACCGGTGGCACCTGGACGTGCTCGGCCGGCTGGCGGGCGAGGTGTTCACCCCCACCCGGCACCTGGTGGTCGACACCGCGGACGACGCGCAGGTCGCCGCCGGGATCCGCTGGTGGGAGGACCTGACCGCGGCCGGTGGCGAGGGCATGGTGGTCAAGCCGCTGGCGAACCTCGTGCGGGGTGACCGCGGGCTGGTGCAGCCGGGCGTGAAGGTGCGCGGGCGCGAGTACCTGCGGATCATCTACGGCCCGGACTACACCGAGCCGGAGAACCTGGAACGCCTGCGCAAGCGCGGCCTCGGCGCGAAGAGGTCGCTGGCGATCCGCGAGTACGCGCTCGGCCTGGAGGCGTTGGAGCGCGTCGTCCGCGGCGAGCCGCTGTGGCGCGTGCACGAGTGCGTGTTCGCCGTGCTCGCGCTGGAGTCCGAGCCGGTCGACCCCCGGCTCTGAGCGTCACGGGGTGCTGGGCAGCCGACCGAGCCGCCGGGCGGCGGTTGCCCAGCACAGACCCCAGAGCAGGAAGAAGGGCGACCACAGCAGCAGGTCCCAGCGGGCCAGCACGAGGGCCGGTTCGGCGTGCTCGGCCGGTGGCGGGGTGACGCCGGTCAGCACGAGCGCGTCACCGACGAAGCCGAAGCCGACGAAGCCGATCGACCGGGCGATCATGAAGATGCCCAACGCCCAGGCGATCACCCGCAGCAGGCGCGGCAGGACCGTGCCCCGGACGGTGGCCAGCGCGACCACGACGCCGACCGCCGCCGCCCCGGCCAGCACCCAGTGGCTCGTCACGAAGAAGGGATCGCGGGCCAGCAGGCGTTCGCGCAGGTGCGGCGGCAGCGGGTCCTTGTCCGCCAACGCGTTGGCCCCCAACGCCTGCGCGAGCTTCATCGAGCCGTAGGCGGCCGCGCACAGCGCCGCGCCGTACCCGGCAAGCCTCGCCCGGTCAGGCCGCGACACGCTTCGCCGCCGTCACGTAGGACCGGACCATCTCCACGCACAACCCGCCGACCACGAGCCCCAGCACGCCGTGGTACCAACGCCAGCCCACACCGAGGCCGAGGAACCCGTCCAGCACCATGATCCCCGCGCCGCCGACGACGGCCAGCGCCATGCCCGCCAGCACCACCAGCATCACCGTCCTCGGCACCCTGCGCAGCGCCCACGGCGTGACGGTGGCGAGCGCGATGGCCGCGCCCACCACGCCCGACGCGGTCGCGAACCACTGGGCCACGGCCGGGTCGAGGAAGTAGGCCTCGGTCTCGGCGGCCGACACCGGGGGGCCGCCCGGGAACCCGAGCCGGGACTGCGCGGCGAACACGGCCTTGCCGGCCGCGTAGCCGAGGAACAGGACCGCCAAGGCGTACGCCGGCCAGCGGCGGCGATCGACATCAACCATGGCCCGACGATAAGGCCGGGTCGGGCCCGCGCATTCCCATCATGAGGAATGCGCGGCTTCCCGCGAGTGCGTTCTCAGCCGCACGGCGCGGACGATCGGGTAGCCGACCGCGACCAGCAGCGAGAGCGCCGGGAGGGGCACGCCGAGCACGCTCTGGCCGAGGGCGTAGTCGGCCGCGGGCACGGCGAGGCACAGCGCGAACCCCCACGGCGGCGCGGTCTTCGGCTTCCGGGGCGCCGCCCACGGCGTCCGCTTGAACGGCTTGGCCACCGACAGCCACACCTGCACCGCCAGGGCCGACGCCATGAGCAGCGAGCCGACGCGGAGGAGCGGTTCCGAGCCGTCCGGGTGCAGGTTCGGGCTGAGCACGTAGATCCCCGCGTACAGCTGGCTGAGCGTGATGGCGAACTTGAGGAGCACCCACCAGTGCCGGAAGTAGCCCCACGCCGTGAGGCCGGACAGCATCAGCCCGCTGAACGCCGACGTGGTGGCCATGAACTGCAGCACCTGAACGTCGAGCAGCAGCGCCACCTCGAACGCCGGCCGCCGGTCGGGCACGGCCAACGCGTGGTTCACCACCACGAACAACGCCAGCGCCATCATCATCCAGCCCGTGGACGACACGACGTGCGCCCAGACCAGCAACTTCCGACCCATGATCAACCCCTACTAGTAGCCGCACTACATATAGTACGGCTACTAGTAGGGTGGTGGCTCAGACCCGGCAGGGGCTGCCGCCGGGCTCGCCCGGCAACGCCTCCACGTTGGCCTTCGCCTCACCGAGCACCACGTCGGTCAGCAGGGTGTCCAGTGCGAACGCCCGCTGCACCACGCTGGTCGACGTGGTCGTGGTGCTGTTGAGCTGCAACGAGCCGATGACCAGCGGGATCGTCAGCGGCGCGCTGCCCACGGCGACCTGGACCCCGTTGATCCGCAGGCTCGCGATCTGCGACGAGCCGGCGAACACCGGGTTGAGGTTCGCGTCGCACGTCACCGAAGCGGTCGCCCGGATGACGCCCACCTCGATGGTCACCAGCAGGCTGCTGATCCGCGTGTAGTCGACCCGCGCGTGGGACACCGCGCCGTCACCGGGAGCCGGTGGCAGGGCGAGCAGGTCGTCCGGTGTCTGCTCGGTGCTCGCGGTCAACGCGTTCGCCCGCACGGTGAGGATGCCGGCGGACAGGTTGACGTCGGCCACGTTCTCGTAGTCGTCCACGCACGGCACGTCCGGCGGGTTGGCCCGCGCCACGATGATCCCGGCCAGGTTCAGCGCGGTCGCCTGGCAGGAGAACACGCCGGTCCGCTCGGAGGTCTTGATCCGCAGGTCCGACAGCACCGGCGTGTCGCCGGACGGGCTCGCGGTCAACGTCGCCCGCACCTCGATGTACCGGCCCACCTCGGCGAACTCCACCCGGTTGGTCACGGGGGTGAACGTCTCGCCGGCCAGTCCGGCCTCGGTGTCGGACGTGCGCGCCTCGACCGTGATCGAGGTGCCAGCCGGCACGCTGCCCTGCGCCTCGGTGTTCCAGGTGACCGTGCCCCAGGTCTGCCCCGCGACGCCGCCGTCCTGCACCACCGACCACGTGCCCACCGGCGCGGTGATCTCGCCGAGCACCGACCCGGTCATGTCGCTGTAGTTGTACGGACCGGCGCCCGCGCCGAGGTCGACGGTCAGGTCGACCGCGCCGATGGTGAACCCGCCGCCACCCGCCGGACCGGCGTCCGGGTCGATGCGCTGGGCGTTGTTCGAGTTGATGTTGGTGACCCACACCTTGCCGTTGGTGTCGACCGCGACACCGGTGGGCCCGTTGCCGCCGGGCAGGACCACGTTGCCGACGAACGTGCCGTCGGTGCGCAGGTGCCCGACCGTGTTGGTGCCGTTGTCGAGCGCGTGGGCGACCCAGACGTTGCCGTCCATGTCGACCGCGACGCCCTGCGCGCGCGGGTGGCCGTGCGGGAAGGTGCCGAGCACGTTGCCCGCCGCGTCCATCTTGACGGTGTTGCCGGAGTTGACCTGGGTGTGCCAGATCTCGCCGGTCACCGGGTCCATGCCCAGGCCGTAGTCGCCGTGCGAGGTGTCCAGGCAGGCCCCCGTGCCGGTGCCCGGCTCGTACCGCAGCAGGTTGGCGCCGTACCGGGCGGACCACAGCGTGCCCGCCTTGTCGACCAGGCCGCCGTAGCCGCCGCAGCCGAAGCTGACCGGCGCGGTCAGCGGCGAGCCGTCCAGCCCGGAGATCTTCTGGTGCTGGGTGTTCGAGCCGCCGGTCCACAGGTTGTTGTCGGCGTCGACGGCCACCGTGCGGGTGTTCGTGCCCGCGACCCGGCTGTAGGTGATCAGGCACTCGTCGGCGGCCGTGGTGACGCCGCCGTTGGCGTCCGCGCCGCCGGCGTTGGTCCACGGCCGGATGTCGCCGAGGCCGCGCGACGTGGCGTACAGGCCGTCGAGGTCGCGGTCGACGCAGGTGTTGTAGCCGAACGGCCCCTTCAGGTAGTCGCCGGCGGGGTTGGCCGTGCCGTCGGCGTTCGTCCGCGTGCCGCCCCGGATGACGCCGACGCGGGTGACCGACCCGCGACCGCCGCCCGCCTCGTTGCGGTTGGACAGCCAGGTGTTGCCGAGCTTGTCGACGGTGGTGCGGGACGGGTTGCGCCCCTGGCCGTCGGGTGCGGACAGCCACTCGCCGACGATCTCGCCGGTGTTGACGTCGATGCGGACCATCGTGCCGCGCGCCGAGGCGGCGACGTTGACGTAGGGGAAGAACACGCTCTGGCGGTTGAGCTGGAGCTGGTTGTTGTTCGGGGCGTCGTGGTTGACGTCCTGGAGCACGCCCTGGTCGAAGTCCGCGTCCAACGTGTAGAGCACGTTTTCACCGGGGACGGGGGCCGCGGACGCCGACGGCGTGCCGACGAGGGGGAGGAGCAGCGCGCCGACGGCGGCCAGCACCAGGGATCTTCGTGGGGGGAGCATGGATCTGCCCTTCTTCGGGTTCGGCAGTTGTTCGGGCATTTCCGTCACGTGACAACCGGGTGTCGAGGGCCGCTCGGAACGCGTTACCGAACCCGGAAATGTGAGTAGACAATTAGGCAAAAATAGGGGTGGACCGTCACGCTCTTCCGAGCGCGAAACATCCGGATGGCCCAACCGGCCTATCCGCACGGTGACTGTCGACGTTGTCCGCTCCGCCGAACGGGCTAGTTCAGCGGCTGATCCGGGCCGATCCGGCCGGTGTCGCCGTTAACCCTTCGGACATCCCCGGACCACCCGGAATTCGCTCACCCGGTCGACCCGGTCTCAGTCCGCTCACCCCGCTTGACAAGTGCGCGCGACGTCCCGAATCCTCCGCTGGGCCACACGTTTTGGTCGTCCGCGAAAAAACCCTTGTCACCCGAGGAAGGTTCCCGTGAACCACACCCGAGTCCTGCGGTCGGTAGGCGTCGGCGTCACCGCGCTGGCGTTGGTCGCGGCCTGCGGCACGCCGCCGCCCAAGGACGGCGCCGCGAGCGACACGCCCGCGGCGACCGCGAAGTCCGCCGCCGAGTTCGGCGGGTTCGACAAGCTCGTCGAGGCCGCCAAGAAGGAGGGCAGGCTCAACGTCATCGCCCTGCCGCCGGACTGGGCCAACTACGGCGAGATGATCAAGGCGTTCGAGGCGGAGTACGGCATCGAGGTCGACTCCGCGCAGCCCGACGCGTCCAGCCAGGACGAGATCAACGCGGCCAAGCAGCTCAAGGGCGGCGACCGCGCCCCGGACGTGTTCGACCTCGGCCTGAACGTGGCGCTGGCCAACAAGGACCTGTTCGCGCCCTACCAGGTGCGCACGTGGGCGGACATCGCCGACGAGCTGAAGGAGCCGTCCGGGCTCTACTACGGCGACTACGGCGGCTTCATGTCCATCGGCTACGACGCCGCCAAGGTGCCCGCGCCGACCTCGGTCAAGGACCTGCTCAAGCCCGAGTACCAGGGCAAGGTCGCGCTCAACGGCGACCCGACGCAGGCCGGCGCCGCGTTCTCCGGCGTGGTGATGGCCGCGCTGGGCAACGGCGGCTCGGCCGACGACATCGCGCCCGGCGTCGAGTTCTTCAAGCAGCTCAAGGCCGCGGGCAACTTCCTGCCGGTCGACCCGTCGCCCGCGACCATCGAGTCCGGCCAGACGCCCGTCGTGATCGACTGGGACTACACCAACGCCGCGCAGACCGCGAAGCTCGCGGGCAAGGTGGACTGGAAGGTCGTCGTCCCGGCGGACGCGCAGGTCGGCGGCTACTACAACCAGGCGATCAACAAGGATGCGCCGCACCCGGCCGCCGCGCGCCTGTGGCAGGAGTTCCTGTACTCCGACAAGGGCCAGAACATCTTCCTCAAGGGCCTGTCGCGGCCCGTGCGGATGGACGCGCTGGCCAAGGCCGGGACGATCGACGCGGAGGCGGCGGCGAAGCTGCCGGAGACGTCCGGCGCGCAGGTGTTCCCGACCCAGGAGCAGTCGGACAAGGCCAAGCAGGTGCTCGCCTCGACGTGGGCGCAGGCGGTGGGCTGACCGGTGGTCGCACCCGTCACGACCGGGGTCGGGGGAGCCGATCGGGCCGCTCCCGGCCCCGGGCCCGGCCGGATCTGGTTGGCGTGGCTGGTCGTGGTGCCGTTCCTGGCCTACGTCGGCACGTTCCTGGTGTACCCGACCGCGCTGGTGCTGGCCGGGGCGTTCCAGGACGCGGACGGCGGCTTCACGGTGGCCAACCTCGCCGACCTGACCCGCGGCGCGTACCTCCAGGCGTTCCTGCGCAGCGTGGAGCTGTCCGCGATCACCGCAATGCTCGGCGCGGTGTTCGGCGCGCTGCTGTCGTGGGCCGTGGCGGTCGGCGAGCCGGACGGCCCGCTGCGCCGCGTGGTGGTGGCCGGCGCGGGGGTGCTCGCCCAGTTCGGCGGCGTGCCCCTGGCGTTCGCGTTCCTCGCCACGATCGGCTTCCAGGGCCTCGTCACGCGGTTCCTGCGCGAGTCGTTCGGCGTCGACCTGTTCGCCGGCGGCGCGTGGCTGTTCGAGCTGCCCGGCCTGACCCTGGTCTACACGTTCTTCCAGATCCCGCTGATGGTCATCGTGTTCCTGCCCGCGCTGGACGGCCTGCGCCCGCAGTGGCGGGAGGCGGTGGACAGCCTCGGCGGCTCGGCGTGGACCTACTGGCGGCACGTCGGCGGCCCGATCCTGCTGCCCGCGTTCCTCGGCGCGTCGTTGTTGCTGTTCGCCAACGCGTTCTCCGCCTACGCCACGGCGGCGGCGCTGGTGTCGCAGGGCAGCCCGATCGTGCCGCTGCAGATCCGCGGCTTCCTGGCCGGCGAGGTGCTGCTGGGGCGGGAGAACCTGGGCAAGGCGCTCGGCCTGGGCATGGTCGTGGTGGTCGGCGTGGCGATGGGCCTGTACGCCCTGGTGCAGCGGAGGTTCGCGCGATGGCAGCGGTGACCAAGCGCGGACTCGCGCGGTTCTCGATCCTGGCCGTGCTCGGCGCGTTCTTCCTGCTGCCGCTGGTCGCGATGGCGGAGTTCTCCACCCGCGGCGCGAACGGCACGCGCAGCCTCGCGTCGTGGACGGCGATCGTGGACGACCCGGACCTGGTCGAGGCGATCCTGGCGTCGGTGCAGCTCGCGGTGGCCAGTTCGCTGGTCGTGCTGGTGCTGCTGGTGCCGACGATGGCGTGGATCAGGCTGCGGCTGCCCGCGCTGCGGCGGCTGGTGGAGTTCCTGTGCCTGCTGCCCGTGGCGATCCCGGCGATCGTGCTGGTGGTGGGCATGGCGCCGCTGTACGCGTGGGTGAACTACTTCCTCGGCGACTCGCCGTTGACGCTGACGTTCGCCTACGCGGTGCTGGTGCTGCCGTTCGCCTACCGGGCGATCGACGCGGGCCTGTCCGCGATCGACCTGAAGACGCTGGCGGAAGCGGCGCGCGGCCTCGGCGCGTCCTGGGGCACGGTGCTGCTGCGGGTCGTGGTGCCCAACATCCACACCGCGCTGCTCGGCGCGTCGCTGCTGTCGGTGGCGTTGGTGCTCGGCGAGTTCACCATCGCGTCGCTGCTGAACTTCGACACCTTGCAGGTGCGGGTCAACCTGCTCGGCAAGCGCGACGCGGGCGTGTCGATCGCGGTGTCGCTGCTGAGCCTGCTGTTCGCGTTCGCGCTGCTGTTCCTGCTCTCGTTCGTCGGCGGGCGGCGGCGGGGCGCCGCCGTCGAGGAAGGCTGATCATGGGGTACCTGAGACTGGACGGGCTGCGCAAGTCGTTCGGCGGCCAGAGCGCGCTCGACGGGCTCGACCTGGAACTCGCCGAGGGCGAGCTGGTGAGCCTGCTCGGGCCGAGCGGCTGCGGCAAGACGACCGCGTTGCGCATCGTCGCCGGGTTCGAGGAGGCCGACTCGGGCGCCGTCCTGGTGGACGGCCGCGACATCACCCGCGTGCCCGCGAACAAGCGGGACATGGGCATGGTGTTCCAGGCCTACAGCCTGTTCCCGAACATGACCGTGACGCAGAACGTGGCGTTCGGCCCGCGGCTGCGCAAGGCGCCGGACCGGGCCGGGCGGGTCGCCGAGCTGCTGGAGCTGGTCGGGCTCGCCCACCTGGGCAAGCGGTACCCGCACCAGCTGTCCGGCGGGCAGCAGCAACGCGTGGCGCTGGCCCGTGCGCTGGCGATCCGGCCGAGGGTGCTGCTGCTGGACGAGCCGCTGTCCGCGCTGGACGCCAAGGTGCGGGTGAACCTGCGTGACGAGATCCGGCGCATCCAGACCGAGCTGGGCATGACCACCCTGTTCGTCACGCACGACCAGGAGGAGGCGTTGGCCGTCTCCGACCGGGTGGGCGTGATGTCGGAGGGCAGGCTGGAGCAGCTCGACACCCCGGCGGTCGTGTACCGGGAGCCCGCGTCGGCGTTCGTGGCGCGGTTCGTCGGCGTGACCAACGCCCTGCGCGGCGTCGCCGAGGCCGGTGGCGTGCGGCTGGGCGCGTACCGGCTGGCCACCGACGCGGTCGACGGGCTGACCGGCGAGGTCGAGGTGATCGTGCGGCCGGAGGACGTCGGCATCGCGCCGCACTCCGGTCCTCCGGACGGCGCGCTGACCGGCAGCGTGCTCACGCAGAGCTTCCTCGGGCCGGTGACGAGGCTGTCCGTGCGGCTCGAGGGCGGCGACCAGGTCGTGCGGGTCGACCAGCCGTCCGGCCGCGCGGCCGACTTCCCGCCCGGCACGGCGGTCGCGCTCGACCTCGGGGTCGGCAGGCTGATGGTGGTCGCGGCATGATGCCGGCATGACGACGTTGTACCGGCGGATGACGGCCCGGCGGTCCGATGAGGACCACCGGGCGGCCACACCGTTGGAACTGCTGTTCGACCTGAGCTTCGTGGTGGCGGTCGCGTCCGCGGCGGCGAAGCTGCACCACGCGCTGTCGGAGAACCACATCGGCTCCGGTGTGCTCGGCTACCTGCTGGTGTTCTTCGCGATCTGGTGGGGCTGGCTGAACTTCACCTGGTTCGCGTCCGCCTACGACACCGACGACGTGCCGTACCGCCTCACCACCCTGGTGCAGGTCGCGGGCGTGCTGGTGCTGGCGGCGGGCGTGCCCCGGGCGTTCGACCACTCGGACTACACCGTGATCACGCTCGGGTACGTGCTGATGCGGTTGGCGATGGTGGCGCAGTGGCTGCGCGCGTCGCGCGCCGACGCCGAGCGGAAGCGGTGCGCCCGGCGGTACGCCATCGGCATCACGGTGGTGCAGGTCGGTTGGGTGGCGCGGCTGTTCCTGCCCGACGGCGTGTTCCTGGTCGGTTTCCTGGCGATGGTGGTGGCGGAACTCGCGGTGCCGGTCTGGGCGGAGCGCGCCGGCCGGACGACGTGGCACCCGCACCACGTCGTGGAGCGGTACGGGCTGTTCACGCTGATCGTGCTGGGCGAGTCGATCCTGGCCGCGACCGGCGCGATCGGCGCGGCCCTGGACGCCGGGCACGCGAGCTTCGCGCTGATCTCGCTGGCCGCGGCCGGCCTGGTGATCGTGTTCTCGCTGTGGTGGCTCTACTTCGACTACCCCGCGCACCACCTGCTCGACACCCTGCCGCGGGCGATCACGTGGGGTTACGGCCACTACCTGGTGTTCGCCTCCGTGGCGGCGGTCGGCGCGGGACTCGAGGTCTCGGTCGACCACGACCTTCACCTCGCGCACCTGTCGACGGTGGCGGCGGGGCTGACCACCACCGTGCCGGTGGCGGTGTTCCTGGTCGCCGTGTGGGCGCTCCAGATCCGCCCCGCGCAACGCGGACCGGCGCTCTGGGGGTTCCCGGCCGCCGCCGTGCTCGTGCTCGCGGTGACGTTCACGCCCGCGCCGGTCCACGCGGTGGCGGTCGTGCTCGTTGCGCTCGTCGCGTTGGTCGTCTCCGGCCGGCGCGGCGCTAGGGACGACGCAATTTCGTCAACCTGAGCCGTTCGTCGTCGGAAAGCGCCGAATCGGTCAAAACGCGCACGCCGCGGGCGCCGATCGGCTGGCCGTTCACGGAAGTCACCCAATTGGTCGGCACGTCGGTGAACAAGGTGACTTCCGGCGTGTCGGTGAAATGGCCGTAACCCAACACCGTCGATCGGCTCACGCTCGGACCGTTGAGCACCACGTAATCCTGGTCGGCCAGGGTGGCGTCGGACGCCCACGGCACCTCGTCGCCGAGCGTCCAGCCGCCGACGCCGCCGTAGCGCAGCAGGAACGTGCGGGCGTGGTGGATGGTGACCACGTAGTGGTGCTCGCGGTCCGGGTCGACGGGCACGGGCGTGCGCGTGAAGTTCAGGCCGTAGGACACGCCGGCCGCCCGCACGGTGCGGGAGAACGCCGCCAGGTCGCCGCCGCCGGTGCTGATCGCCCGCGACAGCGCCGACCACGCGCCGGTGGCCGTCTGGTTCGGCAGGCGGGCGCCCGGCCACGGGTCGCGAATGGTCATGCCGCCCCAGATGAGGCGCACGGCAGGGGCCGGCCAGACATTCTCGCGCTCACCCCGGTAGAGGGTCATGTCCGGCATCGGAATACTCCTCGCGAGGAATTCGTGAAGAGGAATCGGTTTCGATCCTACGCGGAGTAGGAGCGAACGCGGACGAATTCACCGGCAAGGAGTATCGGGCCGCGAGAATGCGGTGTTGGAAGGAGCGTTAAAAGGGGGTATATGCAGTGTGCGCACCGCCGGGTGAGCGAAGGGCCCGCCGCTGGTGCGGCGGGCCCTCCTGGTGTCACGACGGTCGGACCGTCCGGGCTAGCGCGGGAACAGGTCCCGGTACGAGCCCTGCGTCTGCACGTTCAACTCGCCGACCCGGACGAGCTTCGCCGTCGCCGTCCGCGGGTCGCGGATGTCGAGGACGTCGAAGCCCTTGGCCATGTCGGACGAGAAGATGTAGCCGTTGTAGTAGTACGCCGACCACGAGCCGCCGCCCGCGCCGTTGGGCAGCGGACCGCGCTCGAACCAGCCGATCTCCTTGGGGTTGCGGGAGTCGGTGAAGTCCCAGATCGAGATGCCGCCCTGGTACCACGCCTGGACCATGATGTCGCGGCCCTGGACCGGGATCAGCGAACCGTTGTGCGCCACGCAGTTCTCCGTGTCGCCCTGGGTCCGGGAGATCTTGTAGTACGAGCGGAACTCCAGCTCGCGATCGTCACCGCGACCGGTGATGTCGTAGATGCCGTCCGCGCCGCGGGTCGGGCCGATCTTCTCGTTGCAGGTCGGCGCGCCGCCGCCACCGAGCTCGTCGGTGAAGACGACCTTGGTGCCCTCGTTGTTGAAGGTGGCCGAGTGCCAGAACGCGAAGTTCACGTTGTCCTGGACGCGGCTGATCTCGCGGGGCTTCTCCCGGTCGGAGATGTCCCACAGCACGCCGTCGCCCATGCAGGCGCCGGCCGCGAGGTCCTTCGACGGGTACACGGTGATGTCGTGGCAGCCCGAGGTGGCGCGGACGTAGCCGTCCTCGATGGTGCCGTCACGGCCGGGGTTGCCGCCGTCCGGGAACAGCACGGTCTCCGACAGCACGGAGGCCGACGCCGGGTCCTTCAGCGGCACCTTGACGATGCTGATCAGGTCGTGCGGCGTCTTGCAGTCGGGGAAGGTGTCGTTGGGGCCGTACGACGAGACGTACAGGTAGGCGTTCTTGCCCTTCTTGTCCGGCACCAGCGTGTGCGTGTGCGAACCGCACTTGGTCTCGACCGCGGCGACGTACTTCGGGTTCTTCTTGTCGCTGATGTCGAAGATCTTGATGCCCTCCCACGCGTCCTTGTTGGTCGCGGAGAGCGGCGTGCTGGCGCAGGAGTTGTCGCTGCGCGACGAGTCCGTGGACAGGAAGAGCAGGTTGTCCTTGACCGAGATGTCGTTCTGCGAGCCCGGGCACCAGACCGTGCTCACGATGGACGGCTTGTGCGGCTGGCGCACGTCGTAGATGACGAAGCCGTCGTAGTTGCCGTCGAACGCGTAGCCGTTCTGGAACGCCAGGTCGGACCACGTGGACGAGGCGGTGAACGGGGCCGGCTTCGGCAGGTTCGCCAGGTGCTTGACGTTGCGGCTGTTGCGGATCTCGTCGACGCCGGGGATGCCGGTGGCCGGCTGCTCCTGGCTCGACAGCTGGGTCTCGGACAGTCCGGCCAGGTCGGCGTCGTCCGGTGCGGCGGTCGCCTGAGGCGCCCAGGCCACGACCGACAGGCTCAGCGCGAACGCCCCCAAGACCGCGGCCGGCGTTCTGCGCCGGCGGGTCAAATCGCGTACTTCCACTTCAGGTTCCCCTTCCAACCCACTGCAGGGCCCGCAGTATCACCCCTTCGCATGGCTAAGGACCAGACCCGATCGTCGGAAACTTTCTCCGCTTCCGGCCGGTGGAACGGCCGGGTACGTTGACGGCCGACCGGAGGTTCTAGGGGGTAGCGGGATGCGGATGGTGTTCGTCGCGGTGTTGGTGGCCGTCCTTGCGGGCTGTACGTCCCAGTCGGACGACCAAGCTCCGATCATTGCGCCGCAAGGGCCGGGCGAGCAAGCGAAAACCTTGGCCCCGGAGGATTTCGGCACGGATCGGTGGGTCGCGCCGAGCGAGGCGGACCTGAAGTACGTCGCCGGCATGATCGTCCACCACAAGCAGGCGCTGGAGATGACCGCGCTGGCGCCGGAACGCGCGCAGCACGAGACGGTGCGCGGCCTGGCGTCGCGGATCCACGACACGCAGGGTCCCGAGATCGCGGCGATGGAGCAGTGGCAGCGGCAGTACGCGGAGAGCGCGCCCGCGCACGGCCACAGCGCCGACCTGCCGGAGGTCGACCACGGCTCGATGCCCGGCATGGCGACCGACGAGCAGCTGGCCGCCCTGAAGGCCGCCCGTGGCGCGGACTTCGACCGGCTCTTCCTCCAGTTGATGATCGCCCACCACGAGGGCGCCGTGCGGATGGCGGTCGAGGTGCTGTCCTCGGGCAGCGACGTGCGGGTCGAGGAGATGGCCAACGACGTCTCCGTCACCCAGACCGACGAGATCGAGCGGATGAGGGCGATCACGATCCCCTGACCGCGATCACGGGCTGAGCAGCAGGTCTTCCGACGGTCGGAAGGTCTCCACCGCGTTGCCCGTCACGTGGCGGGCGATGCCGGCGTTGCGCCGATGCGCCTCCTTGAAGGAGTCCGACGCGACCCAGGCGCGGAAGTCGTCCTCGGTGTCGAACTCGTTGACCGACACGTACGGCTGGTCGGGGCGCGTGGGGCGCAGCAGCGTGCTGCGACGCAGGCCCGGCACGCCGGGCAGGTGCTCGCGCATGGAGCTCCGGAAGTGCGCCTCGAACTCCTCGGCGCGTTCGGCGGGGACGAACAAGCGGTTGGTCGCGATGAACACCCGGCACCTCCGTGGTTCCCGACGCTGCGTAGGGAACTATTCCAACGGTGCGTAGGCAAGGCAAGGGCTAGGATCGGGCGAGTGCCCAGGATCAGCGCCGACACGCTCGCGGAGCACCGCGCGAACCGGCTGCGGGCCCTGCTGGACGCGGGGCGCGACATCGTCGCGTCGGAGGGCGCGGACGCGCTGACCCTCGCGTCGCTGGCCCGTCGCGTCGGTCTGTCGCGGCCGAGCCTGTACGAGTACTTCCGCTCCCGCGAGGAGCTGGTCGCCGCGATCGTGTCCGACGAGCTGCCCGAGTGGGGCCGCAGGCTGGCCGAGGCGGTGCGCTCGGCCCACGGGCTCGAGGCCAAGGTCGAGGCCTACCTCCGCACCGAGCTGGAGATCATCGCCGACGGTCGCCACGGCGCGGTCGTCGCCCTCTCCGCCCACGCGCTGCCCGACGCCGCCCGCAGCGCGATCCGCGCCGAGCACGACAAGCTGCTCGCCCCCTTGGCGGACGTCCTCGCCGAGGCCGGCATCCCCTCACCGGGGTTGCGGGCCGTCCTGGTCCACGGCGCCGTCGAGGCCGCCTCCCGCACCCTCCGCCCCGGCGACACCGCCCACAACGACCAGGTCGTCACGGCCCTCGTCACCCAGGTCCTCCACGGCCTCCACCCCTGACCCCTGTCTCGGACCCCCGGGCTCAACGCTCAGGGTGCGTCCCTGAGGGTGGATCAGGGTGGTCTACGGGAAGATCAACCGATCGGTTGATGCGAGGTGTGGCCCGCCGTGTGATCCGGTCGAACGCCCCGGCGACGACGCTGGTGGCATGGCAATCATCGAGGTGGTCGACCTCGTCAAGACCTACGACCGGAAGGTCGCGGTGGACGGTGTCTCGTTCTCCGTCGACGAAGGGGAGATCTTCGGGATCCTCGGCCCGAACGGGGCCGGGAAGACCACGACCGTCGAGTGCATGGAGGGTTTGCGCTCCCCGGACGGCGGCACGATCCGGGTCGACGGGCTGGACCCGCGACGTGACCGGGCGGAGTTGCGCACGCGACTCGGCGTCCAGCTCCAGCAGAGCGAGCTGCCCGACCGCATCCGGGTCGGCGAGGCCCTGGACCTGTACGCGTCGTTCTACCGCGACCCGGCCGACTGGCGGGAGCTGCTGGCACGCCTGGGCCTGGCCGACCGCGCCAAGACCGAGTACCGCAAGCTCTCCGGCGGCCAGAAGCAGCGCGTCTCCATCGCGCTGGCGCTGATCGGCAAGCCCAAGGTCGCCGTGCTGGACGAGCTCACCACGGGCCTGGACCCGCAGGCGCGCCGCGACACGTGGAGCCTGGTCGAGCAGGTCCGCGACGCCGGCGTCACGGTCGTCCTGGTCACCCACTTCATGGAAGAGGCCGAGCGGCTGTGCGACCGGATCGCGGTGATCGACGCGGGCAAGCTCGTCGCGGTCGACAGCCCCGCCGGGCTCGTGTCCCGCGTGGACGGTGAGCAGCGGGTCCGGTTCCGGCCGACCGCGCCGCTGGACGTGAAGCTGCTCGAAGAGCTGCCCGAGGTCTCGGACGTCGAGCAGCACGGTCCGCAGCTCGTCGTGACCGGCACGGGCAACCTGCTGCACGCCGTCACGTCCGTCCTCGCCCGCAACCAGATCGTCGCCGCCGACCTGCGCATCGAGCAGGCCGGCCTGGACGACGCCTTCATCCGCCTCACCGGCCGCGCGCTCACGGAGTAGCAGAATGCTGAAGATCGTCAACACCGAGTGGAAGCTGTTCCTGCGCGAGCCGAGCATGGTCGTGTTCGCGGTTCTCTTCCCCACCATCCTGCTCCTGGTGCTCGGCGCGATCCCCGCGCTGCGCACCCCCGACCCGAACTTCGGCAACCAGCGGTTCATCGACGCCTTCATGTCGTCGCTGGTCGTGACCACGCTGGCGTTCCTCGGCCTGAACAAGCTGCCCGCCACGGTCGCCACCTACCGCGAGAAGGGCGTGCTGCGCCGCTTCTCCACCACCCCGGTCCACCCGGCGCGCCTGCTGGTGGCGCAGGTGCTCGTCAACCTGGTCGCGGGCGTGATCGCGATCGTGCTGCTCGTGGTCGTGGCCCGGGCGGTGTTCGACATCGACCTGCCGCACCACCCGCTCTGGTTCCTGGTGACGTTCCTGCTGGGCATGCTGTCGCTGTCGGCCATCGGCCTGCTGGTCGCGGCCTGGGCGCCGAGCGCGCGGTCCGCCGGCGGGTGGGCGACCGTCGTGTTCATGCTGGTCATGTTCTTCGGCGGCGTGTACCTGCCCCGCTTTCTGCTGCCGGACTTCCTCAACGTCATCGGCGCGTACCTGCCGCCGGGCGTCGAGGCGTTGCAGCAGTCGTGGCTGGGCGCCGCCCCGGACCCCGTCCACCTCGGCGTGCTGACGCTGGTCACGGTGGTGGCGGGTACCGTCGCGGCGAAGTCGTTCCGCTGGGAGTAGGAGTTGCGCGCGATGGACGTGCTGGACGCGTGGGAACGGCGGCTGGACGTCGCCGGGCACGTCATCCCGTACTTCGTGCTCGTGCTGACGACCGGCATGTACCTGGTGGTCGGGACGGACTCCGGCTCGACCACGGCGGTCAACGTGGGGATCGCGGCGGCGACCGGCCTGTGGATGCTGTGGTGGCACACCCTGCACCCGGGCTGGCGCTCCCGGACCGGCCTGATGGCGCTGTTCTTCGTCGGGATCCTGGTCTCGTACGCGTTGCTGGGGCTGCGCGACCCGATGTTCGGCTTCTTCTCCTTCGCCGGGTACATCTACGCCATCGACGTGCTGCCCGGCCGGTGGAAGCTCGTCGGGGTGTCGGCCACCGGTGTCCTCGCGGCGACGTCGCTGTACGGCGGCTTCCCGCCGGCGGAGCTCGGGCCGATCGTGGTGTACCTGTTCATCGTGGTGTTCATCGTCGTCATCGCCTGCACGTTCACCGCGTTCGGCCACATCACCTCCGAGCAGTCCCGGCGTCGCAAGGAGCTGGTCGCCGAGATGGCGGCGATGATGAAGGAGAACGCCGGCCTGCACGCCCAGCTGCTGATCCAGGCCCACGAGGCGGGCGTGCTGGACGAGCGGCAGCGGCTGGCGCGGGAGATCCACGACACCCTCGCCCAGGGCTTCGCCGGCATCATCACGCAGCTCCAGGCGGACGAGGACCCGCCGCGGCACGTCGAGACGGCGTTGCGGCTGGCGCGGGAGAACCTGGCCGAGGCCCGTCGCTCGGTGCACGCCCTGCGCCCGCCCGCGCTGGTGGACGCGAACCTGCCGGACGCGCTGGCCGAGGTCGCGGCGGGGTGGACGGACCAGACGGGCGTGGCGGCGTCGATCAGCACGACGGGCGCGGCACGACCCCTGCACCCCGAGGTGGAGGTGACGTTGCTGCGCGCCGCGCAGGAGGCCTTGTCGAACGTCGCCAAGCACGCGCGCGCGTCGCGGGTCGGGCTGACGTTGTCGTACATGGAGGACGTGGTGACGTTGGACGTGCGGGACGACGGCGCGGGGTTCGACCCGGAGGCGAGGACGGACGGGTTCGGGCTGGTCGGCATGCGCCAGCGGGTGTCACGCCTGGCGGGCGCGCTGGTGGTGGAGTCCGAGCCGGGCGGCGGCACGGCGGTGTCCGCGTCGGTGCCCGCGATCCCCGCCGAGGTGGCGCCGTGATCCGCGTGGTGATCGTGGACGACCACCCCGTCGTGCGCGACGGGCTGCGCGGGATGCTCGCGAGCGCCGGTGACGTGGACGTGGTGGGCGAGGCGGCGGACGGCGCGGAGGCGGTCACCGTGGTGCGGGCACTGCGGCCGGACGTCGTGCTGATGGACCTGCGGATGCCCGGCGTGGACGGCGTCACGGCCATAGAGCGGCTGCGCGGCTGTCCGACGAAGGTGCTGGTGCTGACGACGTACGACACGGACAGTGACGTGCTGCCCGCGATCAAGGCCGGCGCCACGGGGTACCTGCTGAAGGATACCCCGCGTGACGAGCTGTTCCGGGCGGTGCGTTCGGCGGCCAGGGGAGAGGCGGTGCTGTCGCCGTCCGTGGCGACCCGGCTCGTGGGCCAGGTGCGGCAGCCGATGGCGGAGCCGTTGAGCGACCGCGAGGTGGAGGTGCTCGGGCTGATCGCGCGCGGGTGCACGAACCGCGAAGCGGCGGCGAAGCTCTTCATCAGCGAGGCGACCGTGAAGACGCACCTGGTGCACGTCTACGCCAAGCTGGGCGTGAAGGACCGCGCCGCCGCCGTCGCGGTGGCCTACGAGCGGGGACTGCTGGGCGCCTGACCCGGGGCCAGGTAGGCCCGCCAGTCGCCGATCCGGGTGATGTCCGTCAGCTCCGGGCTGTCGAGGCAGGCGTCCCGCAGCACGGTGGCCAGCGCGGCGCTGCCGTCCGCCAGCTCGATCACGCCGAGCTCCAGCTCCGGCGGCTCGGCGGGCAGCAGGTGGTCGCGCAGCACGGTCAGCGGCACGTCGTACAGCTCGCCCACCACGCGGCCCGAACCGGAGGCGTGCATCGCGGGGAACCGGTCGCCCACGGAGAAGTAGCGGTACCTGGGGGCACTGCGCGCCACGCACAGCAGCGGCGTCCCCTGCAACTGGTGGTGCAGCGGGCCGCCGCGCATGCCGCCGCCGTTGAGGAAGATCAACGCCATCGTGGGCCTCCTTGCGGATCGGGGAGTAGGTCCAGTTGCCGGGCACTTGTCCACAGTCGCGAAGACAGGTCGGGCATCGCGCACCAAGACGTGGTACTCCAGGAACTTCGTGGTAGAGCCGCGATCGAGCGCGGTCGACGGCGCGGAGCACCAGCGCTCGCGGAGCCGTTCCCCGTTACTCCACAAGGGAGTTGTCCACAACCGAGGAAGAAGTTGCTGCGAAGGTCGGGAATCGCACCGAACCTGGGCCCATGGCCAACGACCACGACGACACCACCGGACGCCCTTCGACCGTGAGATCGACCGCGAGCGGCCCGGTCCACGCCGGCACCGAAGCGGCCGACAAGCGCACCCCACCCTCCCTAACGCAGGACGGCGGTGAACCCCTCGACCCCGAAGTACAGGACGAACAGCACCGCGATCACGGTCATCAGCCAGCCGACCGAGCGCCACTGGCCCTTGCAGGTCTTGATCACCACGTACGACACGAGGCCCGCGCCGATGCCGTTGGTGATCGAGTAGGTGAACGGGATCACGGCCGCGGTGAGGAACACCGGGATCGTGTAATCCGCGTCGTCCCAGGGGATCCGCCGGCACTGCGCCATCATCAGACCGCCGATCACCACGAGTGCCGGTGCGGCGGCCTGCGCGGGCACCACCGCCGCGAGCGGGGTGAAGAGCAGGGTGGCGGCGAGCATCGCCCCGGTCACCACGCTCGCCAGACCGGTCCGGGCCCCTTCGCCGACGCCCGCGGCCGATTCGAGGAACACCGTGTTGGGCGACGACCCGGTGACCCCGCCCGCGACCGCGCCGAACCCGTCGACCAGCAGGATCCGACCCATGCCCGGCACCTTGCCGTCCCGGGTGAGCCCGGCCTCGTCGGACACGGACGTGATGGTGCCCATGGCGTCGAAGAACCCGGACAGCACCAGCGTGAAGAGGAACACCGTCGCGGTGATCGCGCCCGCCGAGGCGAACCCGCCGAACAGGTCCACCTCGCCGAACAGCCCGAAGTCCGGCGCGGCCACCACCGAGTCCGGCACGTCGGGCGTCACCAGGCCCCACCCGGGCACGTCGAACACCGCGTTCACGACCACGGCCAGCACGGTGGCCACCGCGATGCTGATCAGCACCGCGCCGGGCACCCCGCGTGCCATCAGCACGATCATCAGCAGCAGGCCGAGGCAGAACACCGCGATCGGCCAGCCGACCAGGTGGCCGTCCAGCCCCATCCGGACCGGCACGGTGGAGCCGGCCGCGTCCGGCGTCCGGGTCACGAACCCGGCGCTGACCAGGCCGACCAGCGCGATGTAGAGGCCGATGCCGATGGTGATGGCGGTCTTGAGCGGCGCGGGGATGGCGTTGATGATCCGTTCCCGCACCCCGGACGCGGCCAGCACGACGATGCACAGGCCCTCCAGCACCACGAGCCCGAACGCCTGCGCCCAGGTCATGGTCGGCGCGAGCTGGAAGGCCACCACGCCGTTCACCCCGAGGCCCGCGGCCAGCGCCAGCGGCGCGTTGCCGACGACACCCATGAGGATCGTCATCACGCCCGCGGCCAGCGCGGTCGCCGTCGTGACCTGTTCGACGGTGAGGCGGGCGCCGGTGATGTCGGCCGAGGCGCCCAGGATCAGCGGGTTGAGCAGGACGATGTACGACATCGCCACGAAGGTGGTGATACCGCCGCGCACTTCCCGGCCGATGGTGCTGCCGCGCGCACTGACGCGGAAGAACCGGTCGAGTCGGGTGGTCCGCGTGGGGATGCCATCGGTGATCCGGGTCATGACGTCCTTCCCATGCCGGTGGGCGCGTTCGGCCGGGCGAGGCCGTCGAGCACGGCCCCGCCGAACGCGTTCGGGTCGGTGTTCTCGGTGCTCCGGTCAGCACCAGCGGCTCGTGGCCGCGCCGGGATCCGCCGCCTGCTCCGGTTCCGCCTTCCGGGTTTCCTCCGGCTAGTAGTCGACGCGGTCGGTCCGGGACAGCCACGCGGTGAACGGCGCGGTGTCCTCGCCCGTGGAGACCTGGTGCACCGGCAGGCTCCACGTCTCGCGCGGGCGGCCGAACAGCTCGTAGAACTCGCGGTCGTCGAAGCCGGCCGCGGCGGCGTCGTGCCGGTCCGCGGCGTAGACGACCCGGTCCACCCGCGCCCACAGCGCCGCGGACAGGCACAGCGGGCACGGCTCGCAGGAGGACACGAGCACGCAGCCGGTGAGCCGGAAGTCGCCGACGACCCGGCACGCCGCCCGGATGGCGACCACCTCGGCGTGCGCGGTCGGGTCGAGCGTCGTGGTGACCTGGTTGGTGCCGGTCGCGATCACCTCGCCGGCCCGGATGATCACCGCGCCGAACGGGCCGCCGCCCGCGGCGACGTTGCGGGTGGCGAGGTCGATCGACTCGCGCAGCCAGGCGTGGTCGGGGGACACGGACGTGGTCATGGGGTGCTCCTCAGGGCGTGCGCGAGCGCGCCACGGCGGCCGTGGCGGGTGCGCGGTTCGGTGCGGGGGGCTGTGCGCGGGTCAGGTGCCGGTGATGTGCTCCGGTCGCACGGGCACGCGGGTCAGGGCGAGGCCGGTGGCGGCGCGGATGGCCGCGACGATGGCCGGGGTGGACGAGATGGTGGGCGGCTCGCCGACGCCCCGCACACCGTACGGCGCGTTCGGGTCGGCGAGTTCCAGCACGTCGATGCTCATCGGCGGCATGTCGAGCACGGTCGGGATGAGGTAGTCGGTGAACGACGGGTTGCGCAGCTTGCCGCCCTGGGTCTGGATCTCCTCCATCACCGCGAGGCCGAGGCCCTGCGCCGACCCGCCCTGGATCTGGCCGAGCACGGCCTGCGGGTTGAGCGCCTTGCCGACGTCCTGCGCGCAGTCGAGCTCGACCACCTTCACCAGGCCGAGCTCCACGTCCACGTCCACCACGGCGCGGTGCGCGGCGAACCCGTACTGCACGTGGGCGTTGCCCTGCCCGGTCTCCGGGTCGATGGGCTCGGTGGCGCGGTGCCGCCACTCCACCGTCTCGTCGATCACGTCGTCGCCCAGCAGTTCGACGAGGTCCACGGTGGACGGGTCGCGGCCACCGGCGAGCTTGGTCAGCTTCTCCCGCACGGCAGCGCACGCGGCCTTCACCGCGCCGCCGGTCACGTAGGTCTGGCGGGACGCGGAGGTGGAGCCGCCGTTGCCGATGGTGGTGTCCATCGGCAGGATCGTCACCCGCTGCACGCCCAGCTCCGTGCGCACGATCTGCTGCATGATCGTCACCAGGCCCTGGCCGACCTCGGCCGCCGCCGTGTGCGCGAGCGCGGCCGGTTCGCCGTTGATGACCTGCAGCCGGACGCGGGCGGTGGAGTAGTCGTCGTAGCCCTCGGAGAAGCAGATGTTCTTGATGCCCACGGCGTACCCCACGCCGCGCACCACGCCTTCGCCGTGGGTGGTGTTGGAGACGCCGCCGGGCATGTCGCGCAGGTCGACCGCGGTCGCCTGCGGTGGCATGGGCTTGTCCTTCACCAGCTTCAGCAACTGCGCGACGGGCGCGGCCGAGTCGACCACCTGACCGGTCGGCATGACCGAGCCCTCGCTCATCGCGTTGACGATCCGCACGTCGACCGGGTCCATGCCGAGCGCCTCGGCGAGCTTGTCCATCTGGGACTCGTAGGCGAAAGCGGACTGCACCGCGCCGAACCCGCGCATCGCGCCGCACGGCGGGTTGTTCGTGTAGACGCCCCAGCAGTCGACCGTCACGTTGTCCACGTCGTAGGGCCCGACGCCGAGCGTCGCCGCGTTCGCCACCACGGCGGAGGTGCTGGAGGCGTACGCGCCGCCGTCGAGGTGGATCCGGGCCTTGACGTACACGAGCTTGCCGGTGCGGTCGGCGCCGTGCTCGTAGTGCAGCACCGCCGGGTGCCGGTGCACGTGGCCGTAGAACGACTCCTCGCGGTTGTAGACCATCTTGGTCGGCTTGCCGGTGCGCAGCGCCAGCAGGCACGCGTGCACCTGCATGGACAGGTCCTCGCGGCCGCCGAACGCGCCGCCGACGCCGGACAGCGTCAGCCGCACCTGCTCCAGCGGCAGGCCGAGGGCCGCCGCGACCTGGCCCTGGTCGACGTGCAGCCACTGGGTGGCGATGTAGAGGTCGACGCCGCCCTCCTCGTCGGGCACGGCGAGCCCGGACTCGGGTCCGAGGAACGCCTGGTCCTGCATGCCGACCTCGTACCGGCCGGTGACCACGACCTCGGCCCGCGCGTGCTGGTCGCCCCGCCGCACGGGCACGTGCCGCACGAGGTTGCCGCCGGGGTGCAGCGGCGTGTCGTCGATCGCCGTCTCCATGTCCACGACGGGGGTGAGCACCTCGTACTCCACCTTGATGCGCTTCATGGCGCGCTGCGCGGTCTCCGGGTGGTCCGCGCCGACCAGGGCGACCGGTTCGCCCTGGTAGCGGACGACGTCCTCGGCGAGCACCGGCTGGTCCTTGTGCTCCAACCCGTACCGGTTCCGGCCCGGCACGTCCTCGTGCGTGAGCACGGCGTGCACACCGGGCACCTTGAGCGCCTCGGTCAGGTCGATCGAGAGGATCCGCGCGTACGGGTGCGGGCTGCGCAGGGTCGCGCCCCAGATCATGTCCTCGTGCCACAGGTCCGAGGCGTAGGCGAACTCGCCCCGCACCTTGAGGCTCCCGTCGGGCCGCTGCGGGCTGGAGCCGATGCCGCCGGTCACGGCGGAGGTCAGTTCGGCGGGGGTGAGGCTCATCGCGTCCCCTTCAGTCGCTCGGCGGCGGCGCGCAGGTCGCGCGCGAGATCGGTTTCGGAGGCGGTGCGCAGCTCGCCGTCGTCCACCACGGTCCGGCCGCCCACCAGCAGGAGCTTCAGCTTCGGCAGCGGTCCGAGCACCAGGGCGGCGACCGGGTCGTCGATGCCCGCGTGGTCGAGACCGTCGAGCCGCCACACGGCCAGGTCGGCGAGCTTGCCGGGTTCGATCGAGCCGAGCTCCCGGTCGCGCCCGAGGCAGCGCGCGCCGCCCATGGTGCCCAGCCACAGCGCTTGGCGGACGTCCAAGGCCTTGGGGCCGCCGCGCTGCCTGGCCTGCAACAGGGCCTGGTGCAGCTCCTCGACCATCCCGCCGGATTCGTTGGACGCCGCGCCGTCCACGCCGAGGCCGACCGGGGCGCCGGCGTCGAGCAGGTCGCGGACGGGGGCGATGCCGGTGCCGAGCCGGCCGTTGGAGGTGGGGCAGTGGGCGCTGCCGGTGCCGGTCGCGCCCAGCCGCTTCACCGCGTCGGGCGACAGGTGCACGGTGTGCGCGAGCCACACGTCGTCACCGAGCCAGCCGAGGCGTTCGGCGTACTCGGTGGGCGTGCAGCCGTACTCGGCCTGGCACTGGTCCTCCTCGTCGACCGTCTCGGCGAGGTGGGTGTGCAGCCGGACGCCCTTGGCGCGGGCCAGCCGCGCCGCGCCGGTCATCAGCTCGGCGCTGACCGAGAACGGCGAGCACGGCCCGACGGCCACCCGGATCAGCGCGTCCGGGCTCGGGTCGTGGTGGTCGTTCACGGCCTGTTCGGTGGCGACGAGCGCGGCCTCGGTGTCCTCGACCAGGTTGTCCGGCGGCAGGCCGCCGTGCGACCGGCCGCGGTCCATCGAGCCGCGGATGGCGTGCAGGCGGAGGCCGACGCGCTTGCCCGCCTCGACCAGGGCGGCGAACTGGTCGCCGCCGTCGCGCGGGTAGACGTAGTGGTGGTCGGCGGCGGTCGTGCACCCGGTGGTCGCGAGCCTCGCCAGCCCGGCGGAGGCCGCCGAGTGCGTGATCTCGGCGTCCAGGCCGCCCCACACCGGGTACAGCGTGGTCAGCCACTCGAACAGCGTGGCGTCCTGGGCGAGGCCCCGGGTGGCCCACTGGTAGAGGTGGTGGTGGGTGTTGACCAGGCCCGGCGTGACCAGGCAGCCGCTGCCGTCGACCCACGTGTGCGGGCCGGTCGGCTTGGGCGCCTGGCCCGCGCCCACCGCGGTGATCCGGCCGTTCTCGATGACGACGTGGCCGAACGCGTGCTCGGTGCCCGCGGCGTCCACCGTGGCCACCGCGACACCGTCGAGGATGGTCGGCGTCATCGGGCCGCGGCCTCCGGGTCCGCCTTGCGGGTCGCGGCCAGGCGCACGGCGTCCAGGATCTTCTCGTACCCGGTGCAGCGGCACAGGTTCCCGGCGAGGGCCTCGCGGATCTCCGGGTCGCTCGGCCGCGGCACCCGGTCGAGCAGGTCGTGCGCGGCGACCACGAGACCGGGCGTGCAGAACCCGCACTGCACCGCGCCCGCCTCCACGAACGCCTCCTGGACCGGGTCGAGCCGATCGCCCTCGGCCAGGCCTTCCACCGTCCGAACCTCGCGGTCCTGCACCTGGCCCGCGGCCACCAGGCAGGAGCACACCGGCGTGTTGTCCAGGTACACCGTGCACGAGCCGCACTCGCCCTGCTCGCACGCGTTCTTCGAGCCGGGCAGCCCCAGCCGCTCGCGCAGCAGGAACAGCAGGCTCTCGCCCTCCCACACGTCGTCGGCCTGCCTCGGCTCGCCGTTCACCGTCACGTTCACGCGCATGGTCAGGCCACCTTCTCGGAGTAGTCGCGCCAGGCCCAGTCGAGCGTGCGGCGGGCCAGCACGGAGAGGGCGTGCTTGCGGTACGCGGCCGAGCCGCGCACGTCGTCGATGGGGCTCGCGGCCTCCGCCACGAGTTCGCCGAACCGCCGTTTCACCGAGTCCAGCAATGGTTTCGGCGAATCCCACTGGTTGGTGGCGGTCAGCTCGGCGGACACGAACTCCTCGGCCGCCGACGCACGGCGCGGCGTGGGCGCGGCGCTGCCGACCGCCGCCCCGACCCGCTGCCGCGCCGGGTGCAGGGCGACCGCGAACGAGCACACCGCGATCACCATGGCGTTGCGCGTGCCGACCTTGGCGAACTGCTGCGGTGCCCGCGTGACCGGCACGTGGACCGCCGTGATCAGTTCGTCCGGCTCCAGCGCGTTGCGCTTCACGCCCAGGTAGAACGCGGTGGCCGGGATCAGCCGGGTGCCCCTGGTCGAGGCGGCCTCCACGGTGGCGTCCCCGGCCAGCAGCACGGGGTGCGTGTCACCGGCGGGTGACGCGGCGCCGAGGTTGCCGCCGACCGTGCCCCGGTTGCGGATCTGCGGCGAGCCGACCGTGCGGGACGCCATCGCCAGCCCCGGCAGGCGGTCGCCCAGCTCGTCGATGATCCGCGTGTACGGGACCCCGGAGCCGATGCGCACCGTGCCGCCGTCCCCGTTGCCGCCCTCGGAGTCCCAGGAGCGGAGTTCGGCGATGCGGGTCAGGTCGAGCAGGGCGGTCGGGCGGCGGTGGTCGAAGTTCAGCTCCACCATCACGTCCGTGCCGCCGGCGATGGGCACGGCGTCCGGGCGCTGCGCCTTGAGGGCCAGCGCTTCGGCGAGTGTGTCGGGGCGGAGGAAATCCATCGGCTACCTCGGTGGGTGGAGTGCGCGGTGTGTGAGCCAGTACACAGACCCGGGGCGGTGATCGGCTAGAGCGGTGTGGATGAATCCCAGGCTCCTACGACGAGTGGATTTGTGCTTTCCTACAAACACGATCGGACGAAGGTAAACCGGCCGGATGACGTGGAGGGGGCGCCCGTGTTGCTGGTTCGGAGCCTGCTCGGGATGCCGGAGCTCCGGCTCCGCCTCGTCAGCGGCGCCGAGTCGTTGGACAGGCCCGTGACCAGGCTCTACGGCACCGAACTGCCCGATCCGGCCCGCTACCTCTCCGGTGGCGAGCTGGTGCTCTCCGGGCTGTTGTGGCACCGGACGGCCGCCGATTGTGAAAAGTTTGTCGCTTCCCTGGCGGCGGCGGGAGTCGCCGCGTTGGCGGCCAGCTCGCCCGACGCGGCCGAGTTGCCCGAAGCGCTGGTGCGGGCGTGCGAACAATACGGCGTTCCGCTGCTGGAGGTGCCGGTCGACCTGTCGTTCGCGGCCATCACCGAACGGGTGGTGTCGGAGCTGGCGGCCGAACGGGTCGGCGACGCGGGCGCGCTGCTGGGTAGGCACCGGCGGCTGCTGACCGTGGTCGCCGACGGCGGCGGGCTGTCCGAACTGGTGGCGGCGGGCGCGTCGGAACTGGGCGTGCCCTGCTGGGTGCTGTCGTGCACCGGTCACGTCGTCGCCGGGCCCGAACTGCCGGAGGCGGCGACGCTCGTGCGGGAGTACCTGCTGGCCGACCGGCTGCCCCGGGTCGTGCGCGGCACGACCTTGCTGCCGGTGTCCGCGCGCGGGGGTTCGCGGCTGACGTCGTGGATCCTGGTGGTCTCCGGCGACCGCGCGCAGGACGAGGTGGCCACCGAGCTGGCCAGCCTGGTCGGCGTGGAGCGGGCGCGGGTCGTGCAGGGGCGCGAGATCGAGAACCGCGCGGCCGGGCCGCTGCTGCGGCAGGTGTTCGCGGGCGGTGACCTCGCGGCGCGGATCGCGGCGGTCGGGTGGGACCCGGACGCGCCGCTGCGGGTGCTGGCCGCCTCGGTCTCGGACGGGCAGGTGGAGCAGGCCGTCGCGCTGGTGGAGGAGGTGCTGGCGTCGGTCACGTCGGCGTTCCTGGTGTCCGCCGTCGACGGGGAGGTGTACGCGCTGGTGCCGTCCGGGGCCTGGACGGACGGTGTGCGGTCGGCGTTGCGGACGCTGGAACCGGGCCTGCGCTCGACCAGGGTGCTGGTCGGGATCTCGTCACCGGTCGGGCACTCGGGGCTGCGCGGCGCGGCGGAGGAGGCGTCGCACGCCCGGCGGCTGGGCGAGCGGCGGACCGGGCGGACGTGCGTGGTGGCGGGGGAGGAGATCGCCCTGCACCAACTGCTGCTGGCCGGCGTGCCGGAGGAACTGCGCCGCTCGCTGCGCCGCCGGCTCCTGGGCCCGGTGCTCGACTACGACGCCGAGCACGGCTCGGACCTCGTCGGCACGCTCCGGGTGTTCTTGGACTGCTCCGGCTCGTGGACCACCGCCGCCGCGCGCCTGCACGTCCACGTGAACACCCTGCGGTACCGGGTCGGCCGGGTCGAGGACCTGCTGGGCGTGGACCTGTCGGACTTCACCGAACGGGTGGACCTGTACCTGGCGCTGCAAGCCGGCTGAACCCGGTCCGCGCACGAGCGCCGTCCCCGACCCGCCGCCGCGCGGGTCGGGGACGACGTCCTCCTCACCTCACCTGCTGCCACGGGACGAGCGTCGGGCGCTGTCCGGTGGCGAGGAACTCCTCGATCGCGACCGCGAGGTCGGCGACCGGGATCTCGCAGTGGGTGGGGAAGCGGACCCCGGCGTACCGGGGGCGTCGGCGCGGGCCCTCGCCGAGGCTGGCCCACGAGCCGGTGATCACGTCGGTGAACAGCATCGCACCGCGGTCACCGCGCACGCCGACCCACACGCGGTGGTCCGGGCGGTCGCCGTGCACGAGGGTGGCTTCGCGCGCCACCGTGAGGCGGTCGAGCAGGCGGCGCACGTCGCCCGCGGCGCGCAGTTCGTCCACACCGGACGCGAAGTTGGCCTGGATCATCGTCACTCCTTGCACCGGCGACCGGAGTTCACGCACTGCACCAGTCGGTTCATGATCTCCTCGGACATCACGTTCGCGAAGTCGTCGTGGTCGGAGAACGGGTTGTGCTCCTCCTGCGGGAAGGCGTCGACCGCGTACTGCCCGGCGACCTGGACGTCACGGGGGATGTTGTAGGTCAGGCTGATCCGCAGCTGCGGCACGGCCTTGAACCCCTTGGGGCACTTGCCGTCCTGGTTCGGCGCGACGATGTGGTCGCGGTGGTTGGCGCTGTCGGTGTTCTTGCCGTCCCAGCAGCTGTTGAAGTCGTGGATGCGCTTGACCTTGCTGCCCTCGGGGCAGATCGGGTACTTGTTGATCAGCACCTTGTCCTCGAACCCCGTGCAGGTCCACGAGTTGCGCGCGTTCTTGGGGCCGTTCGTGGAGACCTTCGCGTCGCCGTAGAGGATCCGCAGGAACTGCGGCATCGGCTCGACCTTGCCGACGGGGCTGCCGCGGAAGGTGATGTCCACGACCTCGGGGCGCTGGATCTCGCCCTCGTTGCCGGGCAGCTCGTTCTCGTCGCTGGCGCTCTTGCCGTCACCCTTCTCCGGCGCGTCGGCCTCGGCTTCCTGCGCCGCCTCGGCGACCTGGGCGTCGTTGGCGTCGCCGTCCTTCACCGTGCACGGCGCGAGCCTCTTGAGCCCTCGCGGTCGTTCGGCGACCCGGTCGACGGCCTGCACGATGCGGTCGATCGTCGCGGTCCGCTTGTCCCGCAGCGGTCGCAGCACGGCGTTGTTGACGAAGCCGGGGTCGTCGACGTTCGCCGCCGCCTTCAGCCTGGTGTTGGCCTCCGCGATCTGGTCCTTCAACGCCTGGAGGTTGCGGTCGACCTCGGCCTTGGCCTGGCGCGGCACGTTGCGCAGCTTGCGCTGCACGTCGGGGCACTCGACCTCGGCGCCGGCCGGCTCGCCCGGCTCGTCGTCCTCGTTCTCGCGGTCGATCCGGACCACGGGCCAGAAGTAGGCGGACTTGTCGCCGTTCTTGCAGGTGGTGTCGGCTTCGAGCAGGCTCTCGTCGGTGGAGTCGGCGTCGGTCGACACGTTGCCCACGTAGTCGTGCAGGTGCTCCGCGCCGTTGCGGACACCCGGCTGCGCGATGAAGTTGTCCGGGTTGAAGTGGCCGTTCTCGTTGCGGCCGCAGTCCACCGTGAACGTGCCGGTGCTCGCGCCCCGTTGCGGCCGGGGTGCCCGCACGTTGCGCTGCTGCTTCGTGATGTCGACGAACAGGGAGATGTCGGCCCCGTCCGCCTGGGCGGTGCCCTGATCACCGGTGGTGCTGATCGCGACGGCCAGGCCGATCGTGAGCGCCAACCCGGTCACGCCGGCAGTCAGCTTCGTGCGCCGGGAGAAGCGGTGCCGCCCCTGGTTTCGCGTCATGGATGTGTCACCTCGTCGTAGGTACGCGCCTGTGTGCGTTGAACCCCGACCGCCGGTGGGCGGTGGACACAGTGGCATACGTACCGAACCCAGTCCGCGACCTGACCGTTACCTTTTCGTTATTCGAACCGACCCCTAACCTTCCCTCCCGCTCGATCGCTTGCGCTGCCGCCCGCCGAGGCCAATGAGGTTCCTGCCATTTCTGTGACACTCGAACCACGTTGCGCACGAGGGAGGAGGGCGCGTTGCCGCAAGGCAGGAAGAACGTGATGACCGGCACGGCCCACGGGTCGGTGGTCCAAGCGGACCGCGTCGGCCAGGTCCACTTCCATCGGCACGCGGAACCATCCCTGCCGCACCAGTTGCCGCCGTCACCCAGGTTCTTCACCGGCCGGACGCGCGAACTGGCCGAATTGGACGGGTGGCTCTCGAAGGACGAAGGGCACCCGCTCGTAGTCGTGGTGAGCGGTCCGAGCGGAGCGGGCAAGACGGCGCTGGCCCTGCGATGGCTGCACAGCGCCCGGCACGGGTTCCCGGACGGCCGGCTTTACGCCGATCTCGACCCCGACGGCGGCGACGGGCCGGTGACGCCGGAGGACGTGCTCGACTGGTTCCTGTCGGGATTGGGCGTGCCGGCCACCGCGATCCCGGCGGGACTCCAGCCCAGGCAGGCCGCTTTCCGCTCGCTCACCGCCGAGCGGTCGATCTCGGTCCTGCTGGACAACGCGGTCACCGCGGCGCAGGTCCGCCCGCTCCTGCCGACATCGCCCGGCAGCGCGGTCGTCGTCACCAGCCGGTGGCGGCTGAGCGGCCTCGCGATCGACGGCGCGCGGTTCGTCCAGGTCGGCGAATTCGACGAGAACACCTCCTTCGAACTCCTCGAGCGCGCGCTCGGTCCGCGTGTCACGGCGGAGCCCGAAGCGGCCCGGGAACTGGCCCGCTTGTGCGGAGGCCTGCCGATCGCGCTGTCCGTCGTGGGCGCCCGCCTGTCGACCAAGCCGGCGCGATCGCTGTCGAAGGAGGTCGAAGCCCTGCGCGACGACCTGCTGGGGAACCTGGCGTTGCGTGACGACGTGTCGGTCGGAGCGGTGTTCGAGTCGTCGTACCTGGATCTGCCGCCGTCGCACGCCAAGGTCTACCGGCTGTGCGCCCTGCACCTGGGCGAGTCGTTCGGAGCGGAAGCCGCGGCGGCGCTCGTGGACGAACCCTTGGCGCACGTGGAGGAGGTCCTGTCCGACCTGGTGGAGCGGAACCTCCTCGGCGGAGTGGGTGAAGAGCGCTTCCGCTATCACGACCTGGTCCGCGCCCACGCGCGGAAGCACGCCCAGAGCGATCCGCCCGACGACCTGTGCGCCGCGGTGCTGCGCGTGACCGAGTGGTACCTCGAACGCGCGGTGGCCGCCGACCTCGCGGTGTCACCGGACCGGCCGCGCTTCGACCCCCGCGACGAGGTCGCCGCGTTCCGTGACGTCCACCGGGCGTCGGACTGGGTGGAGGCCGAACGGAGCAACCTCGTGTCGGTGGTCCGCACGGCCGCCGACCACGGGTGGCACGACCTCGCTTGGCGGTTGGTCGAGGTGATGTGGGGCTTCTTCCCGAACCGGCAGCACTTGTCGGACTGGATCGCCGTTCACGAGGCAGGGGTGCGCGCGGCGCGTGCGGCGGGCAACACGGCGGCCGAACACCAGCTGCGCATGCGGCTCGCCGTCGGCTACCTCAAGGACGGCCGCCCGTCCGACGCGGCTCGGGAGGCGGAGCGCGCGTTGCCGTCGGAAACCCCGCGCCTTCCCTCTTTGGCGCACGCCGATCCGGCTCCTGTCGGTTTGCTGTAGATGCCCGCACCACGCGCGCCGTGGGCTTCACCGGGTGACGAGGGCTGCGAAACACTCGCCGGACCGCCGCAACGCGAGAAGGAGTGTTCATGCAACGCACACTCGGTGCGCTGGCCGCCGTGGTGCTCGGGGTCTCCCTCGTCACCGCCGCGCCCGCCACCGCCGCGCAAGCACACCCGTTCCCCACGGAGTTCCCCCTGCCCGACGGGTTCCTGCCGGAAGGCATCGCGATCGGGGACGCGCCGACCGCCTACTTCGGGTCGCGGGCCGATGGGGACCTGTTCCGCGTCGACCTCCGCACCGGACGCGGGGAGGTGTTCAGCCAGGGGCCCGGCACGGCTTCGGTCGGGGTGAAGGTCGATCGGCGCAAGCGGCTGTTCGTGGCCGGTGGCGCGGGTGGTGACGGGCGGGTCGTCGACGCTCGAACGGGAGTGATCCTCAAGTCCTACCGGTTCGCGGCGGATGCGAATACTTTCGTCAACGATGTCGTGATCACCGACGACGCCGCCTACTTCACCGACTCGCGGAAGGCGGTGCTCTATCGCGTCCCGTTCGGCCGGCACGGGTCGTTGCCGGACTCGCACACCGCGATTCCGCTGACCGGCGACTTCGTCCTGACCCCCGGCGTGAACAACGCCAACGGGATCGCGGAGACGCCCGACGGCAAAGCGCTGCTGGTCGTCCAGAGCAACACCGGTCAACTGCACCGCGTCGACGCGCGCACGGGCGTGACGACCGCCGTCGACCTGGGCGGTCAGGTGCTGACCAACGGCGACGGGCTGCTCGTCGAGGGCCGCACGCTCTACGTCGTGCAGAACCGGCTCAACACCGTCGCGGTGTTTTCCCTGGCCAAGGACGGGTCGAGCGGCGCGCTCGTGACCAAGATCACCGACGCGCGGTTCGACGTCCCGACCACGGTCGCGTCGTTCGCCGGCCGGCTCTACCTGCCCAACGCCCGCTTCACCACGCCGCCCACGCCCACGACGACGTACAACGCCGTTTCGGTGCCGAAGCCGTGAAACACAGGGGGCCGGTGGCGAGAAGTTCACATCGGCCCCCTGTTCGTGGCATCACTCGACTGGGTAACCTCATCGTCGCGTCGCGCAAGTGATCGCTGTCTCTTCGTAATAATGATCTTGAGTGTTACCGTTCCGTCGCCGATCGGGTGAAGAAGAGTCAGCGTTCCTAGTGCTGCGCCTGACCTGGCAACGGACGAGGCTGCGGAGCGCTGTGAAGCAGAAGAGCACCACGGAGACGAACTACAAGACGATCCGCTCACGACTCACCGGTGTCGTCGTCGTCCCCAGCATCGTCCTGCTCATCATGTGGGCGCTGTTCTCGTCGTACACCCTGTTCGACGGCTTCTACCTCCGCGCGGTCGCCTCCGGTGTGAAGGACGCGTCGATCCCGGCGGTCCAGACCTTCGCCGCGCTGCAGAAGGAGCGCGAGCTCAGCATGACCGCGCTGAGCCAGCCCTCGCTCGGCACCAGCAACCTCGAGGTGCAGCAGGCCGAGACCGACCGCGCGGTCGACGGGATGCGCGCGGCGTTCGACGAGCTGGCGTCCCAGGCGCCGCAGGAGATCGTCGACAAGATCAACGCGCTGAACGTGCTGCTGGACCAGCTGCCGCAGCGCCGCTCGGCCCTCGACGCCGGACGCGCCTCGAAGTCCGAGATCTACACCTACTACAACAGCCTCCTCGACGCCGGTGACGCGCTGTTCAGCGTGCAGGCGCGCGTGGTGCCCGACCACGAGTCCGTGAAGGGCGCCATCACCGCCGAGGAGTACTTCAAGGCGGCCGACTGGATGTCCCGCGCCACGTCGCTCGCGTCGAGCGCCCTGGCCGCCGGGCAGTTCACGCCCGAGGAGCACATCGAGTTCGCCAACCTCGTCGGCGCCTACCACTCCTCCTACGACTCGATCGCGCCCTACGCCCAGCCGGAAGTGCGCGAGCACTACCAGTTCATGATCGAGGGCGACCAGTGGAAGCGGCTGGTCGAGTTCGAGGGCAGATTGATCCAGAACGGCTCGAAGCCGAGCAACGCCGGGTCGCTGCAGGAGTGGCAGAACGTCAGCGGCCCCATCTCCGACGAGCTGACCGCGCTGGTCAGCGAGCAGGCGTCGAGCGCGGTGAACGTGACCATGGGTCGCGGCGAGAGCAAGTTCCGCACCGTGCTGATCGGCAGCCTGGTCGCGCTGCTCGCCGTGATCATCGGGATCCTGATCGCGATCCGCACGTCGAACCGCCTGGTCAACCGGGCCCTGATCACGCGCCTCACCGCGTTGAAGAAGGACTCGCTGACCCTGGCGCACGAACGGCTGCCCGACATCGTCGACCGGCTCCGCGAGGGCAAGCACGTCGACGTCGAGGTCGAGGTGCCGCCGCTGGACTACGGCAGCGACGAGATCGGCCAGGTGGCGGACGCGTTCAACGCCGCCCAGTACACCGCCGTCGCCGCGGCCGTCAAGGAGAGCCAGGCCCGCGAGGGCGTGAACCGGGTCTTCCTCGACATCGCGCACCGCAACCAGGGCCTGGTGCACCGCCAGCTGAAGATCCTGGACAAGCTGGAGCGCGAGGAGGAGAACCCCGAGCAGCTCGACGCGCTGTTCCAGCTCGACCACCTCGCCACCCGCGCCCGCCGCAACGCGGAGAACCTGATCATCCTCGCGGGCGAGCAGCCCGGCAGGCAGTGGCGCAAGCCCGTGCGCCTGCTCGACGTGCTGCGCGCCGCGGTCGCCGAGACCGAGCAGTACGTGCGGGTCAAGGTGAACCCCGTGCCGGACACCGCGCTGGTCGGCGCGGCCGTCGCCGACACCATCCACCTGATCGCCGAGCTCGTCGACAACGCCACCGCGTTCTCCTCGCCGCGCTCCCAGGTGCAGGTGCACGCCAGCGAGGTACCGCAGGGCATCGTGGTCGAGATCGAGGACCACGGCCTCGGCATCAACCCCGAGGACCGCGAGCAGCACAACGCGATGCTGGCCGACCCGCCGGAGTTCGACGCGATGCGCCTGCGCGGCGAGTCCCGGCTCGGGCTGTTCGTGGTCGCCCGGCTGGCCGCCCGCCGCGGCATCCACGTCGAACTGCGCGACTCGCCCTACGGCGGCACGCTGGCGCTGGTGCTGATCCCGTCCGCGATCGTCGCGGGCCCCACCACGGCGACGGAGCCCGCCGAGACCCGGCAACTGCCCCGCCGCTCCTTCCACGACATCCCGGAGCAGGGCGACGACTCAGTGCGAGACGCCAGGTTTCCCGACAGTTCCCGAGACCTCGAGGGGTTCTGGGCCCAGGCCGAGGCCGCGGCCAACGAGCATCCCCTTCCAGAGGTCGAACGACTGAGCGGCGGGCTGGACCTGTCGCAGCGCAGCGGCGAGCTCGACCTGCCGCAGCGGAAGCGGGCCACGTCCGAGTGGCCCGCGGACGAGCCGGAGTCGGCCGCCGCCGTCGCCGACCGACCCGAACTGCCACGCAGGCGCCGTCAGCAGAACCTGGCGCCGCAGTTGGTGCGCAACGATTTCCACCCTTCGCCCGAACCGCTCCCCGAGGTCGACCCCGAGAAGTCCGCCGAGAGGGTCCGCAAGGGCCTGTCGGCGTTCCAACGGGGCACACGCGACGCCCGTCGGACACCCGCCGACGACCTCGAACCCTGACCAGCAGTGGCCGGACGACTGGAAACCGGAAAGGCAACCCGATGAACGACATGACCAGCCAGCACAACGAACTGAACTGGTTGTTGGAGGACTTGGTCAACCGGGTGGTCGGAGCTCGGCACGCGGTGGTCCTCTCGGCCGACGGTCTGCTGCTGGGCCGCTCGCCCGGGCTGTCGAAGGACGACTCGGACCACCTGTCCGCGATGGCCTCGGCGTTCCAGAGCCTGGCCCGCGGCACGGGACGGCACTTCGGCGGCGGCGCGGTGCGGCAGACCATCGTCGAGATGGAGCACGCCTACCTCTTCGTCACCGCGGCCGGCCACGGCGCCTGCCTGGCCGTCCTTGGCGAAGAGGACTCCGACATGGGCATGATCGCCTACGAGATGAACATGCTCGTCAAGCGCGTCGGCACGTACCTGTCGTCGGCGCCGCGCGGCACCGCCGCGGCGAGCCTGCCGGCCGCTCGAAGGTCCTCCTGATGGCGGGCCGCGAGGACTGGTGGTACGACGAGGCCGCGGGCCCGCTCGTCCGCCCGTACGCGATGGTGCGCGGTCGGACCCGCCCGCTGCGGCCGGAGCTGCACCTGGTGACGCAGGTGCGCGCGATGCCGTCGGCGTCGGACCCGGACGCGTTGTCGGTCGAGCACCTGGAGATCATGGAGCTGTGCCGGCGCCCGTTGTCGGTGGCGGAGGTCGCCGCGTACCTCGATGTGCCGCTCGTCGTCGTCAAGGTGTTGTTGAGCGATCTCATCCAGCGCGGTGACGTCGTGATCCGAGACCCCTCCCGAGTCCCGCAAGTGCCGGACCGGAACCTGCTCCAGGCGGTGTTGGATGGTGTCCGTGGAATCTGAGCGGCCGGGTGGGGAACTGCTCGTACCCACCCCAGTGAAGATCGTCATCGCCGGTGGCTTCGGCACGGGGAAGACGACGATGGTCAACTCGGTCAGCGAGATACCCCCGCTGCACACCGAGGAGCTGCTCACCGAGGCCGGTGTCGGCGTCGACGACGTGCTGGGCCTGGAGTCCAAGGAGACGACCACGGTCGCGCTGGACTTCGGCCGCATCACCATCAACCCGGAGGTGGTGCTGTACCTGTTCGGCACCCCGGGCCAGAACCGGTTCTGGTTCATGTGGGACGAGCTGGCCTACGGCGCGATCGGCGCGGTGATCCTGGTCGACACGCGGCGGCTGGACAGCAGCTTCCCGTCGATCGACTTCTTCGAGCGGCGCGGCATCCCGTTCATCATCGCGGTGAACTGCTTCGAGGGCGCGCACAGCTACGAGGTGGACGAGGTGCGCCGCGCGCTGGACGTGGACGCCGCCATCCCGCTCGTGCTGTGCGACGCGCGGGACCGCGAGTCGGCCAAGACCGTGCTGGTGAGCCTGATCCAGCACACCATGGACCGGCTCGACGCCATGGCCTGACCGGTCGACGGCCACCGCGGCCGGAGGCGGGTGACCGGGACACCGGTCACCCGTCCGCCTACACCACCGGTTCGAGCCTGCAGTTGAAGTGCCGCAACAGCTTCGGCACGTGCGTCAACCGGTAGCCGGGCACCCGCTCGGGGTCCTTCGCGATCTCCGCCAGCGTCTCGCCGACGTACTCCAGGTGGCTCTGGGTGTAGACCCGGCGCGGGATGGCCAGGCGGACCAGCTCGTACGGCGCGGGCTTGACCAGCTCACCCGCGTCGTCCAGCTCGCCGAGGTACAGCGAGCCGAGCTCGGCGCACCGGATGCCGCCCGCCAGGTACAGCTCGGTGGCCAGGGCGAACCCCGGGAACCGGCTCGCCGGCAGGTGCCGCAGCAGGCGACCGGCGTTGAGGTACACCGCGTGCACGCCGGTCGGCCGCACGCTGTCCACCCCCGCCGCCCGGGCCAGCTCCGCCACGTACGCGGTGGCGTCCGCCCGGGCCCGCAGGTACTCCGGCTCGGTCACCTCGAGCAGGCCTTGCGCCAGCATCTCCAGGTCACGGCCGGAGAGACCGCCGTAGGTGCGGAAGCCCTCGGTCGCGATCAGCAGCAGCTCGCACTTGGCGGCCAGCTCGGGGTCGCGGAGGGCGAGCAACCCTCCCATGTGGACGATGGCGTCCTTCTTCAGGCTCGCCACGCACCCGTCGGCCAGCCGGAACGCCTCCTCCGCGACCTGCCGCGGTGTGTGGTGCTCGTAGCCCGGCTCCCGCTGGGTGACCAGCCACGCGTTCTCCGCGAAGCGCGCCGCGTCGAGGAAGAACGGCACGCCGTGGCGGCGGGCGATCCCGGCCGCCGCCTTGAGGTTGGCCATCGACACCGGCTGCCCACCACCACCGTTGTTGGTGATGGTGAGCAGCACGACGGCGACGTCTTGCGGGCCGGACAGGATGGCTTCCAGCGCGTCGAGGTCGATGTCGCCCTTGAACGGCGCGTCGTCGTCGAGGTCCTTGGCGGCCTGGCACGGCAGGTCGACGGCCTGGCCGCCGAGGATCTCGACGTTCGCCCGCGTGGTGTCGAAGTGCGTGTTGCTGACGCTGACCTGGCCCGGCTTGAGCAGGGCGGTGAACAGGATCCGCTCGGCCGCACGCCCCTGGTGGACGGGGAAGGCGTGCGGGTAGCCGGTCAGGTCGTGCACCACGTCGTGGAAGCGGTAGTAGGAGCGCGCACCGGCGTAGGTCTCGTCACCACGCAGTCCCGCCGCCTGCTGCTCCGCGGACAGGGCGCCGGTGCCCGAGTCGCTGAGCAGGTCGATCGTCACGTCGGTGGCGGCGAGGTTGAACGGGTTGTACCCGGCTGCGGCCAACGCCCGTTCGCGGTGTGCGCGCGTGGTGATCGGGATGGGCTCCACGACCTTGATGCGGTACGGCTCCATCGTGGGCATGGGTGACTCCTAGCCTGCCAGGCTGACCGAACGGGGCGAGGCCACGTCGTAGGCCTCGGACGAGAGGTAGACGGTGATCCCGGGGCGGGGCCTGCCCATGCGCAGCGACACGTGGGCGATCAGGCCGACGCCTTCGTCCAGCGGACGTCGGGCGATGGTGCGCAGCGCGCTGTCGAACTGCGTGGGGTCCAGGTCGTACTTGGCCATCACCGCGAGCACCCGGCGCCGGGCCTCTTCGTCGTCGGCCACGTAGTCCCGGATCGGCACGTACAGGGAATAGCCGCTCGGCGCGTCCGCGTCGCCGTCCAGGAACGTGTAGCTGGAAATGAGCGGACGCTTGTCGAACGTTCCGGTGCTGCCGCCGGTGAGCAAGCAGAAATCGGGCACCCTGTCCACATCGACACCCCGGGCGGCGCTCGCCGCACGCGTGACGTCCGTTACATCGGCTGCGTGGTGGGAGATGTAGACCTTCACCCGCGCCCGCCGTTGTTCGACCAGGTCGAGTGCGAAGAAGGAATACTTGTCAAGTCCGGGCCTGGTGACCGCGTGGGAGCGCAGGGTCGGGAAACCGGCGGCGAAACCGGTCCGCTCCAGGCCTTCGCGCACCAACTCTTCGGCGACCGCCTCGCCGCGCACTTCCGGGTTGAAGTAGACCTTCACCGCGGGTGCCTCGTCGCGCCGGAAAACCAGTGAGTACCAGAACGTGAAATCGCTTTCCGGGTGCTCCGGCAGGAACAAGCTCCTGACCGCGTCGAAACGACTGGTGTCCAGGTCGCCGCGGCGCTTCATCCGGTCGAGCGCGGCGAGCGCCGCCGACGTGTTGGCCGCACGGGAAGGCCTGGTCGCGGTGGGTTCGACGATGGTGCGCAGGGTCGGGGACTCACCCGCGGCGAACGCCGTCGAGAACTCGACCGGGGTGTGGTCGTCGGCGACGTCGGAAGGCCAGGCCGGGCTGGTGGAAACCGGCCGGAGGCCGCCGGGTCCGAGGGCGTCCGCGAGCAGTCCCACGGAGTTGAAGCTATTTTCGGTGATACCCAGCGAATGCAACAGGGCGCTGAGCTGGCGGCCCGTGAAATCGCGTATGGATACTTTTTGAGGGTCCAAGGCGGGGTTCTCCTCGTGGGGGGCGAGTCGAAAGTTACGCTAGGCGAAGCAATCTTGTCCACCAGGCGGCCGTAGCGTGACGTAGGGCACTCTAAAGGCAGGTCACAGGTCCTGTCGATCAGTAACCCCGAGGAAGACGACGGTAATCAAGGATACTCCGAACGGCCTATTGACGAGGTGTGCGTCAGTCTTTCGCACTAATGACCCGGCGCGGACCGATGACGGATCGTGTTATTTTGTACCGACCGTTACCCGAAGCGCGGTCGATCGTTTGCCGGCTAATATTGTTAGCCATTCAAGACGCTGCTGTTAATTGTTCGCGGCGCGTTCGGCGTGACGGCGGCGACCGCGGTGTGGTAAAGCGACCCGGACACGCGGACGGGGCCGCCGATCACCAGGATCGACGGCCCAGCGGGCGCCCGGCGCCGGGTTCAGGACGCGTAGTTGTGGAACCCGCGCCCGCTCTTCTTGCCCAGCAGCCCCGCGTCCACCATGCGCAGCAGCAACGGCGGCGGCGAGTACAGCGGCTCCTTGAACTCCTCGTACATCGACTCGGCGATCGCCTTGGTGGTGTCCAGGCCGATCAGGTCGGTGAGGCGCAGCGGACCCATCGGGTGCGCGCAGCCGAGCACCATGCCGTTGTCGATGTCCTCGGCGCTGGCGAACCCGGACTCCAGCATCCGGATCGACGACAGCAGGTAGGGGATCAGCAGGGCGTTGACCACGAACCCGGCCCGGTCCTGCGAGCGGATGACCTCCTTGTGCAGCACCCCGGTCACGAACGCCTCGGCCCTGGCCCTGGTCTTGTCGCCGGTCAGCAACGACGGCACCAGCTCCACCAGCTTCAACACCGGCACCGGGTTGAAGAAGTGCACGCCGATGACCTGCTCGGGACGGCTGGTGGCCATGCCCAGCTTCATGATCGGGATCGAGGAGGTGTTGGACGCGAAGATCGCGTCCGGGTCCACGACGATCTTGTCCACCGCCGCGAACACCTCGGTCTTGACCTGCTCGTTCTCCGCGACGGCTTCCACGACCAGGTTCCGGTCGGCGAAGTCGGCGAGGTCGGTGGTGAACCGCAGGCGCTCCAGTGCGGCGTCCCGGTCCTCAGCGGACAGCTTGCCGCTGCGCACACCCCGGCCGAGCGAAGAGGCGATCCGCCCCCGCGCGGCCTCCGTGGCGTCCGGGCTGACCTCGGCCACCAGCACGTCCAGCCCGGCCCGCGCGCAGACCTCGGCGATGCCGGAGCCCATCAGGCCCGATCCCACCACTCCAACACGTTGAATGTCACTCACGCCCCGATCCTGCCAGGGGCGCCGGTCGGGGGCACATCACCACTGGGGTTTTCCACAGCCGACCGGGTGGTGCTCCTCATGGTCGGCCGTCGCGGTGACGCCTAGCGTCGACCGCGTGATGATCAACACTGCGATTGCCGGCGTGCTGCTGGCCGTGACCGGCACGTTCCCCGCCCTGGACGGGTGGGTGGAGCAAGGATGGGCCTCCAGCGCCCTGCTCACCGTCGAGGACTCCGCCGGGACCCGCGCGGACGCGGCGGGCGAGGCCGTGGTCGGCGGGCACTTCCGGATCGGCAGCGCGACCAAGACGTTCGTGGCCACCGTCGTGCTGCAGCTCGTGGACGAGGGCCGGGTCGGGCTGGACGACCCGGTGGACCGGTACGTGGCCGGCGTGCCGAAGGGCGACCTGATCACGGTGCGCCAGGTGCTCAACCACACCAGCGGCCTGTACGACTACGCGCACGAGGAGGGCTACTCGACCAACCGCTGGCGCGGCGCCGACCGGTTCCGCACCTACCAGCCCCGGCAGCTGCTGGACGTGGCGTTCGCCGGCACGCCCTACTTCGAACCCGGCGAGGGCTGGCACTACTCGAACACCAACTACATCGTCGCCGGGATGCTGATCGAACGCGTGACCGGCCGGACCTACGGCGACGAGGTGCGTTCACGCATCCTCCGCCCCCTCGGCCTCACCCGCACCACCGTGCCGGGGTGGTGGCCCGGCCTGCCCCTCCCGCACGCCCGCGGCTACACCGAGGTCGACGGCCGACTGGTCGACGCGACCCTGATGAACCCGACCCTGGACTGGGCGGCGGGCGAGATGATCTCCACCGCCGACGACCTCAACCGGTTCTTCGACGCGCTCCTGGGCGGTCGGCTGACCAGCGCGGCGTCCCTCGCCGAGATGCGGCGGACGGTGGACGACACCGGCACGATCTTCGCCTACGGCCTCGGGTTGCAGCGGTTCGACCTGCCGTGCGGCCGTTCGGTGTGGGGTCACGGCGGCGAGCTGATCGGCTACCTCACCTACGCCACCCGCGCCGACGACGGCACGCGGGCCACGTTGTCCTACAACCCGTTGCCGGCCGAGGTGCCCGGGGAAGCCGTCATCGGCCTGTTCGGCTCGGTCTACTGCCGGTAGATGACCGGGTCCGGCACCCGTCGGCGACGGCGGGTGCCAGGCTGGTCGGCATGGGCCTCGAAGTGGCGCTGATCCCGTTGGGCGCGTCGGTGGTGCGCAGCGCGCTGAAGCTGTGGTTGGGGGACAAGTCGATCACGGCCGCCGTCGGCGGCACGGGGGTCGACCTGCTCGAGAAGCGGCTCACCGGCGCGCTCGACCAGCGCAAGCTGCGGCGGATGGGCGAGCAGTTCACCGACGCCGTGGTCGAGCGGGTGCAGCCGATCATGGACACCGAGTACCGCCGATTACCCGAGCACGAACGGCTCGCCGCGATCGAAGCCGTGCGCGAGACCTTCGAGCGGGCCGCGCTGGACGACGACGACCTGTTCGCCGCCGACCTCGACGCGCGCCGGCTCGACCGGCACCTGCGCGCACGCGCGGCCGACGCCCTCGACGGCCTGCCGGCGGACGGCGTCCAGCTCTACGGCCTGCTGCTGCGCGAGTGCGCCGGGTACGTCATCGAGATCGCGCGCGAGCTGCCGCCGTTCGGCCCGAGCGCGTTGACCGAGATCCTGCGCCGGGAGACCGAGGTCATCGCCGGCATCCGCGACGTGCTGGCCCGGTTGCCGCAACGGCGCAGCTCCACCGACTTCTCCTACGACTACCGGCAACTCGTCGCCCGCACGCTCGACCAGGTCGAGATGTTCGGGGCGACGCTGTCCGAGGCGAGCCGCCGCTACCCGCTGTCGGTGGCCTACCTCAGCCTCACCGCCGACGGCCGGGCCACCGACCACTTCACGCCCGGCCGCCGGGTGGAGGACCTGCTGGCCTCCGGCGACCGGATCTTCATCCGCGGCGAGGCCGGGCTGGGCAAGACGACCCTGTTGCAGTGGATCGCGGTCCGCAGCGCCCAACGGGACTTCGCCGAGCCGTTGACCAGGTGGAACGACACCGTCCCGTTCTTCGTCCCGCTGCGCCGCTACGCCGACCGCGAGCTGCCGCCTGCCGAGCGCTTCCTGGACGAGGTGGGCCGCCACATCGCCGACGAGATGCCACCGGGCTGGGTCCAGCGGCAACTGCGCTCCGGCCACGGCCTGATCCTGGTCGACGGCGTGGACGAGCTCGCGCCGCACCGCCGCCAGGAGGCCCGCGAGTGGCTGCGGTCGCTGGTCCTCGCGTTCCCCGCCGCGCGGTTCGTGGTGACCTCGCGTCCGAGCGCCGTCGACCCGGACTGGCTGGCGGCCGACGAGTTCGCGGTCGCGTCCCTGCAACCGATGACGTCGACCGACGTGCGGGTGTTCGTCCAGCGCTGGCACGACGCCATGCGCTCGCACCTGTCCGACGACCTGGCCCGCGCCGAGCCGGCGGACTACCAGGAACGGCTGCTGGAGCAGTTCCGCGCGCGGCACCACCTGCGCAAGCTCGCCGGGTACCCGCTGCTGTGCGCGTTGCTGTGCGCCCTGCACCGCGACCGGCGCGGCCACCTGCCGGACAGCCGCATGGAGCTGTACGACACCGCGTTGCAGATGCTGCTGGAACGCCGCGACGCCGAGCGGCGCATCGAACCGCTGCCGGGCCTGTCCCGGACCCGCAAGATCATCCTCCTGGGCGACCTCGCCTACTGGTTCATCCGCAACGACCTCACCGACGCGCCGGTCGACCGCGCGATCGGCCAGGTCGAGCGCCGGTTGACCTCGATGCCGGAGGTCGAGGCGTCCGCGGAGGAGGTGTACCGGCACCTGCTGGAGCGCAGCGGCCTGCTGCGCGAGCCGGTCGAGGGCCGGGTCGACTTCGTGCACCGCACGTTCCAGGAGTACCTGGCGGCGGGCGCGGCGATGGACGTGGACGACATCGGCACGCTCGTGTCCCACGCGCACCTGGACCAGTGGCACGAGGTCGTCGTGATGGCCGCGGGCCACGCCTCGCGCGGTCGGCGCGATGAACTGCTCGACCAGGTACTGACCCGCGGTGACGCGGTCAAGGCGCACCGCGCCACCCTGCACCTGCTCGCGGTGGCGTGCCTGGAGACCGCGCCGGAGCTGACACCGGGCATCCGCGACCGCATCCAGGACCGGGTCGCGCGCCTGCTGCCGCCGCGCTCGGTGACGGCGGCCAAGTCGTTCGCCTCGGCGGGCGCGTTCGTGCTGGACCTGCTCGCCGCCTCCCGACCCCGCACGGAGGTCGAGGTGGCGGCGACCATCCGCGCGGCGGCCGCGATCGGCCTGGACGACGCGTTGCCGCTGCTGGCCGCGTACCGATCGGATCCCAGGGCACGGGTGCGGCAGGAACTGGTGCTGGCGTGGAGCAACTTCGACCCGGAGACCTACGCGGCGACCGTGCTCGCCGACGTGCCGGTCCAGTCCGTCAGCCTCACCGACCCCGACATGACGCGCGGGCTGCGCCACCTGACGCACGTGCGCCGGGTGTCGTGCGTCGCGCCGCGGGGTGCGCTCGACTTCGTGCCGCCCCAAGTCCACGTGCTCGAACTGCTCGCACAGGGCGAGGTGGACCTGGCTACGTTGGACACGCCGTCGTTGACGCACCTGAGGATCGTGCGCCCCGGCAGGCTGGACCTCGCGCCGCTCGGGCTGCTGCCCGCGCTGCGCTCGGTCCGCGCGACGGCCGCCGAGACCACCGGTCTCGACGGCCTGCGCCGCAGGGCGGACCTGTCCCGCCTGAACCTCATCGGAGGCTGCGACGCCACCGAGCTGGCCTCGCTGAAGCGTGGTTGGGGGTTGCGGGTGCTGAAGCTGGCGAGCGTGCGCGGCCTGCGCGACCTGCACCCGTTGGCGTTCCTGGCGGGTCCGGGGGAGCTGCGGATCGAGGACGCGCCCCTGGTGGACGTCGACGCGGTCGAGCGGTGGGCCGGGACGCTGCTGCACCTGGTGCTGCGCAAGTGCGGCACCCTCGACATCGGACCGATCGCGGCGTTGCGGAACCTGGTGAAGCTGGACCTGGCGCACACGACGGTGTTCGACCTGCGGCCGTTGGCCGGGCTGTCGCGGTTGGAACGGCTGGTGGTCGGCTCCGCGCGGGACGCGCGGGCCTTGGCGCCGATCGCCGGGTTGCCCAACCTGAAGGAGATCTCCTTCACCGAGGGCAGTCCGGTGAACCTGGCGGCGTTCGCCGGGCGGCGCGGGCTGGTGGTGAAGGTCCAGGGCCTGCTGACGAAGGTGGTCGGGGCCGAGCTGCTCGGCGAGGGCAGCGCCGTCGAGGTCGTCTCGTCGGTGTCCCAGAAGGCCAGTCCGTGACGCGCCTGCCTCGTGACGCGCCGGCCCGTGACGTGTCAGCCGGTGACGTGTCAGCCCGTGACGCCGAAGTCCTGCGTCCAGTAGACCTTGTTGCTGCCGTCCACGGCGTGGGCGACGCCCAGGTCGCGCAGTTCGCAGTTCACGATGTTGGCCCGGTGGCCCTCGCTGTTCATCCAGGACCGCACGACCTCCTCGGCCGTGCCCTGACCAGCGGCGATGTTCTCCGCCATCAGCCGGAAGTGGTACCCCGCATCGGTGACGCGCTGCCCCGCTGTGCTGCCGTCCGTGCCGGTGTGGCTGAAGTTGCCGGTGCGCGCCATGTCGTCGCTGTGCCGCTTGGCGGCGGCGGCGAGCTGGGCGTTCGAGGCGAGGGCCGGGCAGCCCACTGCGGAGCGTTCCCCGTTTGTCAGGGCCAAAACCTGCTCTTCGAAGGTCGGCGCGGCGATCGCGGGCGTGGTGGCGAAGAGCAGTGCCGCGACCGCCGAGCCGACCGTCACCGTGCGGTATTTCATGATCGTCCTTCCGTCGTGGGGTGAACCCTTGCTGTCAAGGGATTCCCACGGCCGGAAGGACTTGCCTTACACGATCGGTTGAACGTGCTTACGGTCAGTCCTTCAGTTCCTCCTCGGCCTGCGCGATGGCCGCGAACTCCTCCTCCGGCGCGGCGGCGACCAGGTGGTGGCGGCTGTAGAACCAGAAGTACGCCAGCGCCACCACGACGATGCCCGCGGTGATCCCGGCGGCCAGCTCGTCCACGAAGAACGTCGCCACGACCGCCGCCACCGCGAGCACCAGGGCCACCCCGGTGGTCACGACGCCGCCCGGCGTCCGGTACGGCCGCGCCAACCCCGGCTCGCGCACCCGCAGCACGATGTGCGACACCATCATCAGCACGTACGACAGCGCCGCCCCGAACACCGCGATGTTGATCAGCGTCGCGCCGCTCTTCAGGATCGCCGCGAGCACGAACCCGATGGTGCCGGGCACGATCAGGGCCAGGTACGGCGTCTTGCGCTTGCCGGTCCTCGACAGCCAGCGCGGCAGGTAGCCCGCCCGGGACAGCGCGAACAGCTGCCGCGAGTACGCGAAGATGATCGAGAAGAACGACGCCACGAGCCCGGCCAGGCCCACGTAGTTCACGACCTGCGCCAGCACGTTGTCGCCGCCGTAGGCCGCGCGCACCGCCTCGGGCAGCGGGTTGCCGGACGACATCAACGCCGCCGAACCCGCACCGCCCGGCGCGAACACGAGGATCAGCGCCGCGAACACCAGCAGCGCCACCAACGCGCCGATGATGCCGCGCGGCATGTCCTTCTTCGGGTCACGCGCCTCCTCGGCCGCCAGCGGCACGCCCTCGACCGCGAGGAAGAACCAGATCGCGTACACCAGCGCGCCCAGCGCACCCGTGACGCCGAACGGCAGGAACCCGCCGTCCCCGATGTCGAACAGCTTGGCCGAGTCGAACTTCGGGATCATCCCGGCCACGAACGCGATCAGCGCGACCACCGCGACGCCGGTGATCACGAACATCAGCCGCAGCGCCTCGCCGACGCCGTACAGGTGCACGCCGACGAAGATCGCGTAGCAGACCAGGTACACCGGCCACGAGCTGGTGAGCCCGAACAGCCCGAGCGCCTGCACGTAGTCGCCGATGAACACGACGATCGCGGCCGGCGCGATGGCGTACTCGACCAGGATCGCGACACCGGTCGCGAAACCGCCCAGGGGTCCCAGCGCACGGCGCGCGAAGCCGTACCCCGCGCCGGCCACGGGCAGCGCGGCGGCCAGCTCCGCCAGGCCGAACACCATGCACGTGTACATGGCGCCCATCAGGATCGTCGCGACCAGCAGGCCGCCCCAGCCGCCCTGGGCGAGCCCGAAGTTCCACCCGGCGAAGTCGCCGGAGATGACGTACGAGACCCCCAGGCCCGCCAACAGCACCCAGCCCGCGGCGCCGCGCTTGAGCTGCCGGTGCTCCAGGTAGTCGCTGCCCACCTTCTCGTACTCGACGTGTTTGGCCATCTGCGCTCCCTAATGGGTCAGTCGCGCTCCTTTGCAGGGAGAGTGGCGCGCGTCACCGGATCGTGTCAACAGCCGTTCCGCCGGAAGGGTCGGGCGGCGAGGGTGTGGCGGCCTTCACTCGAAGGTGTCAAGATGAGGCGTCCAATGGCTCGCTGACATACCTTTGGAGGTACTGCGGATGCTCGCCGTGGAGGAGTTGCGCGTGCTCGTGGACGCCGGGGAGATCGACACGGTGCTGGTCGCCGCGGTCGACATGCAGGGCCGCCTCCAGGGCAAGCGCTGCGCCGCCCGCTACTTCGTCGACGAGGTCCTGCCGCACTCCGCCGAGGGCTGCAACTACCTGCTGGCCGTCGACGTGGAGATGAACACCGTCGGCGGCTACGCGATGTCCTCGTGGGACAGCGGCTACGGCGACTTCGTGATGAGGCCCGACCTGTCCACGCTGCGCCGCGTGCCGTGGCACGAGGGCACCGCGCTGGTCCTGTGCGACCTCGTCTGGGAGGACGGCGCGCCCGTGGTCGCCTCGCCGCGCCAGATCCTCAAGCGCCAGCTCGACCGGCTCGCCGAACGGGGGCTGCGCGCGTTCGTCGGCACGGAGCTGGAGTTCATCGTCTTCGACAACACCTACGAGGACGCCTGGGACCGCGGTTACCGCGGCCTCACCCCGGCGAACCAGTACAACGTGGACTACTCGCTGCTGGGCACCGCGCGCGTCGAGCCCCTGCTGCGCGCGATCCGCAACCACATGGCGGGCGCGGGCATGGTGGTCGAGTCGGCCAAGGGCGAGTGCAACCCCGGCCAGCACGAGATCGCGTTCCGCTACACCGAGGCGCTGGCGACCTGCGACAACCACAGCATCTACAAGACCGGCGCCAAGGAGATCGCGGCGCAGCAGGGCAAGGCGCTGACGTTCATGGCGAAGTACAACGAGCGCGAGGGCAGCTCCTGCCACATCCACCTCAGCCTGCGCTCGGCCGACGGCGAGCCGGTGTTCGCCGAGGGGCACGGCAGGTCGGAGCTCATGGAGCACTTCATGGCGGGCCAGCTGGCCGCGCTGCGCGAGCTGACCTACTTCCTGGCCCCGAACATCAACTCCTACAAGCGGTACGCGCAGGGCAGCTTCGCGCCGACCGCGGTGGCGTGGGGCAGGGACAACCGGACGTGCGCGCTGCGGGTGGTCGGGCACGGCCAGTCGCTGCGGTTCGAGAACCGGGTGCCGGGCGCGGACGTGAACCCGTACCTGGCCGTCGCCGCGCTGATCGCGGCCGGTCTGCACGGCGTGGAGAACGAGCTGCCGCTGGAGGAGGAGTTCACCGGCAACGCCTACACCTCCGACAAGCCGACCGTGCCCGCCACGCTGCGCGACGCCGCCTCCCTGCTGGCCAAGAGCGAGCTCGCGCGCGAGGCGTTCGGGGCGGACGTGGTCGAGCACTACCTCAACGCCGCCCGGGTGGAGCTGGCCGCGTTCGAGAAGTCGGTGACGGACTGGGAGCGGATCCGTGGTTTCGAACGGCTCTAGGGCACGGCCGTTGATCGGCGTCACGACGTACCTGGAACGCGCGAGGTTCGGCGTCTGGGACGTGGAGGCGGCGGTGCTGCACCGCGACTACCTCGACTCCGTGGTGCGCGCCGGCGGCAACCCGGTGCTGCTGCCGCCGGTCGGCACGTGGGACGCCGACAGCGCCGCCTTCCTCGACGGCCTGGTGCTGGCGGGCGGCGCGGACGTCGACCCGGCGCGGTACGGGCGGCCGCGCGACCCGCGCACCGGACCGGCGCGGCCCGAGCGCGACGAGGTCGAGCTGAGCCTGGCCCGCGCGGCGCTGGAGCTCGACCTGCCGCTGCTCGCGGTGTGCCGCGGCATGCAGGTGCTCAACGTCGCGCTGGGCGGCACGCTGGTCCAGCACGTCGACGGGCACAACCCGGCGCCCGGCGTGTTCGAGCACACCGGGGTCGCGGTCGCGCCCGGTTCGGCGCTCGCCGGGATCGTCGGCCTCGCCACCACCGTGTTCTGCCACCACCACCAGGCGTTGGACGTCCTCGGCGACGGCCTGCGGGTGGTCGCGAGCGCGCCGGACGGCACGGTGGAGGCGGTCGAGCTGCCGGGCGCGCGGTTCGTGCTCGGCGTGCAGTCGCACCCGGAGGCCGACACCGAGGACGACCGCTTGTTCGCCGCGCTCGTCGGCGCGGGTCGGGACCGGGCAGCACGGGACAGGGGAGCGAAGTGACCACGTTCGACGTCATCAACCCGGCCACCGAGGAGGTCGTCCGCTCGGTGCCGCTGGCGACGCTGGAGGAGACCGACGCGGCGATCGCCCGCGCGTCGGCGGCGCTGCCCGCGTGGCGCGCGGTCGCGCCCGGCGACCGGGCCCGGCTGCTGCGGCGGTTCGCCGAGGCGGTCGACGGCGCGGTGGAGGAGCTGGCGGCGCTGGAGGTGCTCAACGCCGGGCACACCGTCGGCAACGCGCGGTGGGAGGCCGGGAACGTCCGCGACGTGCTGCACTACTACTCGGCCGCGCCGGAGCGGTTGTTCGGCAAGCAGATCCCGGTGCCCGGCGGGCTGAACGTGACCTTCCACGAGCCGGTCGGCGTGGTCGGCGTGATCGTGCCGTGGAACTTCCCGATGCCGATCGCGGTGTGGGGCTTCGCGCCCGCGTTGGCGGCGGGCAACACGGTGGTGCTCAAGCCGGCCGAGCTGACGCCGCTGACCGCCCTGCGGTTGGCCTCGCTGGCGTTGGAGGCAGGCCTGCCGCCCGACGTGTTCCAGGTGGTGCCGGGCGCGGGGCCGGTGGTGGGGCAGCGGTTCGTCACGCACCCGGACGTGCGCAAGGTCGTGTTCACCGGTTCCACGCGGGTCGGCAAGCAGATCATGGCCGGCTGCGCGGAGCAGGTGAAGCGGGTCACGCTGGAGCTGGGCGGCAAGTCCGCCAACATCGTCTTCGCCGACGCGGACCTGGAGCGCGCCGCGGCCACCGCGCCGTACGGGGTGTTCGACAACGCGGGCCAGGACTGCTGCGCGCGGTCCCGGATCCTGGTGCAGGCGTCGGTCTACGACCGGTTCATGGAGCTGCTGGAGCCCGCGGTCAAGGGCGTGGTGGTCGGCGCGCCGGGTGACGAGGCCACCGAGATGGGGCCGTTGATCTCGGCCGCGCACCGGGAGAAGGTCGCGTCCTACGTGCCCGCCGACGCGCCGGTGGCGTTCCGCGGCTCGGCTCCGTCGGGCGCGGGTTTCTGGTTCCCGCCCACGGTGCTGGCGCCCGTCGCGCCCGGTGACCGCGCCGCCGTCGAGGAGATCTTCGGCCCGGTGGTGGCGGTGCTGCCGTTCACCGACGAGGAGGACGCGGTGCGGTTGGCCAACGACAGCGCCTACGGCCTGTCCGGGTCGATCTGGACGCGGGACGTGGGGCGGGCGCTGCGCGTCTCGCGGGCCGTCGAGGCGGGGAACCTGTCGGTCAACTCGCACTCCTCGGTGCGGTACTGGACCCCGTTCGGCGGGTTCAAGCAGTCCGGGCTGGGGCGCGAGCTGGGGCCGGACGCCCTCGACTCGTTCACCGAGACCAAGAACGTCTTCATCGCTCACTGATTGGGAGAGACATGGTTCAGCGACTTGAGGGCCGGGTTGCCGTGATCACCGGCGGTGGCAGCGGCATCGGCCTGGCCTCGGTGCGGCGGCTGGCGTCCGAGGGCGCGCGGGTGGTCGTCGCGGACGTCGACGCGGAGTCCGGCAAGGCGGCGGCCGACGAGGTCGACGGGCTGTTCGTCCAGGTCGACGTGACCGACGAGGAGCAGGTGTCGGCGCTGTACCAGACCACTGTGGACACTTACGGCTCGGTGGACGTCGCGTTCAACAACGCGGGCATCTCGCCGCCGGACGACGACTCCATCCTGACCACGGGCATCGAGGCGTGGGACCGGGTGCAGAAGGTCAACCTGACGTCGGTCTACCTGTGCTGCAAGCACGCGATCCCGCACATGCTCGAGCGCGGTCGCGGTTCGGTGATCAACACGGCGTCGTTCGTGGCGACGATGGGCGCGGCGACGTCCCAGATCTCGTACACCGCGTCCAAGGGCGGTGTGCTGGCGATGAGCCGCGAGCTGGGCGTGCAGTTCGCCCGGCAGGGGGTGCGGGTGAACGCCCTGTCACCCGGACCGGTGAACACGCCGTTGCTGCGGGAGCTGTTCGCGAAGGACCCGGAGCGGGCCGCGCGGCGGTTGGTGCACGTGCCGCTGGGCCGGTTCGCCGAGCCCGCGGAGATCGCCGCGGCGGTGGCGTTCCTGGCCAGTGACGACTCGTCGTTCATCACCGCGTCGAACTTCCTGGTGGACGGCGGTATCGCCGGTGCCTACGTGACACCGCTGTGATGCCGCTGCGGGACGCGTTGTTCCGCCCCGTGCGGGCGGGCAACGCGTTCGAGGAGACGGTGGAGCGGCTCGTGCAGGCGATCCGGCTCGGCGTCGTGGGTCCGGGGGAGAGGCTGCCTGCGGAGCGTGACCTGGCGGCCCGGCTGGGTGTCAGCCGGGTGACGTTGCGGGAGGCGATCCGGTCACTGCAGGACGCCGGGTACGTCGAGTCGCGGCGCGGCCGGTACGGCGGGACGTTCGTGAACTCGCCGTTGCCGGTGGTCGCGCCGGACCGCCGGGTCGACCCCGGTGAGCTGGCGGACGCGTTGACGCTGCGTGCGGCGGTGGAGACGGGCGCGGCGGAGTGCGCGGCGGGTCGTGCGCTGGGCCCGGTGGAACGGCGCAACCTGCTGGCGCGGCTGGCCGAGTGCCGTGACGCGTCGGTGGACTCCTACCGGCGCAAGGACTCGCGGCTGCACCTGGCGATCGCCGAGGCGACCGGGTCGCCGTCGCTCACGGCGGCCGTCGCCGACGCCCGGACCAGGGTCAACGCGCTGCTGGACCGGATACCGCTGCTGCCGCCGAACCTGGCGCACTCCAACGACCAGCACGAGGTGATCGTGAGCACCATCCTGGCCGGCGACCCGGAGGCCGCGCGGCGGGCGATGGCCGAGCACCTGGACGGCACGGCCCTGCTGCTGCGCGGCTTCCTGTCCTGACCTCAGCGCTCGAAGTCGCGGTCCGGCACGCGGTCCGGACCGCGTTCGCCCCGCTCGCCCCGGTCTGGTCGGTCTCCCCGGTCTCCCCGGTCTGGCCGGTCGCCGCGCTCGTCGAACCGCGAGTGCCCGGGCCGGTCGGAGCCGACGCCGTAGCGGGGGTGGTGGTCGCGGTCGGCCAACGCCACGATCCCGCCGCCCAGGACGAGTCCGAGCAGGCCGACGGCGACGAGCTGGGTGGCGCGGTGCTTGACGACCCGGCCGACCGCCGCGCCCTTGCCGGGCGGTGGCGGGTAGTGGCCGGGGTGCGGCGCGCCGGGTGCCTGGTGGGCGGCAGCGGCCGGTTGGTCGGCAGCGGTGGGCCGGCCGGACGCTTGGTCGGTGGCTGCGGGCTGTTCGGCGGTGGGCTGCGCGGAGGCTTGCTTGCCGGCGGCGGGCTGCGAGGCAGCGGCGGGTTGTGCGCCGGCGTCTGCGGGCTGCGCGTCTGCGGGCTGCGCGGCCGGTTGGCCAGGGGCGCCGGTCGGGCTCGGGTGGGTGGGGTCCGGCGTCGGGCTGGCCATGGGTGTGGTGGCCATGGGTGTGGTGGCGTCGGCGGGCGGCTTGTTCGCGGCGGGCGGTGCGGGGGGAGTCCGGTCCGCCGGGTCGGGGTCGGCGTGCGGTGGCTGGTTCGGGTCTGACATGGCGGAACTCCTGCTCTCCCGTGCTGGTGTCCGCCATGGTGCGCGACCGACCTGAGCAGAGCCTGATGGTCGGCTGTTCGTCAGCTGTGAACCTGCCGTCAGCATGTGTTGACGATCGGTCGAGCGTCAGCATATGTTGACGACATGGCTTCGATCGCCGATCTCGACCAGGCCGCGCACGGTTCCGACCCGGACGCCGGGCTGCGCGCCGTGGCCCGCCTGCGCCGACTGGTCGAACAGCTGGAAGCCGAGCACGTCGCCGCCGCCCGCCGGGCCGGCTGGTCGTGGCGCGACATCGCCACCCGCCTGGGCGTGACCAAGCAGACCGTCCACCGCAAGTACGGCCGAGAGGACTGACCGGTGTTCCGAGGCGACCACCCCGACCTGAACCGCACCATCGGCCGCGCGCTCAAGCTGGCCCTGGAACTCGGCCACCCGCGCACCGGCAGCGAGCACCTCTTGGCCGCCCTGGCCACCGGCTCCCTCGCCACCAGTCCGCTCGCCGCCGGTCCTGCCCCCACCGATCCGCTCGCCGCTGGCCCTACCGCCGCCGGTCCGTTCGCCACTGGCCCGACTGCCACCGGCCCTGCCGCGACCGGTCCGTTCGCCGCTAGCCCTGCCGACTCCGGCCCCACCGCCGCCGGCCACGGTGAAGCCGGTCCGGTCGGTGACAGCGCCCCCACCGACGATCCGCCCAGCGCGACCCCATTCGCCGACCGAGCCACCGCAGGCGGACCGACCCCGGGCGGCACCCCGACCGGCGGAACCGTCGCCGCAGTCCTGCTCCGCCACGGCGCGACCCCGGACGCCATCCGGCACGCCGCCCACCTCGCGGCCCCGCTCGGCGCGGGCGGTGCGGTGGATCGGGCCGTCCTGGCACCGCTGGGCGTCGACCTCGACCGGCTGCTGGGCGGCACACCCGCCTTGGACCGGCCGCCGGGCCGTGAGCCGCTGCTCCCGCTCGGCGCGGCGAAGGCACGCGCGCGCTGCGCCCGCCTCACCCCGCCGCTCGGCCTGGACGCCCAAGCGGCCTACTCGGCGTCGCTGCGCCTCGCCCTGGCCCGCCGCGAACGCGAGCACCGCCCCGAACACCTGGCCCTCGCCCTCACCGCCCTGGACCCCGGCGTCGCGTGGGTGCTCAAGACCGCCGGCGTCGACCGCCGAGCCCTGCTCGCCGACCTCGCCGCGACCTTCCCGCCGCCGCGCCGCAACCCGCTGCTCGCCGTCGAACGCAGGCTCGGCCACCGCGTGCGCCACCGCGACCTCGTCCGCCGCTACCAGCGCACCACCGGACGTGCCGTGACCTCGGCCGACGCGCTGCCCGCCCTGATCCGCGGCTGAGCACCCACCCGACCGGGTGATGCGCGGGAAACCGGACCGGCCGACCCGGTGCGCCGGAAAACGACTCGGTGAGCACCGATAACATCTCGGGCAAAGGACCGACGCACACCGAGGAGTCACCGTGTCCGAACCGCGCCCCGCAGCCGCCCCGAACCCACCGCGCGTGGTGGTGACGGCGGGGACCACCGCGGGGACGGCGGTGCGTGAAGCGGGACTCCCGGGCAAGGGGCCGGACGCCGTCGTGGTCGTGCGCGACCCGGAGGGCCACCTGCGCGACCTGTCGTGGGCCCCGCAGGTCGACGTCGAGGTCGAGGCGGTCGCCGCCGACACCGCCGACGGCCGCAGCGTGATCCGGCACTCCGCCGCGCACGTGCTGGCGCAGGCCGTGCAGCAGCAGTTCCCCGACGCCAAGCTGGGCATCGGCCCGCCGGTCAAGGACGGCTTCTACTACGACTTCCGGGTCGACAAGCCGTTCACGCCCGAAGACCTCCAGGCGCTGGAGAAGCGCATGAAGTCGATCATCAAGGGCGCGCAGCGGTTCAACCGCCGCGTGGTCGAGTCGGTCGACGCCGCCAAGGCCGAGCTGGCCGCCGAGCCGTTCAAGCTCGAACTGGTGGACATCAAGAGCGATGTCGACACCGCCGAGGTGATGGAGGTCGGCGGCGGCGAGCTGACGATCTACGACAACCTCGACCCGCGCTCCGGCGAACGGGTGTGGGGCGACCTGTGCCGCGGCCCGCACGTGCCGACGACCAAGCACATCCCGGCGTTCAAGCTGACCCGCGTCGCCGCCGCGTACTGGCGCGGCAACGAGAAGAACCCGCAGCTGCAGCGCATCTACGGCACGGCGTGGGAGTCGCAGGAGGCGCTGGACGCGCACCTGGAGCTGCTGGCCGAGGCCGAGCGGCGCGACCACCGCAAGCTGGGCGTGGAGCTCGACCTGTTCAGCTTCCCGGACGAGATCGGCTCGGGCCTGGCGGTGTTCCACCCGCGTGGCGGGATCATCCGCAAGGCCATGGAGGACTACTCGCGCGCCCGGCACACCGAAGAGGGCTACGAGTTCGTCTACTCGCCGCACATCACCAAGGGCAACCTGTTCGAGACGTCCGGTCACCTCGACTGGTACAAGGACGGCATGTACCCGGCGATGCACCTCGACGCCGAGTACGACGACGACGGCAAGCTGCGCAAGCCCGGCCAGGACTACTACCTGAAGCCGATGAACTGCCCGTTCCACGACTTGATCTTCAAGTCGCGCGGGCGGTCCTACCGCGAGCTGCCGCTGCGCATGTTCGAGTTCGGCGGCGTCTACCGGTACGAGAAGTCCGGCGTGATCCACGGCCTGACCCGCGTGCGCGGCATGACGCAGGACGACGCGCACATCTTCTGCACCCCCGACCAGGTGCAGGACGAGCTGAAGTCGCTGCTCGGCTTCGTGCTCGGGCTGCTGCGCGACTACGGCCTGGACGACTTCTACCTGGAGCTGTCCACCCGCAACCCGGAGAAGTCCGTCGGCTCCGACGAGGTGTGGGAGCAGGCGACCGAGGCGCTGCGCGTCGCGGCCGAGGACTCCGGCCTCGACCTGGTGCCGGACCCGGGCGGCGCGGCGTTCTACGGGCCGAAGATCTCCGTGCAGGCCAAGGACGCGCTGGGCCGCACCTGGCAGATGTCCACCATCCAGGTCGACTTCAACCTGCCCGAGCGCTTCGGGCTGGAGTACACCGGCCCGGACGGCGGCCGGCAGCGCCCGGTCATGATCCACCGCGCGCTGTTCGGCTCGGTGGAGCGGTTCTTCGGCGTGCTGACCGAGCACTACGCGGGCGCGTTCCCGGCGTGGCTGGCGCCGGTGCAGGTGGTGGGCATCCCGATCGCGGACGAGCACGTCGACCACCTGCTCGCGGTGGCCAAGGAGCTCAAGGCGAAGGGCATCCGGGTCGAGGTCGACGCCTCCGACGACCGGATGCAGAAGAAGATCCGCAACCACACCACGCAGAAGGTGCCGTTCATGCTGCTCGCGGGCGGCAAGGACGTGGAGCAGGGCGCGGTGTCGTTCCGGTTCCGCGACGGCACGCAGATCAACGGCGTGCCGGTCGAGCGCGCCGTCGAGACGGTGGTCGACTGGGTGGCGCGGCGGGAGAACGCCTCGCCCACGGCGGACCTCGTCCAGTGACCGACCAGTACGAGGAGCAGGACGGGGTCGGGGTCGACGACGCGTTGCAGCGGTTGTGGACCCCGCACCGCCTCTCGTACGTGCGCGGTGAGGGCAAGGCCGTCGGCGACGAGCCCGAGGGGTGCCCGTTCTGCCGGGTGATCGGGCTGGACGACGCCGAGGGCCTGATCCTGGCGCGCGGCGAGCTGGTGTTCGCGGTGCTCAACCTGTACCCGTACAACCCCGGCCACCTGATGGTGCTGCCGTACCGGCACGTGCCCGACTACACCGACCTGACCCCGGCCGAGACGGCGGAGTTCGCCGCGTTCACCCAGAAGGCGATGCGGGTGATCCGGTCCGCCGCCTCGCCGCACGGGTTCAACGTCGGCATGAACCAGGGCGTGGTGGCGGGCGCGGGCATCGCGGCCCACCTGCACCAGCACGTGGTGCCGCGCTGGGGCGGCGACGCGAACTTCATGCCCGTGATCGGCCACACCAAGGTCCTGCCGCAACTGCTCGGCGAGACCAGGCAGCTCCTGGCCGACGCCTGGGCGGGCGCGGACTGACCCGGGCCGGGTGAGGTTTACCCGGGAGCGACCCGTGCAACGGGACAAGGGTGACTTCACCGAACACGCCCGCCCCGGTGGCCCATCGGACGATGCAGGTCGACGGGACCGACATCTTCTACCGCGAGGCAGGGCCACCGGACGCCCCGGTGGTGCTGCTGCCCCACGGTTACCCGTGCTCGTCGTTCCAGTACCGCGACTTCATGGCCGCGCTCGGCGACCGGTGGCGCCTGATCGCGCCGGACTACCCCGGCTTCGGGTACAGCGGCACGCCGGACCGCAGGCGCTTCTCCTACACCTTCGACGGCTACGCCGAGTTCCTCCGGCGGTTCACCGAGGAGGCCTGCCTCACCCGGTACGCCATCTACCTGCACGACTACGGCTCCCAGTTCGGGCTGCGGCTGGCCATGCACGCGCCCGAGCGGGTCGCCGCCCTGATCATCCAGAACGGCGACGTCTACGAGGACCAGCACGGCCCGAAGTACCGCCCGCTCAAGGAGTACTGGGCCGACCCGACCGAGGAGGGGACGTCCAGGCTCTACGCCGCGGTCAGCGCGGACGGCTTCCGCGACGAGTTCGTCGGCGAGATCCCCGAGCGGCTGGTCGAGCGCGTCTCCCCGGACCTGTGGACGTTGTCCTGGGCGCTGCTGGGCACGCCCGAGCGACGGCGGAACCTGGTCCACCTGCTGGCCGACCAGGTGAGCACGCTCGACTGGTTCGAGCGGCAGCAGGCGTACCTGCGCGAACACCGACCGCCGACGCTCATCGTGTGGGGTCCGCACGACGGCTACATGCCCGAGGGCGCGGCACGGGCCTACCTCCGCGACCTGCCGGACGCCGAGCTGCACCTGCTCGACGGCGGTCACTGGGCGTTGGAGACCGACCGCGACGAGGTCGTCGCCCTGGCGCGGGACTTCCTGGACCGGGTGCACCCGCCCGTCTCGACTGGGTGACGTCGACGGCCCGGCCCGTTCGACGGCCGCATCCCGGGCGTTCGACTCGGAGGTCCTGGGTGTTCGACCTGCCGGTCCTGGGCGTTCGACACGCGGGCGCCGGGTGTTCGACACGCGGATGGGAGAAAGTTCAACCTTTTTTGGGTTCGGCTTGAACGGACGGTGGGGCTGTCTCGTTCAGACCGGGTGTCCACGCCCGGCTGACGAGAGGTGCACACCCTGTGACGGCCATGACCGAGCCCGACGCTGTGCTGGCGCTGCCCCCGGACGACCGCCCCCTGTTCCGCCGATTCGGCCGCGGCCCGAGTGCGACACCGCCGTTCCGCCGGATCCACCACGCCTTCGAGTCGCACGCGGCACGATCGCCGCACGCGCGGGCGGTCGAGCACGAGGGCGTCTGCCTGACCTACGGCGAGCTCGACCACCGCGCGAACGTGGTCGCCGCCGAACTCCTGGACGCGGGCGTGCACCCCGGTGATCACGTCGGCGTCTTCTTAACGCGCTCGGTCCACCTCGTCGTCGGCATCCTCGCGGTGCTCAAGGTCGGCGCGGCGTACGTGCCGCAGGACGTGCGGATCACGCCGAAGGCCCACCTCGACCACGTCATCCGCACCGCCGACATCGACGTCGTGCTGACCACCGACGAGCACGCCCGGCACGTGCGCGGCCTCGCCGCGCCGAAGGTCCTCGCCCTCGACGCGCTCCCGGACCGCCGCGTCGGCCCGCCGCGCGCGGAGCCCGGCGACACGGCCGTCGTCATCTTCACCTCGGGCACGACCGGCGTGCCCAACGGCGTCCGCGTCACCCACGCGAACCTGTGCAACGTCCTGCTCACCGCACCGGGCGACCTCGGCATCCGACCGGGCGACCGGGTCGCGCAACTGCTCAACATCGCGTTCGACATGGCGGTGTGGGAGCTGTTCGGCGCGCTGGCCCACGGCGCCACGTCCGTCATCCGCGGCCGGGACATCGGGGAGACGGCGAAAACCGCCACCGTCCTCATCGCGACACCGGGCGTCCTGTCCACAGTGGACCCCGACGCGTGCCCCGACGTGCGCACCGTCGCCGTGGCCGGAGAACGCTGCCCCAAGCCCCTGGCCGACGCCTGGTCCGCCCGCGCCGCGTTCCACAACGCCTGCGGCCCCACCGAAGTCACGATCGTCAACACCGTGCAGCGCTACGACCCGGCGACGGGCCGCCTCACCATCGGCCGCCCCGTGCCCAACAGCACGGTCTACGTGCTCGACCAGGACCTGCGGCCGTGCCGGATCGGCGAGGTCGGCGAGATGTGGGCGGGCGGCGCCTGCGTCACGGCGGGCTACCTCGGCAACGACGTGCTGACCGCCCAGCGCTACCGCCCCGACCCGTTCCTCGGCGGCGACCACCTCATGTTCCGCACCCGCGACCTGGGCCGGTGGACGCCGGACGGCGAGCTGGAGCACCACGGCCGCACCGACGACCAGGTCAAGGTCCGGGGCTTCCGGGTCGAGCTGGACGCGGTCACCTCCGCCCTGGAGACCACGCCCGGCTGCGCCCGCGCGACCACCGTCCTGCACGACGGCAGGCTCGTCGGGTTCGTCAGCCCCGCCTCCGTCGACCCCCGGGCGGCCACCGACGCGGTGGCGGGCGCCCTGCCGTACTACTGCGTGCCGTCGCTGGTCGTCGCGGTGGACGACCTGCCGATGACCGCGCGCGGCAAGGTGGACCGGGCCGCGCTGTCGTCGCTGGTGACCGTCGCATGACGACCACGCGCACCGACACCCCGTCCGCGCTGGGGCTCAGGCTCCGCAAGCGACCGTTCACCCACCACAACCGGCTCGCCGCCGCCGTCGTCCTGGTCAACGTGATCGCGGCGTTCGGGGTGGACGACGCGCGAGCGCTCGCCGACCTGGTCGTCGCCAACGTCACCTTGGCCGTCCTGATCCGCCAGCAGCACGTGATCAACCTGCTGTTCCGGCTCGCCACGAGCGCGCCGACGACGTGGCCGCTGCGGGTCCGCTGGACGCTGGGCAAGGTCTACCACTTCGGCGGCCTGCACGTGGGCGCCGCCCTCAGCGCCACCGCGTGGTTCACCGCGCTCGCCGTGGTCCGACCCGACCCGCTCACGTGGACGATCCTCGCCCTGATGGTCGCGATGGTGGTCTTCGCCCTGCCCGCCCTGCGCGCACGCCGGCACGACGTGTTCGAGCGCGTGCACCGCTTCGCCGGCTGGACCGTGCTCGCCCTGTTCGCCGCGCACTCCTCCCGGCAGCCCGGTTTCGTCGGCTCGACCCAGTTCTGGCTGCTCCTGCTGGTCGTCGCGAGCGTCGCGCTGCCGTGGACGCGGCTGCGTCGCGTGCCGGTGCGGATCGCCAGCCCGTCGCGGCACGTCGCCTTGGTGTCGTTCGACTACGGCGTGACGCCGTTCGCGGGCTCCTCCACCGCGGTGAGCCGCCACCCGCTGCTGGAGTGGCACTCGTTCGCCAACGTGCCCACGCCCGGCCGCACGGGGTTCCGGCTCACCATCTCGCGCGCGGGCGACTGGACCGGCTCGCTCATCGACGACCTGCCGAGCCACCTGTGGGTCAAGGGCGTGCCCACCGCGGGCGTCGGCAACATCGACAAGCTGTTCACCAGGGTGGTGTGGGTGGCCACCGGCAGCGGCATCGGGCCGTGCCTGCCCCACCTGCTGTCGCGGGAGACGCCGTCGCGCCTGGTGTGGTCCACCCGCACACCCCGCGACACCTACGGCGACGAACTGGTCGACGAGATCGAGGCCGTGCAGCCGGACGCGCTGGTCTGGGACACCGTCCGCGACGGCAAGCCCGACCTGGTGGAGCTGGCGCTGCGCGCGCACCGGGAGTTCGACGCCGAAGCCGTCATCTGCATCTCGAACAAGAAGACCACCTGGCACGTCGTCGAGGAGCTGGAAGCGCGGGGCGTGCCCGCGTTCGGCGCCATCTGGGACTCGTGAGGAGACTTCGTGGACTACTCGACCTTGGTCGTCGAAGAGCAGGACGGCGTCACGACGGTCACCGTGTCCCGGCCGCGGGCGCGCAACGCGCTGTCCGGCCGCGTCCTGGCCGAACTCGACCACTTCCTGTCCGGCGTCCTCACCGGACCGGCGCCGCGGGGGATCATCCTCACCGGAGCGCCCGGTCCGGCGTTCATCGCGGGCGCGGACATCCGCGAGATGGCCGCGATGACGCCGGACGAGGGCGCGAGGTTCGGGGAGCTCGGCCAACGCGTCACCCGGCTGCTGGAGGAGGCGCCGTGCCCCGTCGTCGCGTGCGTGGACGGCTACGCGCTCGGCGGCGGGTGCGAGATGGTGCTGGCGTGCGACTTCGCCTACGCGACCCGGAACGCCGTGTTCGGCCAGCCCGAGGTCGTGCTCGGCCTCATCCCGGGCTTCGGCGGCTGCGTCCGGCTCCAGCGCCTGGTCGGGCCCGCGGTCGCCCGCGAGCTGATCTACACCGGCAGGCACGTCGACGCGCCGGAGGCACTGCGGCTCGGGCTCGTCAACGCGGTGTTCGACGACCGCCATGAGATGCTCACCGCCGCACGCGCCGTGCTCGGCCGGGTCGCCGGCAACTCGGCCACGGCGGTGTCGCTGGCCAAGGCCGCGGTCAACGCGACCAACGGCACGACCGTCGCCGCCGGCCTGGCACTCGAGCTCGACGCGTTCCGGGAGGCGTTCACCACCGACGACATGCGGGAGGGCACGGCGGCCTTCCTCGCCAAGCGCCCGCCCGCCTTCGCGGGCCCGACCCCGCTGGGCACGACCCGGGAACCGCTGCTCCACGACTAGCCGAGGAGGTGCGCGATCAACGACACTCACATCGCCCTGCTGCGCTCCCTCCACGACGAGCACGCGCCCGCCCTGTGGCGGTACGTGCGCCGGCTGACCGGGGACGACGAGCTGTCCCGCGACGTGGTGCAGGAAGCGCTGCTGCGGGCGTGGCGCAACCCCAAGGTGCTCGAACAGGGCGCGACGGCGGCTCGGGCGTGGCTCTACACGGTGGCGCGCAACGTGGTGATCGACGAGCGCCGCAGCGCACGCGCGCGCTGGGAGATCGGGTCCGAACGGCTGCCCGAACGGGCGCGCGACGACCACAGCGACTCCGCGCTGGACGCCTGGCTGGTGGCCGACGTGCTCACCCAGTTGACGCCGGAGCACCGCGCGGTGATCGTGCGTGCGTACTACATGGGGCAGTCGGTCGCCGAGCTGGCCGTCGCGCTGGACCTGCCGGAGGGCACCGTGAAGTCCCGGCTGCACTACGGTCTGCGGGCGCTGAGGGTGGCGCTGGAGGAGAAGGGGGTCACCGGACGTTGAGCTCGCCAGTCGATCCGTACCGGGACTGGGGTGCCGCGTACGTCCTCGGTTCGCTGTCGCCCGGCGAACGGCGGGAGTTCGAGGGGCACCTCCCGGGGTGCCCGGAGTGCTCGGGTGACGTCGCGTCGTTCGCGGGCGTGCCCGGCATCCTCTCGGCGGTGCCCCGTGACCGTGCGCTCGACCTGCTCGAACCCGAGGCCGCGGCCACCGAGCCGCCGCCCGCGGTGCTCGTCGGCCTGCTGGCCGCGGAGCGGGCGCGACGGTGGCGCGCGCGGGTCCTGGTGGCCGCCGCGCTGGTCGTGGCGGCGTTGACGGGGGCGGCGGTCGCGACGGCCGTGCGACCGACCGCCCCCGTCGCCGCGACCACCGTCCCGGCCACCTCGACCACCACGCCGACGCCCCCGCCCGACGTCGAGCTGCACCAGACCATGCCGAGCCCCGTGACGGCCAGCGTGCGGCTGGTGGACGAGCCGTGGGGCACCCGGATCGACGTGCTGTGCTCCTACGCCGTGCCGGACGGGCCGCCGCCGCCCGTGTTCGCCTACTCCCTGCACGTGCTCCTGGCCGACGGCGCCGCGGTGCGGGTCGCGACCTGGACGGCCGGTCCCGGCTCGACCACCCGGCCGACCGCGACGACCGAGCTGGCCCGGTCCGACATCACCGGCGTCGAGATCAGATTGGTGCAGAAGGACCTGGTCCTGCTCCGCGTCTCGTTCTGACCCCGGCCCGCGGCGGCCCGCCGGCCGCCAGGACGATCACCCGCAGGCCCGGGACCTGCTGCAAGCGCACCTGCACGACTGGATGCACGTGCGCTCGCCGAAACGGCCGCCGACGTGTCCCAGATCACCCCGGGCGACGGCCGGCGCGGCCTCAGACACCTTCCTGGCCGATCGTCAAGAGGGGTGAGCGTCGATACGGTGCGTTGCATGACCGCACCTGAGCGTTCGCGGCTGGCCCGAGAACGGCTCTCGCGCGAGTTACGAAGGCTGCGCACCGAGGCCAAGATGACCGGAACGGCCACGGCGCGCGCTACCGGGATGAGCCAGTCCAAGCTGTCGAAGATCGAGAACGGCATGCTCCTCCCGTCCGTGACCGACGTGGAGCGCCTGGTCGCCGAGCTGTCCGCGACCAGGGAGACCAGGGTCGAGCTGGTGGAGTTGGCCCGTCAGTTGCACGCCGAGGCGGAGACCCGCCGCGTGGTGCTGCACCGCGGGGCGCACCGCCACCAGCAGACCGTGGCCCGCATCGAGGCCCGTGCCACCACCAGCCGCTTCTTCCAGAACGCGGGTGTGCCCGCGCTGCTGCAGAGCGAGAACTACCTGCGGGTCGTGCACAACACGATGCCCCTGCACGAGCAGGACACGGCGATCGCCACCCTGCGCAGCCGCCGTGCCCGGATGGACGACCTGGGCAAGCGGTTCGTGTTCCTGCTGGCCGAGAGCGCGCTGCGCTGGCGGATGGGGTCCGCGGACCTGATGTGCGAGCAGATCGACCACCTCGTGCAGATCGTCCGAAGACCCAATGTGCAGCTCGGCGTGGTGCCGTGGACGGCGGACGCGAACATGGTGGCCCTGCACGGGTTCCAGGTGTACGACGAGCGGGTGGTGACGTTGAGCGTGCTGACCGGCAACGCCACCATCACCGACCCGCACGACGTGCGCGAGTACCTGGCCCTGTTCGGCAGGCTCGAACGGCTGGCGGTGCGCGGCGACGCGCTGGAGGACCTGCTGGAGCACATCTCCAGGGACCACCGCAAGCTCGGCTGAGCTGGGTGGTTAGGCTGCCGGTGACCACTTCGTCCCCGTCGGTAGGTGCCCCGCCACCCCATGCTGAACATCTTCGCCCGCGCGTCCGTTTCGCGCGTCACCGATCCGATCGGCGCGTGGCTGCTGCGCCGCGGCCTCACCCCGAACGCCGTCACGGTGCTGGGCACCGTCGGCTCCGTCGCCGTCTCGCTGTGGTTCATCCCGCGCGGGCAGCTGTTCACCGGCGCGGCGCTGGTCACCGTGTTCGTGCTGTTCGACCTGATCGACGGCGCGATGGCGCGCGCGCAGGGCGGCGGCACGAAGTTCGGCGCCGTGCTGGACGCGAGCTGCGACCGGATCGCCGACGGCGCGCTGTTCGCCGCCATCGCCTGGTGGGCGTTCGGCGCGGGCGAGCACGGCCTGGCCGCGGCGACCCTGGTCTCGCTGGTCGGCGCCCAGGTCACGTCCTACGTGAAGGCCCGGGCCGAGGCGTCCGGGCTCTCCGCCGACGGCGGGCTGGCCGAGCGCGCCGAGCGGTTCATCGTGGCCCTGGTCGGCGTCGGCCTGCACGGGCTCGGCGTGCCCTACGTCCTGCCGGTGGCGCTGTACCTGCTGGCCGCGCTGGTGTCGATCACCGTGGTGCAGCGCATCCTGGCCGTGAGCCGCGCCGCGAAGGAGCTCGGTACGTGACCGCTCGCGACATCAAGGGCACCCTGGTCGACCTGGGCTACGCGGCCGGGTGGCGCCTGGTGCGGCTGCTGCCGGAGAGGGCGGCGCGGGCGCTGTTCGACGCGGTCGCCGACCGGGCCGCCGGGCGTGGCGGCGGTGGCGTGCGGCAGCTGCGGTCCAACCTGCGCCGGGTCGTGCCGCAGGCGGGCGAGGCCGAGCTGGACGAGCTGGTCCGGCTGGCCGTGCGCTCCTACGCGCGGTACTGGCGCGAGGCGTTCCGGATGCCGTCGCTGGACCAGCGGGAGCTCTACGCCGAGCTGGACCGGACGATGACCGGCGTCGAGAACCTGGACGCGGCGCTGGCCGAGGGACGCGGCGCGGTCATCGCGCTGCCGCACTGCGGCAACTGGGACATGGCGGGCGTCTGGCTGGTCGGGCACTGCGGCACGTTCACCACCGTCGCCGAGCGGCTCAAGCCCGAGTCGCTGTACCGGCGGTTCATCGCGTTCCGGGAGAGCCTGGGCTTCCAGGTCGTGCCGCTGACGGGCGGCGACCGCAACCCGGCGCTCGTGCTCGCCGAACGACTGCGGGCGAACCAGGTCGTCTGCCTGCTCGCCGACCGCGACCTCACCGCGGGTGGCGTGCCCGTGACGTTCTTCGGCGAGCGCACCATGATGCCCGCCGGCCCCGCGCACCTGGCCGCGACCACCGGCGCGGCGCTGATCCCGGCCGGCCTCTGGTTCACCGAGGACGGTTGGGTCATCCGGCTGCACCCGCCGATCCGGGTCCCCGGCACGGCGGGCGTGCCCGCGGCGACCCAGCAGATGGCCGACGTGTTCGCCGCCGACATCGCCGCGCACCCCACCGACTGGCACATGATGCAGCAGCTGTGGCTGGCCGACCTGCCGGAGAGCAGGCAGAAGGCGCTGCGCCGGGTCCTGGCCCGCCGGGGGGAATCCGCGTGAAGGTCGGCATAGTCTGCCCGTACTCCTTCGAAGTGCCAGGGGGAGTGCAGGCGCACGTGGTCGACCTGGCGCGCGCGCTGCGCGGCCTCGGGCACGAGGTGGAGGTGCTGGCGCCCGTCGACGACGACACGCCGGTGCCGGAATTCGTCACCTCGGCCGGTCGGGCGGTCGCGATCCCGTACAACGGTTCAGTGGCGCGACTCTCGTTCGGACCGGTGTCGTTCACCCGCGTGCGGCGGTGGATCGCCGAGCACGACTTCGACGTGCTGCACCTGCACGAGCCGACCGCGCCGTCGTTGTCGATGCTGGCGCTGATGGTGGCCGACGGCCCGATCGTGGCCACCTTCCACACGTCGACGCCGCGCTCGAAGATGCTCTCGGCGTTCCAGGCGGTGCTGCAGCCGTTCCTGGAGAAGATCACCGCCCGGATCGCGGTGTCCGCGCTGGCCCGCCGCGTGCAGGTGGAGCACCTCGGCGGTGACGCGGTGGAGATCCCCAACGGCGTCGACGTCGGGTTCTTCGCCGACGCGACGCCCCTGGACGGCTACCCGCGACCCGGCGGCACGGTCGGGTTCGTCGGCCGGTTCACCGAGCCGCGCAAGGGCATGCCGGTGCTGCTCGAGGCGTTCCGCGAGCTCGACGCGCCGGACGTGCGGCTGCTGGTGGTGGGTCGCGGCGACGCAGACGAGCTGCGCAAGCAGGCGGGGCCGGAGCTGGCGTCGCGGATGGTGTTCCTCGGCATGGTGGACGACGAGACGAAAGCGCGCGCGCTGCGCAGCGTGGACGTCTACTGCGCGCCCAACACCGGTGGCGAGAGCTTCGGGGTCATCCTCACCGAGGCGATGTCGGCGGGCGCGGCGGTGCTCGCCAGCGACCTCGACGCGTTCCGCCGCGTGCTCGACGACGGCAAGGCGGGCGTGCTGACCCCGGTGGGCGACTCGTCGGCGCTGGCCCGGGCGTTAGGGGAGCTGCTGACCGACCCCGGCCGGCGGGCGGACTACGTGGACGCGGCGCGGCAGCGGGTGATGATGTTCGACTGGTCGGTGGTCGCGAACCAGGTGGTGCGGGTGTACGAGAGCGCCATGGCGGCGGACCCGCGTCGGGTGGGTGAGGCGTGACGAGCTCCGGCGTCGCGACGACGTTCCTGGTGTTGCTGGCGTTGGCCGTGCTGGTCGGCCCGTGGACGCTCGGCACGGCCAACCGGCTCGACCGGCTGCACGTGCGCACGGACGCGGCCTGGGCGGCGCTGGACGCCGCCCTGGCGCGGCGCGCGGTGGTGACGCGAGCGGTGGCGGCGGTGTGCGGCAAGCCGGAGCTGCGTGCGGCGGCGGACCGGGCCGAGCGGTCGGCGCGGCCGGACCGCGAGGCGGCGGAGAACCGGTTGTCGGCGTTGCTGGACGCGCTCGACCGGTCCGTCCTGGAGCCCGCGCTGGCGGCCGAGCTGTCCGATGCGGAACAGCGGGTGGTGCTGGCCCGTCGGGTGCACAATGACGCCGTGCGCGACACGTTGGCCTTGCGCCGGCGTCGGTCCGTGCGGTGGTTGCGGCTCGCGGGCACCGCGCCGACGCCGTCCTATTTCGAGATCGCCGAACCCGGCGGTGACGCCGAGGCGTCCACGTTGACCCAGCGCGTGTCGGCGCGGGTCGTGCTGCTGGACGTCGAGGACCGGGTGCTGTTGTTCGAGGGGTTCGACCCGAGCCGGCCGGACGAGCCGTTCTGGTTCACCGCGGGCGGTGGGGTCGAGCCGGGGGAGGACGTCCGGACCGCGGCGGTGCGGGAGCTGTTCGAGGAGACCGGTGTCGAGGTCTCCGGTGACGAGCTGGTCGGTCCGGTGTGGAAGCGGCACGCCGTGTTCGCCTTCGACGGCTTGAACTACGCGGCGGTCGAGTGGTTCTTCGTCGGAAAGGTGGAGGCGGTCGACGTGGACACCTCGCGGTTCAACGAGATCGAGCAGCGGACCATTCGCCGGCACCGGTGGTGGTCGGTGGAGGAACTGGCGTCGACCGACGCCACGGTCTACCCGGCGCAGTTGGCGGAGGTGCTGCCCGACGCGCTGGTCGGGTGGGACGGCACGACCCGTTCGGTCCGATGATCGGGATCTCGAGCCGGATGGACGACGTCGTCGCCTTCTACCGCGCTCTGGAGGAGTCGGACCGGCCGCGCGCGTACTTCGAGTTCGTGGACGTCGAGGGCTGGGTGGACGAAGGCGCGCGTGCGCTCTACGAGACCGTGGAGCACGAGGGTGAGCTGATCGCGATCCGGCAGATCGAGTTACCCTCGGCGGGTGGGATGCACCGCTACTCGTGGCGGCGGATGGAGGACGCGTACGGCGGCCTCACCGACGAGCCGATCGACCCGCACGACGACCCGGTGAAGCCCATACCCCGTGAGGTCTTCGTCGAGCGGTGGAACTCGTTGATGTACGAGGTGTGACGGCGCTCGACCCGTTGCGGCACAGGCTGATCACCACCCCTCGGCGCCGTGCCTCGCGCGAGGCCGGACCGCGCCGCGCGCGTGCCCGCGTCGGTGACGCTCGACCCGGCCGCGCTCTGCCCGCGTCGGGACGCTCGACCTGGCCGCGCACGTGCCCGCATCGGTCACGCTCGACCTCACCGGCGCCGAGCCGATCGGCCGCGGCCTGAGGGCTCCTACCGGCAGGGCGTGCCGGCCCGGACCCCGGCCACCGGTGTGCCCGCCGCCACCAGCGTGCAGCGTGTCCGCGTGACCAGCGTGCGGAGTGCCCGCCGCCGGCGTGCGGAGTGTCCGCCGTCGCCGCCGGCGGGCACGACCGGTTGGCGGCGGCGTCACCCCGGCGCGGCTAGAGGATGAACGTCGCGATCATCTGCCCGAGCAACCGCACGTCGGCGTGCCCCTTGAACTCCAGCCGCACCTGACCCAGGCCGCTGAACCACAGGTCGAGCTCGGCGTCCATGTCGAACGTGCCCGCCGTCTCGATCGAGAACGCCTGCACCCGGCTGTAGGGCAGCGACGTGAAGTCCTTCTTGCGGCCGGTCATGCCCTGGACGTTCACCGCGATCACGCGCTTGTTGGTGAACACCACGAAGTCCCGGACCGTCTTGAAGCTCGACACGATCTGCTCGCCCTGGATCAGGATCGGCGACACCTGCGACGCGATGTCCTCCGGCCGGCACGGCGCCAGCTTGAAGACGGACTGCTTCTCGAAGTCGATCACGACTTCGACGGTACCGGCTACCGGGGCCACCCCGCTGGGTTCGAGCACGATTCCCGGGAGATCCCCGACCCCGTACCGGGGAAGTCCCCGAACCGGTCCGCGTGCGCGTGGGCGAAGAAGTAGCAGAACGCCTCGCACTCGGCGTCCACCACCGCCACCCGGGGATCGCGGGCCACGGCTTCGTAGAACTCCTGGCCGAGCGCCAAGACGAAGCCGCGCGCGTACAGGAAGCCGTCGTCCGAGCCGTCGGTGACCGCCTGGACGTCCGCCCGGTCGATGTCGTACAGCTTGCGCTCGACGACCCGGTCCAGCGCGGTCAGCTCCTCGGCGGACAGCCCCTCGCACGCCCGCGCCAACGCCCGCAGCACGCCTTCGAGGTGCTCTTCCAGCTCGGCGGCCTCCTCGAAGGCCTCCTCGGACACGTCGCGCTTGGCCAACGCGCGGCGCACCTCGTTCGGGCCGGGACCGAGACCGGCCCAGGCGTCTTCCAGCATCGCCCAGAAACGGGCCTCGTCAGCGGCGGTGGGGAGAGTCATGCGGCGACGCTAGCGAGGGGGTCCGACAATTCCGGTCCCGGCGAGGTCAGCCGGCGCGCTCGAAGCTGTCGATCGCGCCGCCCCAGGAGGGCCCCTCCCATGTGACGACGAGCGCCGAGCCGTCCGGCTTGAGCTCCAGCGTCCCGCGCTTGCGGTCCTCGTTCGGCGTGGTGCAGTCCAGGGTGAGGGCCGGCTTGGCCGAGTCGGCGTCGGCGATCGTGCCGGGGCAGGCCAGCTCACCGGTGGTCCGCGCGGTCGTGCCGGTGATGGTGAGGGTGGCGATCGGGCTGTCGTTGATCGGCTCCCACGTGCCGGTCAGACCCTCGGCCTCCGGCTCCTCCGCCGCCTCCGACGTGGCCGCAGTGGTGGTGGTCGTCGCCGGGGACGCGTTCTGCCCGCCGTCGTCACCGCCGCAGCCGGACAACACCCCCGCGGACAGCCCGAGAACCGCGGCGGTCAGTGCCAAGCGCATGGAAGGGTCCCTCCTCGTTGATCTTCCCGAGAACGCGGACCATCCCAGCACAACACCCCCGGACCGGGGCGATCGACCCCGGGGCGCGCGGGTGGCCGCGCGCCCCGGACGCGGTCACACCCGGCCGATCACCCCGTCCCCGTAGGACGCGAGCGTCTTGTCCTTGTCGTCGTGCATCAGGTACAGCGCGAAGTTGTCCACGCCGACCTCCTTCAGCTCCTGCAACCGGTCCACGTGCGCCGACGCCGGCCCGAGCAGGCAGAACCGGTCCACGATCGAGTCCGGCACGAAGTCCGCCGACCGGTTGCCCGCCTTGCCGTGGTGGGCGTAGTCGTAGCCCTCGCGGTCCTTGATGTAGTCGGTCAACGCCGCGGGCACCGCGCCCGAGTCGCCGTACCGCGCGACCAGGTCGGCCACGTGGTTGCCGACCATCCCGCCGAACCAGCGCAACTGGTCGCGCTGGTGCGGCAGGTCCGTCCCGACGTACGCGGGCGCGGCCACGCACATCGTGATCGCCGACGGGTCGCGGCCCACGGCCACGGCCGCTTCGCGCACCGTCCCGATCGTCCACCGCGCGATGTCCACGTCCGCGGTCTGGAGGATGAACCCGTCGGCCTGCTCGCCGACCATCCGCAACGCGCGCGGCCCGTAGGCGGCCATCCACATCTCCAGCCTGCCGTCGCGCACCCACGGGATGCGCACCGGCGTGCCGTGGTGCTCGGCCTCCCGGCCCTCGGCCAGGTCCTTGATCACGGTCATGGCCCGGCCGAGCGTGGCCAGCGACGCGGGCCGCTGCCCGATCACCCGGCGCGCCGAGTCGCCGCGCCCGATGCCGCACACCGTGCGGTTGCCGAACATGTCGTTCAACGTCGCGAACAGCGACGCCGTCACCGACCAGTCCCGCGTGCTCGGGTTGGTCACCATCGGGCCGACGACCAGCTCCTTCGTCGCCGCCAGCACCTGCGAGTAGATGACGAACGGCTCCTGCCACAGCACGACCGAGTCGAACGTCCAGCCGTAGCGGAAGCCGTTGTCCTCGGCGGCCTTGAGCCCGGCCACCACGTCCCGCGCGGGCGGGTCGGTCTGGAGCACCACCCCGAAGTCCACGTGCCCCCCTACACCAGGTACTGGTTCAGCTCGCGGGACAGGAACTTCCCGTGCCCGGCCGCGCCGTGGAAACCGCCGGCGTCCACGACCACCCGGCCGCGGGAGAGCACCGTGTCGACCTTGCCGGTGATCTCCATGCCCTCGTACGCCGAGTAGTCGACGTTCATGTGGTGCGTGGCGGCGGAGATGACCTGCTGCGCCGACGGGTCGTACACCACGACGTCGGCGTCCGCGCCGGGCGCGATGACACCCTTGCGGGGGTGCAGGCCGAACATCCGCGCCGGCGTGGTGGAGCAGATCTCCACCCACCGCTCGAGGCTGATCTCGCCCTTGACCACGCCCTGGTGCAGCAGGTCCATCCGGTGCTCGACGCCCGGCATCCCGTTGGGGATCTTGGAGAAGTCGCCGCGCCCGAGCTCCTTCTGGTCCTTGAAGCAGAACGGGCAGTGGTCGGTCGACACCACCGACAGGTCGTTGGTGCGCAGGCCGCGCCACAGCTCCGACTGGTGCTCCTTGGGCCGCAGCGGGGGAGAGGCGACGTACTTCGAGCCCTCGAAGTCCGGTTTGGCCAGGTCCTCCAGCGACAGGTACAGGTACTGCGGGCACGTCTCGGCGAACACGTTCTGCCCGGTGTCGCGCGCCTTCGTCACCGCGTCCAGCGCCTGCGCGGCGGACAGGTGCACGATGTAGAGCGGCGAGCCGGTGACCTTGGCCAGCGTGATGGCGCGCGAGGTGGCCTCGCCCTCCAGCTCGGCGGGCCTGGTCAGGCCGTGCTCGACCGGGTCCGTGCGGCCCTGCGCGAGCGCTTGCGCGACCAGCTGGTCGATCGCGATGCCGTTCTCCGCGTGCATCATGATCGTCGCGCCGGTCTCGCGGGCCTTCTGCATGGCGCGCAGGATCTCGCCGTCGGTGGCGTAGAAGACGCCGGGGTAGGCCATGAACATCTTGAACGTGTTCACGCCCGCGTCGATGCAGGACTCCATCTCCTTCAACGACGTGTCGGTGACGTCGGAGACGATCATGTGGAACCCGTAGTCGACCGCGCACCGGCCGTCCGCCTTGGCGTGCCACTTGTCCAGGGTGGACAGCAGCGAGGAGCCCTTGGGCTGCACGGCGAAGTCGATGATCGTGGTGGTGCCGCCCCACGCCGCCGCGATCGTGCCGGTCTCGAACGTGTCGGCGGAGAACGTGCCGCCGAACGGCATCTCCATGTGGGTGTGCCCGTCGATGCCGCCGGGGATCACGTACTTGCCCGTGGCGTCGACGGTCTCGTCCGCCCGCACGGGGAAGCCGGGCGCGAGCAGCGCGGCGATCTTCTCGCCGTCCACCAGCACGTCGGCCTCGAACGCGCCGGTGGCGTTCACCACCGTGCCGCCCTTGATGAGGATGCTCACGGCCGCACCAGCCCTTCGTAGGTGTCGGGGCGGCGGTCGCGGTAGAACGCCCACAGGTTCCGGACCTCGGCCAGCAGGTCCATGTCCAGGTCGCGCACCACGACCTCCTCCTCGGTGTCGGAGGCCGCCTCACCCACGAGCTGCCCCCGTGGGTCGGCGAAGTACGACTGGCCGTAGAAGTCGTTGTCGCCCAGCGGTTCCACGCCGACGCGGTTGATCGTGCCGACGTAGTACTCGTTGGCCACGGCCGCCGCGGGCTGCTCCAGCCGCCACAGGTACTCGGACAGGCCGCGGCTGGTCGCCGACGGGTTGAACACGATCCGGGCGCCGTTCAGCCCGAGCTCCCGCCAGCCCTCCGGGAAGTGCCGCTCGTAGCAGATGTAGACGCCGACCTTGCCCACCGCGGTGTCGAACACCGGGTAGCCGAGGTTGCCCGGCTTGAAGTAGAACTTCTCCCAGAACCCCTTGACCTGCGGGATGTGGTTCTTGCGGTGCTTGCCGAGGTACGTGCCGTCCGCGTCGATCACCGCGGCGGTGTTGTAGTAGATCCCCGGCTGCTCCTCCTCGTACATCGGCACGACGAGCACGACGCCGAGCTGCCCCGCCAGCTCGCACATCAGGTCGGTGGTCGGGCCGTCGGGGATGCCCTCGGTGTAGGAGTAGTAGTCCGCGTCCTGCACCTGGCAGAAGTACGGCCCGTAGAACAATTCCTGCAGGCACACCACCTGCGCGCCCTGCGACGCGGCGGAGCGCACCGCCTCGACCGCGTTCGCGATCATCGACTCCTTGTCGCCGGTCCACTTCTGCTGCACCAGACCAGCACGGATGATGTTGCTCACGCGTTCTCCCTCCGTGGCGCCAGCACCAGGTAGGCGAGCATGCCGCCGACCAGGCCGACGACCCAGTTGTAGTCGTAGAGCGGTTTGAGGAACGGGATCAGGCCGTCGACCGGGAACGGCCCGCCGTGCGCGCCGCCGACCGCCAGCACCGAGCCGATCGCCGTGGCCACCACCGCGCGCCAGTTCCAGCCCGCCTTGAACCAGTACGCGCCCCGCCCGGCCAGGTACAGGTCCGGCAGCTCCAGCCGCGTCTTCGCCAGCACCCAGTAGCCGGCCACGAACACACCCGCCACCGACGCCAGCAGGCCGCCGTAGAAGCCGAGCCAGGTGAAGATGTAGATGCTCGGGTCGGAGATCAGCCGCCACGGCTGGATCACGATGCCGATCACGCCGGTGATCAGGCCGCCGACCGCGAAGGTGATCTTCTTCGGGAACGCGTTGGAGAAGTCGTAGGACGGGCTCACCACGTTCGCCGCGAGGTTCGCCGAGACCGTCGCCAGCACCAGCGCCACCAACGCCACCAGCACCACCGCGGTGCTGTCGAACCGGCTTGCCAGCTCCGCCGGGTCCCAGATCGCCTCGTCGTACAGCGCCATCGCGCCCGAGGTGGTCAGGATGGCCACGATCGCGATAAACGACATCGTGGTCGGCAGGCCGAGGACCTGGCCGAGCACCTGCTTGCGCTGGCTGCCGCCGAACCGGGTGAAGTCCGGCATGTTCAGCGACAGCGTCGACCAGAACGCGATCATGGCCATCAGCGACGGGAAGAACACCTTCCAGAAGTCGACGCCCCAGCCGAGCTTGGACGGCTCCGACAGGATCGGGCCGAACCCGCCCGCCTTCACCGCCACGTAGCCGAGCAGGATCAGGAAACCCACGCTGACCAGCGGCGCGGTCCAGTTCTCGAACCGGCGGATCGCCTCCATGCCGCGCCAGATGATCAGCATCTGCAGCACCCAGAACGCCAGGAAGCACAGCCACAGCGTCCACACCTGGCCCAGCACGACCGGCGCGTGCACCCACCCCTCGCCCGCCAACCGGCCCACGATGACGTGCAGCGCCTTGCCGCCGACCCAGGTCTGGATGCCGAACCACGCGCACGCGATGAACGCGCGCAGCAACGCGACCAGGTTCGCGCCGCGGATGCCGTAGAACGCGCGGGCGAACACCGGGAACGGGATGCCGTACTTCGTGCCCGCGTGGCTGTTGAGCAGCATCGGGACCAGCACGATCAGGTTGCCCAGGGTGATGGTCAGGAACGCCTGCACCCAGTCCATCCCCAGCGCCACCAGCGACGCGGCCAGCGTGTAGCTGGGGATGTTGTGCGCCATGCCCATCCACAGCGCGAAGAAGTTGTAGGTGGACCAGGTGCGCCGCTCCAGCGGCACCGGCGCCAGGTCGGAGTTGTAGTGCGGGCTGTCCGCGATCGCGGAATGATCACGCAGCTCGACGCGGCCGTCGGGATCGGCTGTGACCTGGGTTGCGGAGTCAAGGGCCATCGGTCACTTCCCTGTTACGCTCGTGAAACACCCTTCGTGCGGGCGGTTCGGCGCGATTTCCATCCCGGCATCCTCCGGTCGGCCCGCGCGCGTGGGCAGTGGCAAAGTGTCCACGCTTGCCATGATCAGGGCACACTCTGTCCATTGCCACTCAAGCCGCTGGTCCGGGCCGGTGCGCGTGGTCCCGGCCGGCCCTCGACTGGCGGGTGAGCGGTGTCCTAACGTCCGTTGGATGAAGCTCGAACTGCGGCACCTGCGGGTCGTCTGCGCGATCGCGGACGCGGGCAGCCTGTCGAAGGCGTCCTCCCTCTTAGGCCTGGCGCAACCCGCCCTCACGGCCCAACTGCACCGGATCGAAGGTCTGCTCGGCGGCAAGCTGTTCGAGCGCGACCACAAGGGCGCCCGGCCGACCGTGCTCGGCGAACTCGTGCTGGAGCGGGCGCGCGTGCTGCTGCCCGCGTTCTCCCGGTTGCAGGAGGACGCGACGCGCCTGCTCGACGACACCGCGCCCGGCGACCGGTACCGGGTCGGCGCGGTGAACGGCCCGATGCTCGGCGGGCTGGTGCACCGGCTCACCGAGGCGCACCCCGGCGCGCACGTCTCCACGCAGGTGTCGTGGTCCGGGCGGGAGCTCTCCGCCATGGTCGCCGCGGGCCGGCTGGACTACGTGCTGGTCGGCGTGTGCGGGGACGCGCCGCCGCCGTCGGAGCACGGGCTGACGTGGCACGTGATCGCGGTCGACCCGGTGTTCGTGCTGATGCCCGAGGACCACCCGTTCACCGTGCTGGGCGAGGTGGAGCTGGGTGCGCTGAAGGACACGCAGTGGGCCGTGACGCCGGGTGACGGCTGCTTCGGCGACTGCTTCGTGGCCGCGTGCAGCCGGGCCGGCTTCACCCCGCGCACCATGTACGAGGTCGACATCAACAGCTGCATCGACCTGGCCTCCTCCGGCGACGCGGTCGCGCTGTGCCAGCCCACGTTCCGCCGCACGCCGGGCCTGGTCGCGATGCCGCTGGCGGGCGCGCCGCTGCGGTGGCGGCACCTGATCGGCTGGGACCCGGAAGGGCCGGCCGCCGCGTTCGGCCCGCAGGTGCTCCGCTACGCCGCCGAGGCCTACCGGGAGACCGCCGAGCGCAACCCGCGCTACGCGGGCTGGTTGCCGGCGCACCCGGAGTACGGCGCGGTGCCGCCTCAGGCGTTGGTCTGACCTCGCCCTCGGTGCCCGGCCCGGGTTCGGGGCGCTCGCCCTGGCCATCGGACCGGGACTTCGTGCTCGGGCAAGGCGGCCATCACCGCGTCTTATGACCTAAGTGGTATTACCGCGAACGGATCGGCGGACCTACTTTCACGGGGAATCCCTGCCCTCCTTCGAGGAGAATTCCCCATGTCAGCACTGTTGAGACCGATCGCGCTCGCCGCGGCGCTCGTCGCGGCGGGGATCCTGACCCCCGCCGCCGCGCAGGCGGCGCCCGCGGGCCAAGAGGCCGAGGTCCTGGCCGCCATCCAGCGCGACCTCGGCCTGGACGCCGACCAGGCGCGTGCCCGGCTGGCCGCCGACGAGCGCTCCGCCGACACCGCGCGCGGCCTGCGCAAGCGGCTGGACGGCCGGTTCGGCGGCGCGTGGGTCGACTCGTCCGGCACGCTCACCGTCGGCGTGACCCGCGCGTCCGACGTGGACCAGGGCGGCGTGCGGACGAAGCTCGTCCAGCGCAGCGAGGCCGACCTGGACGCGGTGAAGTCTGCACTGGACGCGAACGTGGCGCGCGCGCCGAAGTCCGTGCCCGGCTGGTACGTCGACCTGCCCACCAACACCGTCGTGGTCAAGTCGCACCCCGGCGACATCGCCGCGGCACGCGCGTTCGTCGCGTCGTCCGGTGTCGCGGCGTCGGCCGTCCGGTACGCCGCCACCACCGAGGCCCCGCGCCCGCTGATCGACGTGATCGGCGGCAACGCCTACAACATCGGCAGCGGCACCCGCTGCTCGGTCGGCTTCTCCGTGAACGGCGGGTTCGTCACCGCCGGGCACTGCGGCTCCACGGGCGCGTCGACGTCCAACCCGAGCGGCACGTTCCGCGGGTCGAGCTTCCCCGGCAACGACTACGCCTGGGTGCAGGTCGCCGCGGGCAACACCCCGCGCGGCCTGGTCAACAACTACTCCGGCGGCACGGTGTCGGTCGCGGGCTCCCAGGACGCGCCGGTCGGCTCGACCGTGTGCCGCTCCGGGTCGACCACGGGCTGGCACTGCGGCACCATCCAGGCCCGCAACTCGTCGGTGACCTACCCGCAGGGCACGGTGACCGGCCTGATCCAGACCACGGTGTGCGCGGAGCCGGGCGACTCGGGCGGCTCGCTGCTGGCCGGCACCCAGGCGCAGGGCGTCACGTCCGGCGGCTCGGGCAACTGCCGCACCGGCGGCACCACCTACTTCCAGCCGGTCAACGAGATCCTCCAGGTCTACGGCCTCACCCTGGTGACCAGTGGCGGCGGCGACCCCGACCCGCCGACGGGCTGCCAGAACTCGGAGACCACCTACAACGGCTCCCTCGGCGCGGGCGGTCAGGCGTACCAGCCGAACAACAGCTACTACCAGTCCACGGTGTCGGGCGCGCACGTCGGCTGCCTCGCGGGCCCGGGCGGCACCGACTTCGACCTCTACCTGGAGAAGTGGAACGGCAGTTCCTGGGCGGTCGTGGCCAAGGGCGACAGCCCCGCCGCGAGCGAGACGGTCAACTACAACGGCACACCCGGCTACTACCGCTACCGCGTGCACGCGTACAGCGGCTCGGGCAGCTACACGCTCGGGGTCACGAACCCCTAGCCCGGGGGGGAAGAAGCCGCCGCGGGACCGTGTCGCCCTTACGTCTCCCCGACACGGTCCCGCGCGGCCACGATCCGCCAACGGGGGCGGGCGGCCCCGCGGTTCCGGTACCCCGACCCCGGACCCGCGGGGCTCTCACCACCGCCCGCGCACCGCATCGGCCTCGGGGTGGCCGATCCCGGTGAACAGCTCCCACGACTCCCACCAGGCGCGACGGGCGTCGTCGTGCCGCCCGAGCGCGGCGTGCGAGTCGCCGAGACGGCACAGCGTGTACGCCCGCGACCAGCGGTCACCGAAGTCGCGGTGGCACTCGAGAGCCTCCTCGAACCGCGCCACGGCACCCTCGAAGTCGCCGATGCGGTGGTGGATGCGCCCCAGCCCTTCGGTGGCGTCCGCGTAGCTGATCCGGTCGCCGGAGCCGGCCATCATGTCGATCACCTGGTGGAAGCGGTCGCGCGCTTCGTCGAGGTCGCCCACGCCGACGAGCGCGCGGCCGAGCTGGATGCGGGCGTTGACCCGGCGCGCGCGGTGACCGGTGGCATCGGCGATGGCGACCGCCCGCTGGGCGTGGGAGTGCGCGTCCTCGACCGCGCCGCGGCGCTCGTGCGCCAGGCTGATCGCCTCGTGGGCATGTGCTCGACTGGTGTCCCCGGCGGGGATCGCCAACGCCCGGTTCAGGACCTCGACCGCCTCCAGGTACCGCCCGCTGAGCGTGTACACCCGGCCGAGCACGCACAGCACCAGCGCCTCGATCCCGCGGTCGCCCAAGGCGCGGGCCGCCGCCAACGCGTCGAGCTGGGTGGCCTCCCAGTCGCGCCACCTGCCGCTGCGCCCGAAGTACGACGACAAGGCCCACGGCAGCCGCCACGTGTGACCGGTGAAGCCCTCGCGGACGGCGAGGTCCACCGCCGCCAGGAGGTTGCCGTGCTCGGCGGTGAACCAGTCCCACGCCGAGCCGAGGTCCGGCACCTCGGGCAGGACGACGCCGGGCCGGGCGGGTTCGAGGGGGATGGGGTCGCGGTGGGGGTAGAGCTGCCGTTCACCGGCGAAACCGGCGTGCAGGTAGCAGTCGAGCATCCGGGTCACCGCCGCGTGCGTCTCCTCCGTCGCCTCCTCTTCCGCCGCCCGCTCTGCGGCGTACTCGCGCAGCAGGTCGTGGTGGCGGTACCGGCCGGCTGAGCGCACCTCCAGCAGGGCCGCACCGGTCAGCTCGCCCAGCAGGCGTCGCGTCCGCGGCGCGGGCAGGCCTACCAGGCTCGCCGCCGCGGGCACCCCGACGTCCGCGCCGGGGTGCAGGCCCAAGAGGCGGAACAACCTCGCCGCGTCCTCGGACAACGTGCGGTAGGACCAGTCGAAGACCGCCCGGATGTCCAAACCGTCCCCGGTGGACAACTCGGCGATCTCGGTCACCAACTCGCCGACGCCCAGGTGCGGCTCGGTCGTCGCCCGGCTGCCCGCGATGGCCAACGCGATCGGCAGCCGCGCGCAGCGCTCGACCAGCTCGTCGACCGCCCGGCGTTCCGCCCGCGCCCGGTCCGCGCCCAGGTAGGTCGAGAGCAGCTCACGGGCCTCCACCCCGGACAGGAAGTCGAGCACCAGCGGCTTGGCCTGCTCACGTGCCACCAGACCGGCGAGGCGATTGCGACTGGTCACCAGCACGACGCAGGTGGGGCTGCCCGGCAGGAGCGGCCGGACCTGGTCGGGGTCGCGCGCGTTGTCGAGCAGGATCAGCATGCGCCTGCCCTCGACGTGGCTCCGGTAGAGCGCGACCTGCGCCGCCAGGTCCACCGGGATGCGCTCTTCGGGCACCTGGAACGCGTCGAGGAAGCCGCGCACCGCGGTGGCCGGGTCGATCGGGCCGCGCGGGTCGAAGCCCCGCAGGTCCACGTACAGCTGACCATCGGGGAACCGGTCGCGTTCCCGGTGCGCCCAGTGCACCGCCAACGTCGTCTTCCCGATGCCGGCGGTGCCGCCGATCGACGTGATCAGCAGGGTGGACTGGCGATCGACCTGCGCGGACAGGAAGTCGAGGGCGTCCGCACGTCCGACGAAGTGCGGCACGGCCGGCGGCAGTTGGTTGATAGGGGCGGGTGGTGCGGGGTGGACGTGCACGCCGCCGTGGATGGCGCCGGCTTGCAGGACCGGACCGTGCACCGGTCCGACCACCCCGTTGTGTAACTCGTCCACGCAGCCAGTGTGCCTCGATCGGGTGGGGTGTGGACACGGAGCGTCAGTCACCTGATCGAGCGGTCAAGGGTGGGGGTGGTTCCGGTCGATGCGGAGTAGGTCAACTTGCAGGTCCCCAACCAGGTTAGGAAAACCGTGTCCGGATACCGCACGCGCGGACTCCTGCGTGCCGCCGCCCTGCTCGCCGTTGGTACGTCCCCGCTGCTCGCCTCCGCCGCCTCCGCGGCGGAGGGGCCCACCGAGATCGTCGACGGCACGATCGGCAAGATCGGCAACGCCCCCGAGATCGGCCTCGACGCGACCAGGCCCGTCACCGACCTGCTCAGCGGTCAGGCCGTGAAGCTGCCCGTGCCGCTGCCCGGCGGCACGTCGGACGTCACGGCGCCCAAGGTGGCCGCACCGGCCGCGCTGAAGGCACCCGAGGCGCCCGGGCTGCCGTTCGTGGGCGACGTCCTCGCGCCGCAGGCCCGCGCCCTGCCCGAACTGCCGGAACTGCCCTTGAAGCCGGCGATCTCCGGCCCGGCCGAGACGCCCGACCTGGCCGGCGAGCTCGGCAAGCTGCCGGTCCCGCTGGGCTGAGTCGCTTCAGGTGGGCGGGCGGGGTAGCTGAGGATCCCGCTCGCCCATCTCCTGCACCAACAGCGCCACGTACAGCGAGAGCACGGACTCCGGGTCCTCCAGGGACACCCCGAGCACCTGCTCGATCCGGCTCAGCTGCTGGTAGTACGCCGTGCGCGACAGGTGCGCGGCCGCCGCCGCGGCGGACTTGTTGCCGCCGTGCTCGCAGAAGCACCGCAGCAGCTCCACCAACCGGGTGCCCTGGTTGGCGTCGCGCGACAGCAGCGTCCCCAGCTCACGGTCCGCGAACGCGACCACCCGCTCGTCCTCCCGCAGCAGGTGCAGCAACCCGCGCAGCCGCACGTCGTCCAGCCGGTGGTAGAGCCTGGTCCCCGGCGACCGCAGCGCCGCACCCGCCACGTGCGCCGCCTCGCCCAACGACCGCCGCACGTCCGGCACCGCGGTCACGGTCGTGCCGACGGCCACCACCACCGGCAACGCGTGCTGCGTCGCCGCCGCCCGCCGGTGCACCTCCCGCGCCAACCGCCGCAGCACGCCGTCCAACCCCGCCTGCGGCGGCAACGACAGCAACGCCCGCACGCTCGTGTCGTCCACGACGCCCACCAGCGCGGGCACGGTCACCCGCCGCGCCGCCAACGCCGTCGCCTCGGCCAGGTCCCGCAGCACCTCCTGCGACGCCAACGCCTGCGCGGGCGCGCTCGCCGTCCCCGGCCGGATCGCCACGCCGACGAGCTGCCGCCGTTCCAGCGGCACGCCGAGCGCCGCCGCCCGCGTCGGCAGGTCGTGCGGCGGCTGCCCGAGCAGCTGCGTGAGCAGCGTCCGGTGCGTCTGCCGTTCCAACGACTCCCGGTCCCGCGCCACCAGCCGGTGCACGGCCAACGCCGACGCGGCCCGTTCGGCCACCACGACGTGCCGGTGCGGCGGCTGCTCGGGCGTCAGCAGCACCAGCCGGCCCCAGTCCGCGCCACGTGCGCCGACCACCGTCACCAACCACCCGGCCTGCTCGTGGTAGGCGGTCCGCTCGGACACGGCCACCGCGCGTGAGCGCTGGCCCCAGTCGGCCAGCAGCGCGGTCGGGTCCTGACCGGCCGCGTCGTAGGCCAGCACCTCGTGCCCCAACGTCTCCAGCACCACCGGCAGCCCGGCCGTCCGGGCCACCTCCCGCAGCACCTCGGCGGGCTCGGCGCCTGCCACGGTCAACGCGGTGAACGCCTCGTGCACCTGCTCGGCCGCCCGCAGCTCGGTCAGCTGCGCGTCCACGATCAGCGACACCACGGCCTCGGTCACCGACACGAACCGGGTCTCCCGCGCCAACGTGACCAGCGGCAGCTCGTGCTGCTCGGCGGCGGCGACCAGCGCGCCCGGCACCGCGTCGCTCCACCGCCGCACCAGCTCGACGACCAGCCCGGACGCGCCGACCGACGCGAGGTCGGCGACGTAGCGGCGCAGCCCGTCCGGGTCGTCGGGCAACGCGATGCCGGTGGTCAGCACCAGCTCGCCGCCGCGCAGCAGGTGCGCGATGTCGGCCACCTCGGCGACGTGCACCCACCGCACCCGGCGGCCCATCCCGGCCGCGCCCGCGACCACGGCGGGCTCGCCGCGCCGGACCACGGGCAGGGCCAGCGCTTCGGCAACCGTGGGGTACATGGACACAACGTAATCCGCCGGGCCGGAAAGCGGTACAGGTTGTCCATGGCGGCCCTCCGCGCCGCCGACCACACTCCACGGGAGGGACCTACGACCGGAGGACGCGATGGGACACGAGGAGCTGCTCGCCCGGCACCGCGCGGTGATGCCCGACTGGATGGCCCTCTACTACGAGCGCCCGATCGAGCTGGCGAGCGCGAGCGGACGCCGCGTCACCGACCGCGAAGGGCGCACCTACCTGGACTTCTTCGCCGGCATCCTGACCAACGCGGTCGGCTACGACGTCGCCGAGATCTCCGACGCGATCCGGTCCCAGCTCGCGACCGGCGTGCTGCACAGCTCCACGCTCTACCTGATCCGCTCGCAGGTCGAGCTGGCCGAGAAGATCGCCGAGCTGTCCGGCATCCCGGACGCCAAGGTGTTCTTCACCAACTCCGGCACCGAGGCCAACGAGACGGCGCTCATGCTGGCCACCCAGTTCCGCCGCAGCGACCAGGTCCTCGCGCTGCGCAACTCCTACCACGGCCGCGCGTTCGCCACGGTCGCGATCACCGGCAACCGGGGCTGGTCGGCGTCCTCGCTCAGCCCGGTGAAGGTCAGCTGGGTGCACGGCGGCTACCGGTTCCGCAGCCCGTTCAAGGACCTCTCCGACGCCGACTACGTCAAGGCGTGCGTCGCGGACCTGCGCGAGGTGATCGAGACGACCACCGCGGGCGACGTGGCGTGCATGATCGCCGAGCCGATCCAGGGCGTCGGCGGGTTCTCCTCGCCGCCGGACGGGTTGTTCGGCGCGTTCAAGGAGGTGCTGGACGAGTACGGCATCCTCTTCGTCTCCGACGAGGTGCAGACCGGTTGGGGCCGCACCGGGGAGCACTTCTGGGGCATCCGGTCGCACGGCGTGACGCCCGACGCGATGACGTTCGCCAAGGGCCTCGGCAACGGCCTCGCGATCGGCGGCGTGGTCGCGCGCGGCGACCTGATGGACTGCCTGACGGCCAACTCGCTGTCCACGTTCGGCGGCAACCCGATCGCCACGACGGGGGCCCTGGCCACGCTGAACTACCTGCTCGACCACGACCTGCAGGCCAACGCCGCCAAGCTCGGCGAACGGCTGATCGACGGGTTGCGCGACATCGCGGCGGACCGGCCCTCGGTCGGCGACGTGCGCGGCAAGGGTTTGATGATCGGCATCGAGCTGGTGGGCCCGGACGGCGCGCCGGACGCGGCGCGGGCGGTCGCCGTGCTGGAGGGCACGCGGGAACGCGGCCTGCTGGTGGGCAAGGGCGGCCTGTACGGCAACGTCATCCGCCTCGCGCCGCCGATGAGCTTGACCGAGGACGAGGTCGAGGAAGCGCTCGGCATCCTGGAGGACGTGCTGTGAACACGAGCAGGGTCTCGCACTGGATCGGCGGCAAGCCTTGGAACGGCGAGAGCGCGCGCTCCGGTGACGTGTTCGACCCCGCGACCGGGCAGGTGGCGAGCCGGGTCGACTTCGCCGACGAGTCCACCGTGGACGCGGCGGTGGCTGCGGCGCGCGAGGCGTTCGGTTTGTGGCGCAGCGCGTCGCTGACGCAGCGGTCGAACGTGATGTTCGCGTTCCGCGAGCTGCTGAACGCGCGCAAGGGCGAGCTGGCCGCGATCGTCACCGCCGAGCACGGCAAGGTGCTGTCCGACGCGGCGGGGGAGGTGCAGCGCGCGCTGGAGGCCGTGGAGTTCGCGTGCGGCATCCCGCACCTGCTCAAGGGCGGGTTCAGCGAGAACGCGTCCACCCGGGTCGACGTGTACTCGATCCAGCAGCCGCTGGGCGTGGTCGGCGTGATCTCGCCGTTCAACTTCCCGGCCATGGTGCCGCTGTGGTTCGTGCCCAACGCCATCGCGTGCGGCAACGCCGTGGTGCTCAAGCCGTCGGAGAAGGACCCCTCGGCGGCGAACTTCATCGCGGAGCTGTTCGCCGAGGCCGGATTGCCCGACGGCGTGCTGAACGTCGTGCACGGTGACAAGGTCGCCGTGGACCGGCTCCTGGAGCACCCGGACGTGAAGGCGGTGTCGTTCGTGGGGTCGACACCGATCGCGCGCTACGTCTACGAGACCGGCACGCGGCACGGCAAGCGCGTGCAGGCGCTGGGCGGCGCGAAGAACCACATGGTCGTGCTGCCGGACGCGGACCTGGACCTGGCGGCGGACGCGGCGGTGTCGGCGGGCTTCGGCTCGGCGGGCGAGCGGTGCATGGCGATCTCGGTCGTGGTCGCGGTGGACCCGGTCGGCGACGAGCTGGTGGCCAAGGTCGTGGACCGGATGGAGAAGTTGCACGTCGGCGACGGCCGCCGGCCCGGCTGCGAGATGGGACCGCTGGTCACGGGCGCGCACCGCGATCGCGTGCTGTCCTATGTAGACAACGGACAGGCCGAAGGGGCGTCGTTGGTGGTGGACGGCCGGCAGCACGCGATCGACGGCGCCGCCGAGGGGTTCTGGCTCGGGCCGACGCTGTTCGACCACGTCGGCACGGACACGGCGCTCTACCGGGACGAGATCTTCGGGCCGGTGCTGTCGGTGCTGCGGGTGGCGACGTACGACGACGCGCTGGACGTGGTCAACGCCAACCCGTACGGCAACGGCACGGCGATCTTCACCAACGACGGCGGCGCGGCGCGGCGGTTCCAGAACGAGGTCGAGGTCGGCATGGTGGGCGTGAACGTGCCCATCCCGGTGCCGGTCGCGTACTACTCGTTCGGCGGGTGGAAGGACTCGCTGTTCGGCGACTCGCACGCGTACGGGCCCGAGGGCGTGCACTTCTTCACCCGCACCAAGGTCGTCACCGGCCGGTGGCTCGACCCGTCGCACGGCGGGGTGAACCTCGGCTTCCCCCAGAACACGTGAGGGCGCTGGTGGAGCGGTTCTACGCCGACGCGTGGAACCGCTGGGACGACTCGGTGGTCGACGGGCTGCTGGCCCCGGACTTCACGTTCCGGGGCTCGCTCGGCGACACCGTGCGCGGGCGGTCCGGCTGGCGGGCGTACCGCGACCGGGTGCGCGCCGCCGTGCCGGACTTCCACAACGAGGTCACCGCGCTCGTGGTCGAGGGCGACGCCGCCGCGGCACGCCTGCGCTACACCGGGCACCACCGCGGGGTGCTGCTCGGCGTGCCCGGGACCGGCGCGCTCGTCGACTACAGCGGCGCCGCCTTCTTCACCGCGCGCGGCGGGTTGCTGGCGGACGCCTGGGTGCTGGGCGACCTCGACGCGTTGCGCGCCCAGCTCACCTCTGCGCCGCCAACGCCTGGGGGAGCGGGTCGTACCGGCTGAACCGGCGGGTGTAGGTGCCGGTGCCCGAGGTCAGCGAGCGCAGTTCCACCGCGTACCGGAGCAGTTCGGTGGCGGGCACCTCGGCGCGGATCACCGTGTACCCCGGGCTCTCCGCCTCCGTGCCGAGCACCCGGCCGCGTCGGCTCGACAGGTCTCCCAGCACGGTGCCGAGGTGGTCGTCGGGCAGTCGCACGGTCACCTCGTCGACGGGTTCGAGCAGGCACGTCTTGCCGTTCGCGGCGGCCTCCTTCAACGCCAGCGCGCCGGCGGTCTGGAACGCGGCGTCCGACGAGTCGACCGAGTGCGCCTTGCCGTCCACCAGCGTGACGCGGACGTCCACCACGGGGTGGCCGCCCGACAGGCCGCGTTCGAGCTGGGCCCGCACGCCCTTCTCGACGCTCGGGATGAACTGGTTGGGCACCGCGCCGCCGACGATCTTGTCCACGAACTCGAAGCCGGACCCGCGCGGCAGGGGGTCGACCACGATGTCGCACACCGCGTACTGGCCGTGCCCACCGGACTGCTTCACGTGCCGCCCGTGGCCCTTGGCCTGGCTCGCGAACGTCTCCCGCAACGCCACCCGCACCGGCTCGGTGTCGACCTCCGCGCCGCCTGCGCGCAACCGCGCCAGCACGACGTCCGCGTGCGCCTCGCCCATGCACCACAGCACCAGCTGGTGGGTCTCGGCGTTGCGCTCCAGCCGCAGCGTGGGGTCGCCCGCGACCAGCTTGCCCAGGTTGCGCGCCAGGTTGTCCTCGTCGCTGCGGCTGCGCGGGACGACGGCCACCGGCAGCAGCGGTTCCGGCATCTCCCACGGCGCCACCAGCAGCGGCTTCTCCGGAGCCGACACCGTGTCGCCGGTCTCGGCGGAGCCGAGCTTGGTCAACGCGCACAGGTCGCCCGCCACGCAGTACGGCACTTCGCGCAGGTTCGCGCCCAGCGGCGAGTAGACGTGCGCCACGCGTTCGTCCACGTCGTGGTCCTCGTGACCGCGGTCGGCCATGCCGTGACCCGACACGTGCACCGGGCGTTCGGGGCGCAGCGTTCCGGAGAACACGCGCACCAGCGACACCCGGCCCACGTACGAGTCGACCGCCGTGCGCACGACCTCGGCCACCAGCGGGCCGTTCGGGTCGGCGGCCAGGCGCGGCTGCGGGATGCCGTCCACGCCGGTGACCTGGGGCAGCGGGTGCTCCAGGGGAGAGGGGAACGCGCGGGCGATGCCGTCGAGCATTTCCGGCAGGCCGAGACCGGTCAACGCGCACACCGGCATCACGGGGTGGAACGAGCCGCGCGCGACCGCCGTCTCCAGGTCCGCGACGAGCGTCGCCTGGTCGATCTCCTCGCCGCCGAGGTAGCGGTCCATCAGGGTCTCGTCCTCGCTCTCCGCGATGATCCCCTCGATGAGCGCGTTGCGCTCCTCCTCGAAGCGGGGGTCGTCGGTGGTGAGCAGGTTGACCAGCCCGTCGCCGTCGGGCAGGTACAGCGGCACGACGCCCGCGCCGAACGCCGCCTGGCACGCGGCGATCTCGCCCGGCACGTCGGCCCGCTGGTGGTCGGTGCGGGCGACCACGACCGCCCGCGGCATGCCGACCATCGCGCACTCCTCCCAGAGCGCGACCGTGGCCGGGTCGACGCCTTCCGCCGCGCTGACCACGAACAGCGCCGCGTCGGCCGCGCGCAGGCCGGCGCGCAACTCGCCGACGAAGTCCGCGTAGCCGGGCGTGTCGATGAGGTTGATCTTGATGTCGCCGTGCTGGACCGGGGCGACCGCGAGACCGACCGACCGCTGCTGGCGCACCGCGGCGGGGTCGTGGTCGCACACCGTGTTGCCCTCGGTGACCGATCCTGGTCGGGTCAGCACGCCGGTGCTGGCGAGCAGGGCCTCGGCGAGCGTCGTCTTGCCGGAGCCGGACGGGCCGACCAGCACGACGTTGCGGACCTTGGCCGGGTCGTCCACAGCGACCGCGCCTGCCGAGTGGCCGTTGTCGGAGTGTTTGCTGCCCATTGGGACCACCCTCCACAAGTATTTAGTGTTCGATCTCACACCCGTGGGGCGCGGGGGACAACCCCAAGCGGCCACACCCAACCCGGCAGGAGGAATCCGGACGGAGGCCGCGCCCACCTCAGCCGCACGTCGCCGCGTCGTCGACCGGCCCGCCGCCAAGCCGGCGGGTGGCGTGCACCACTACCTGCGAAGGAAGTGGAAGTGGCCTGCCGAGAACGTGCCTGATTGGCATGCTTCGGCGGTCCACGTCGGCCGTACCATGGTGGTGTTCGCCCCCTACTTCGAGAAAGGCTGGTCGTGACCACTTCACCCGACGCCGGCACCCAGGTCACCGGCACTTCCCGCGTCAAGCGGGGCATGGCGGAGATGCTCAAGGGCGGCGTGATCATGGACGTGGTCAACGCCGAGCAGGCCAAGATCGCCGAGGACGCCGGCGCCGTCGCCGTCATGGCGTTGGAGCGGGTGCCAGCCGACATCCGCGCGCAGGGCGGCGTGTCCCGGATGAGCGACCCGGACATGATCGACGGCATCATCGCCGCGGTGTCGATCCCGGTCATGGCCAAGGCCCGCATCGGTCACTTCGTCGAGGCGCAGGTGCTGCAGTCCCTCGGCGTGGACTACATCGACGAGTCCGAGGTGCTGACCCCGGCCGACTACGCCAACCACATCGACAAGTGGCAGTTCACCGTGCCGTTCGTGTGCGGTGCGACGAACCTGGGCGAGGCGCTGCGCCGCATCACCGAGGGCGCGGCGATGATCCGCTCCAAGGGCGAGGCCGGCACCGGTGACGTCTCCAACGCCACCACGCACATGCGCAAGATCCGCGCGGAGATCCTGCGGTTGCAGAACCTGCCCGCCGACGAGCTGTACGTCGCGGCGAAGGAGCTCCAGGCGCCGTACGAGCTGGTCCGCGAGGTCGCCGAGGCGGGCAAGCTGCCGGTCGTCCTGTTCACCGCGGGCGGCATCGCCACGCCGGCCGACGCGGCGATGATGATGCAGCTCGGCGCGGAGGGCGTGTTCGTCGGTTCGGGCATCTTCAAGTCCGGCAACCCGGCGCAGCGCGCGGAGGCGATCGTGAAGGCGACGACGTTCCACGACGACCCGGACGTGATCGCGAAGGTCTCGCGCGGCCTCGGCGAGGCCATGGTCGGCATCAACGTGGACGAGATCCCGGAACCCCACCGCCTGGCCGAACGCGGCTGGTAATCCAGGACGTGACGAGCGGCCCGCCGGACTTCCCGGCGGGCCGCTTCTGCGTCAGGAGATTGAGCACCTCTCCGGTGATCAGTTCGGGGGCGGCGAGTTCGCTGGTCAGGACGCGGTGGCGGAGCGGTTGGACGGGCTCGGCGCCGATCAGTGCTTCGATCAGGGCCGAGGCGTCGATCACGATCGTCGCCACAGGTGCTTGAACAGTTCGTCGTGGTGGGCGTCCTGCTCGGCCCGGCAAGCGGCCAGGACGGCGACGGCGTTCGTGGGCTCGCCGCGGAACAGGTCGAGGTCCGCCATGACGTCCGACATGGTGGGGCCCCCGGTGAACTCGGCCTGGCGGTGCGCGACCTGCGTGCGTAGGCCGAAGGCGTGGTTGTCGGACACGTGATCCAGGTTAGTCCTGGGCATCGACATTCGCGTGCACCTCCCGTGGTGTCATGCGAGGTCTATCGGCTGGTCGACCGCCCGGCCTGATCGCTCGAACGTGCGTTCTAGGCGTGCTCCGAGACCAGTAGGGCGGTGGTCCCCTGTTCGAGTGCCTGGGCGGTGTGCGGGACGTCGCCGGGGTAGAGCAGGTAGTCGCCGGGACCCAGTTCGACCGGCTCGGTCTGCGGGCCGGCGAGCATGCGGCCGGTGCTGACGATCACGTGTTCCACGGTTCCCGGCATGTGCGGCTCGGACTCGCGGGCCGGGCCCGGTTCCAGTTGGAGCATGTAGATGTCACGCCGGGCGCCCGGCGGGCACGACGCCAGCAGGGTCGCGGTGTAGTGCGCGCGTTCCGAGTAGATCGCCGGACCCTCGCCCGCGCGGATCACCCGGATGCGCGGCGTCGGCGGGTCGACCAGGCGCGAGAACGGCACGCCGAGCGCAACGCCGAGCGCCCACAGGGTCTCCACGCTGGGATTCCCGCTCGCCGACTCCAGCTGGGACAACGTGGACTTCGCGATGCCCGCCCGCTTGGCCAGTTCGCTCAACGACAGCCCGACGCGCTCGCGCTCACGGCGCAGCGAGGCGGCGATGACGTCGAGCGGAGCCCCTGTGTTCGACATGACAGTCCAATCGTTCGGCTTGACGAACGCCTTGTCACTGTTCATCGTAAAAGACGATGCGTTCGACATGGCGAACCCTTGATGCCGAGCTGCTGCGTGACGTCGCCGCGGTAGCCGCCGGCGCCGCGGTCAGCGGCGCCTCGTTCGGCGCGATCTCCACCGGCGCGGGCCTGCCCTGGTGGCTGCCCGTGGTGATGTCGCTGCTCGTCTTCGCGGGCGGCTCGCAGTTCATGGCGGTCGGGGTCGTCGCCGCCGGTGGCAGCCCGGCCGCCGCCGTGCTCGCGGGCCTCCTGCTCAACATCCGCCACCTGCCGTTCGGTCTGGCGGTCGGCGACGTGCTGGGCAAGGGCCTGCTGCCACGGCTCGTCGGCAGCCACCTGCTGATCGACGAGACGACCGCGTTCGCGCTGGCCCAGAGCGACCCGCGCAAGGCCAAGGCCGCCTACTGGTCGTGCGGCGTCGCGCTGTTCATCGCCTGGAACGTGGCCGTGGTCGCGGGCGCGCTGGTCGGCCGGAACATCGGCGACCCGGCCGCGTTCGGGCTGGACGCCGCGTTCCCCGCCGCCCTGCTCGCGCTCCTGCTGCCCGCGCTCAAGGACAAGGCCACCCGGCACGCCGCCCTGCTCGGCGCGGCCATCGCCCTGGCCACCACGCCGTTCCTGCCCGCAGGCGTCCCGGTGCTGTTCGCCCTGGGCGGCCTGCTGATCACCGCACGACAGGAGGTCAAGCCGTGACGCTGACCGCGGTCCTCGTGCTCGCCGTGGGCACCTACGCGTTCCGCCTGGCCGGGCCGCTGCTGCGCGACCGCCTCACGCTGTCCGACCGGGTCAAGCTGCTGATGTCCACCTCGGCCACCGTGCTGCTGTTCGCCCTGGTCGCCACGGCCACGCTCACCAAGGGCCAGGGCTTCGCGGGCCTCGCCCTGCCGATCGGCGTCCTGGTCGCCGGTGTCGCGGCGTGGCGCAAAGCGCCGTTCGTCGTCGTGGTCGTGCTGGCCGCCGTGACGACCGCGGGCCTGCGCTTCGTCGGCGTGTCCTAGAGGTATTCGCGCAACCGCCCGGCGAGCCGGTGGCGGTCCTGGGTCGCGCCGAAGTCCGGCTCCGCGCCGCCCGTCCGGCCGGCCAGCACGTCGTCGACGAACTGCGCCACCTCGTCCGGCGGCGGCACGAGCGGCTGGCCGAGGTGCGCCACGACGACCGGCTTCTCGGTCGGATCGGTCTCCACCGCGATCGACCAGCCGCGCTGCTCGTTCCACAGCAGCATCAGGTCGGGTCCCGGCCCCTCCAGGCCGAGGTACGCGGTGGCGGTGTCACTGACCTCGAACTCGGTGCCCTCGGGTGGCACGCCGATCTCCTCGGCCACCGCTTGCACGTACCGGGCCAGTCCGAGGCTGATCAGCGCACTGTCGTCCATGTCCTCATTCTGGACCTCTCCGCGCGCTCCCGGCCGCTCACCCGGCGATCGGGGCCGTGAGCCACGTCTCCGGGATGCCGAACGCGTCCACCAGGCCGCGCGCGTGCGGCCGCAACCGGCCGCACAACTCGTTCACCGCCTGGGACACCGCCTTCGCCCGCTGCGGCGTGAGCCTGCCGTGCTCCAGGAACCACGCCCGGTCCGCCTCGATCGTGCTCAACGCGTACAGGTCGCACACCTGGTCCAGCAACGCCGTGGCCTCCGGATCGCGGCACCGGTCCACCGCCGCCACGAACGCCTCCAGCACCACCCGGTCCACGTGGGCGCGTGCGGCGTGCAGCACGTGGTCCTGCGCGGCGTTGAACACGTCGAACGCGTCGTCCCGCGACGCGCGCCGCAACCTCCGCGCCAACCCCTCCAGCACGTGCTTCTCGCGGTCCTCGAACTGCCGCACCTGCCACCCCCGGTCCAGCAACGCGTCCGAGCTGCCCGACACCAACCGGTCGATGATCGCCCGCGCCGCCGTCCGCTCGATCACCACACCGACCGCCTGGTCCGCCACGAACCGCGCCATGCCCCACGGGTCCAGGTCGCCGACGTGATCGCGATAGCTGGTCAGCAACCCCTTCGCGACCAACTGCAGCAGCACCGTGTTGTCGCCCTCGAACGTCGTGAACACGTCGGTGTCCGCCTTCAACCCGGCGATCAGGTTCTCCGACAGGTACCCGGCCCCGCCGCACGCCTCCCGACACGTCTGGATCGTCTCCGTGGCGTGCCAGGTGGCCACCGCCTTCAACCCCGCCGCCCGCGACTCCAACTCCCGCTGCTGCCGGTCGTCGGCCACGTCGTGCAGCGCCGACACCAGCTCCTCCTGCGCGAAGTGCAACGCGTACGACGTCGCCAACGCGGGCAGCAACCGCCGCTGGTGCGCGAGGTAGTCGAGCACCACGACTTCCTCACCCGTGTCGGGCCGCGTGAACTGCCGCCGCGCCTCGCCGTACCGGACGGCCAACGCCAACGCCTTCTTCGTCGCGCTGCCCGCACCACCGGCCACGCTGATCCGCCCCCGGACCAACGTCCCGAGCATGGTGAAGAACCGCCTGCCCTCACCCTCGACGGGGCTGGAGTACGTGCCGTCCGGCGCGACGTCCCCGTACCGGTTGAGCAGGTTCTCCCGGGGCACCCGCACCCCCTCGAACCACAACCGCCCGTTGTCCACGCCGTTCAGCCCGGCCTTCGGCCCGCAGTCCTCGATCCGCACGCCCGGCATCGGCGCGCCGTGCTCGTCCCGGATCGGCACGAGCACCGCGTGCACGCCGTGCGTCACACCACCCGTCACCAACTGCGCGAACACCACCGCCATCCGCCCGTCACGCGCCGCGTTGCCGATGTAGTCCTTGCGCGCCGACGGGTCCGGCGTGTCGACGACGAACTCCTCGGTGTCCGGGTCGTACGTCGCCGTGGTGCGCAAGTGCTGCACGTCCGACCCGTGCCCCGTCTCGGTCATCGCGAAGCAACCGGGCAACTCCAACGCCATGATCGCCCGCAAGTACCGCTCGTGGTGCTCCTCCGTCCCCAACGCCTGCACCGCACCACCGAACAACCCCCACTGCACACCGGCCTTCACCATCAACGACAGATCCCCGAACCCCAGGACCTCGAACGCCACCACCGACCCACCGACATCGTCCTGCCCGCCGTACTCGGCCGGGAACCCGATCAACGGGTGCCCACCGCCGGCCAACACGTGCATCTGCTCCAACACCCAGGCCCGGTACTCCTCGCGCCCCAGCTCACCAGCCGGCTTCAACCCGCCGAGCAACTCCAACGACCTCCGCCGCAACACCCCCCAACGCCCATCCAGCAACTCCCGCAACGCCTCAACCCCACCCGCCGCAATCCCCATACCCCTTTGCTAACACACCTCCACCCCACCGGCCCGCCGACAACCTCGCCCCACCTCTCACCCGACCCGCCCCACCGTCCACCGCCACGCCCTTCCTCCAACAGAAGGGCTTCGTGTCATCCCGCCGACCTGGCTCCGCCCTACCGCGCGTGTCAAGGGGGCACCTTCCACCCCGACAGGAACGATGGGCTGGAACCGCCCCCTTGATACGTGTGGTAGCCCGTAGGGAGGTCGGTGGGATGACACGAAACCCGACCAACAACGGACCCGCCGCCGAACCGCCCACCCCGCCGTCATCCTGCTGATCTGCCCGTCCGGCGAGGACTCTTTCGCTCTTCAACGCCCTTACCCCGATCGGAGTAACACCCCTCCACCTCCAGGCGACCTCATCAGTGGCACCACTCTGGAGGCAACCCATGACTTTCCGTAATCGCTGCAGGCGGATCGCCATCACCGCCGCGCTCGCACTGACCACCCCACTGCTGGCACCACTGCTCCTGACCGGTCCCGCCGTCGCCGATCCCAACAACAACTCACCGGCCAAGCTCACCAAGGCCGTCACGCTCGACGGCGTGCTGCGCCACCTCGACGCGTTCCAAGCCATCGCCGACACCCACGGCGACCGGGCCGCCGGCAGGCTCGGCTACCAGGCGTCGGTCGACTACGTCGTCGACACGCTCACCACCGCCGGGTACGAGCCGACCGTGCAGCAGTTCGACTTCCCCTACACCGAGGAGAGGTCCGAACTCGAACAAGTCGCACCCACCCCCACCACCTACGTCGCCGGCCGCGACTTCACCCGCAACAACTTCACCCCGACCTTCATCGGCGAGGCCACCGCACCGGCCTACCCGGTCGACGTCGTCATCCCGCCCGGCCCGACACCGAACTCCAACAGCAGCGGCTGCGAGGCCGCCGACTTCTTCGGCTTCCCGATCGGCGGCATCGCGCTGCTGCAACGCGGCACGTGCGGCTTCGCCCAGAAGGTCCTGAACGCCCAGGCCGCGGGCGCCTCCGGCGTCGTCCTGTTCAACGAGGGCCAGCCGGGCCGCACCGGCCTGTCCACGCCGATCGGCGACACGCCCGGCCTCGCGATCCCGGTCGTCTTCGCCACCTACGCGGTCGGCGAGGCGCTCGCCACCAACGCTCCCCGGATCGTCCGGGTGAAGGTCGACTTCTTGTCCGACACGCGCACCGCGTGGAACGTGTTCGCCGAGTCGCGCGAGGGGTTGGCCGACAACACGGTGATGGCCGGCGCCCACCTCGACAGCGTGCAGGACGGCGCCGGGATCAACGACAACGGCACGGGTTCCGCCGCGCTGCTGGAGACCGCCGTCCAGATGGCCAAGGTCAAGACCAACAACCTGGTCCGGTTCGCGTGGTGGGGTGCCGAGGAGGAAGGCCTGCTCGGCTCCGAGCACTACGTCGCCACCCTGCCGCAGGCCGAGCTGGACCGGATCGCGCTGTACCTGAACTTCGACATGGTCGGCTCGCCGAACTACTTCAACGGCGTCTACGACGGTGACAACTCCAGCGGCACCGCCCCGCCCGGCTTCATCCCGCCGGGCTCGGCGGAGATCGAGGACGTGTTCGAGAAGTTCTACGCCGACCGCGGCGTGCCGTCGGAGGACACCGAGTTCTCCGGCCGGTCCGACTACGGCCCGTTCATCCAGGTCGGCATCCCGGCCGGCGGCCTGTTCACCGGCGCCGAAGGCACCAAGACCGCCGCCCAGGCGGCCCGCTACGGCGGCGTCCCGGGCGCCGCGTTCGACCCGTGCTACCACCAGCCGTGCGACAGCCTCACCCCGGTGGACGACGGCGCCGACCCCGCGCTGTACGCGCAGCTGGACGCCGCCTACGACCTGCGCGGCAACGTCAACGCCGTGGCTCTCGACGTCAACTCCGACGCCGTCGCCACCGCCGTCATCACCTTCGCCTTCGACACCTCGACCGTGAACAGCGTGCGCTCACCGGGCAAGTCCCACGGCTCTTCTTCGGTGCGCATCACTTCTTGACCTCACCGAACACCGAACACCGAACACCGAACACGATCACCGATCACCGGCTTGACCTCACCGATCACCGATCACCGCCCGCCGGCGGCACGGTGTGCTTGCGAACGTGCTGGAACAGCAGGTTCGTCTGCACCTCGCTGACCTCCCGGCGGGTGGTGAAGCGGTCGAGCACCAAGCGTTGCAGGTGGGCCGTGTCCGACACCGCGACGTGCACCAGGAAGTCCTCCGGCCCCGCCACGTGCGACATCGCCAGCACCTCCGGCAACGTCAGCACGTAGTCCATGAACGGCTCCACGATCGCCCTCGTGTGCGGCCGGACCCGCACCGCGATGATCGCCTGCACCGGTCGTCCCACGGCGGCCAGGTCCACCTCCGCGTGGTAGCCGGTGATCACGCCCCGCTCGCGCAGCGACCGGTGCCGGACCACGCACGTCGACGCGGCCACGTTGACCCGGTCCGCCAGGTCCTTGTTGGGCAGCCGAGCGTCCTTCTGCAGCTCCTGCACGATCGCCGCGTCCACCGAATCCAGCACCGCAAATCCCTCCTGTCGCCGAACAGCCTGCGGAACCTATCCCTATCTGCCGACGATAAGTCCAAGATTCGCGCATGACCCGGTTGCGAACGACGGCGGTGCACGGTGGGCGCGACGATCTCGCCGACCTGGGCGTGCACGCCCTGCCGATCGACCTGTCCACCACCTACCCGATCCCGGACCAGGCCGAGGGCGGCCACGCGCTGCAACACCTCGCCGAGGGCGCGGCGCACGCCGCCTCGCCGGTCTACTCCCGGCTGCACAACCCGACCGTCGCCCGGTTCGAGCGGGCCCTGGCGACGCTGGAAGGGACGTCTGCCGCCGTGGCGTTCGGCAGCGGCATGGCCGCGGTGACCGCCGTGGTGCAGGCCGCGTGCGTGCTGACCGGCAAGCCGCACGTGGTCGCCGTGCGCCCGATCTACGGCGGCACCGACCACCTGCTGTCGTCCGGTCTGCTCGGCGTGCGCACCACCTACGCGACAGCCGACCGCGTCGCCGGCGCGATCACCCCCGACACCGGCCTGGTGGTCATCGAGACACCGGCCAACCCCAACCTGGACCTGCTCGACATCGCCGCGATCGTCGCGCAGGCGGGCGACGTCCCGGTGATGGTGGACAACACGTTCGCCACGCCCGTGCTCCAGAACCCGGCCGCCCTCGGCGCCACCTACGTGCTGCACTCCGGCACCAAGTACCTCGGCGGGCACGGCGACGTGCTCGGCGGCGTGGTGGCGTGCGCCGAGTAGCGGGCCGCGGCGCTGCGCCAGATCCGGATCATCACCGGCGCGGTGCTGCACCCGCTGGGCGGCTACCTCATGCACCGCGGCCTGGCCACGCTGCCGCTCCGCGTCGAAGCGGCCCAGCGCAGCGCGATCGAGCTGGCCGCACGGCTGGACTCGCACCCCGGCACCGGCCTGGTCCGGCACCCGAGCCTGCCCGGCGCCGACCCGGCCGGCCTGATCGGCACGCAGCTGCGCGGTCCGGGCGCGGTGCTGGCGTTCACCTCCCGTGAAGACCCGACCGCGGTCGTGCGCAGGCTCGAGCTGATCACGCCCGCCGTGAGCCTCGGTTCGGTCGACACGCTCATTGAGCATCCCGCCGCGTTGACGCACCGACTGGTGCCCGACACCGCGCGCGAGGCGTCCGGCGTGCCGGCCAACCTCCTGCGCCTGAGCATCGGCCTGGAGGACGTCGAGGACATCTGGGACGACCTCGACCGCGCCCTCTCCGGATACGACCGCACCCTCTCCGGGCATTGTGAAGAGGATTACATCAAGTCTTCCTCAAGCGATTTCCGAGAACGGGCCGTCAGCCACTAGCGTTTCGCCGTCATGGTGTGAACCGGGCGCGCGCAGTCGGCCGCCGTCGAGTGCCCCAATCGGGCCGACCGGCAGCCGGACCTGCTACAACAGGCCACCGCGCGTCCCGGTTCGCGCCATGTCGCGAAGCCGGTGGTGAATGCCGAAGTGGCGTGGCTATTCGGCTTTCCGAATTCCGTCGCGCGAACCCGCACCCACCCCGACCGGACCAACCCGGACCCGACCGGACCAACCCGGAGCCGGCCGGACCGGACCAAACCCGGACCCGGACCCGGACCGGACTCGTCTGGACAGGCCCGGCCCGGCGGTCGGATCGCGTTCCCGCTTTCCCCGTGCTCGCCGCGCCGTCCTCCGCTCCGCGGTGCGGGCGAGCCGCCTGAGCCCGTCGTTCGACGGCCCACCAGGCCGCCGAACGGGTCGCGGTGCGCGACTGGCGCGCCGCGGGAGGACCGAACGGCCGGGCGGGTGCCACGAGCACCCGTCCGGCCCGGTCACCTAGGCTGGTGGCAGTTCACCTAGGAGGAAACCCAGCCGTGTCCGTCGTCGGTGTCCTCGCCCTCCAGGGCGACGTCCGTGAGCACCTCGTCGCGTTGGCCGAGGCCGACGTGCTCGCCCGTCCGATCCGCCGGCCCGAGGAGTTGGCCGAGGTCGACGGCGTGGTGCTGCCGGGCGGCGAGTCGACGACCATCAGCCGGCTGCTCGCCACGTTCGACCTGCTCGAACCCCTGCGCGCCCGGATCAAGGAGGGCATGCCCGCGTACGGTTCGTGCGCCGGGATGATCCTGCTGGCCGACCGCGTCCTGGACGGGCGGCCCGACCAGCACCAGCTCGGCGGGCTCGACATCGTGGTGCGGCGCAACGCGTTCGGCAGGCAGGTCGATTCCTTCGAGGCCGAACTCGACTTCACCGACGTGGGCGAGGTGCACGCGGTGTTCATCCGCGCCCCGTGGGTGGAATCGGCGGGATCGGACGTGGAAGTACTCGCCCGGGTGCCCGAAACGGAAGACGCCGGAGAGGCCGCCGGTAGGATCGTCGCGGTTCGGCAGGGGCACGTGCTCGCCACCTCGTTCCACCCGGAACTGACCGGCGACGGGCGGGTGCACCGCCTTTTCGTGGACATGGTCCGTGCCGCGGGCTGAGTATTCGACGGAGGAAAGATGAGCGGCCACTCAAAGTGGGCGACCACCAAGCACAAGAAGGCCGCAATCGACGCCAAGCGCGGCAAGCTCTTCGCGCGGCTGATCAAGAACATCGAGGTGGCGGCCCGCACCGGCGGTAGCGACCCCGACGGCAACCCCACCCTGTACGACGCCATCCAGAAGGCGCGGAAGAACTCCGTGCCGCTGGACAACATCGAGCGCGCCCGCAAGCGCGGCGGTGGCGAGGAGGCCGGCGGCGCGGACTGGCAGACCATCATGTACGAGGGCTATGGCCCCAACGGCGTGGCGGTGCTGGTCGAGTGCCTGACCGACAACCGCAACCGGGCCGCGTCCGAGGTCCGCACCGCGATGACCCGCAACGGCGGCTCGATGGCCGACCCGGGCTCGGTGGCCTACATGTTCACCCGCAAGGGCGTGGTCATCGTGCCGAAGGGCGACCTGTCCGAGGACGACGTCCTGATGGCGGTGCTCGACGCGGGCGCGGAGGAGGTCAACGACCTCGGCGAGAGCTACGAGGTCGTCTCCGAGGCCGGTGACCTGGTCGCGGTGCGCAAGTCCCTCCAGGACGCCGGGTACGACTACGAGTCGGCGGAGGCGAACTTCCTGCCGTCGGTCACCGTGCAGCTGGAGGCCGAGGGCGCGCGGAAGATCTTCAAGCTGATCGACGCGCTCGAGGACTGCGACGACGTGCAGAACGTGTTCGCGAACTTCGACGTCTCCGACGAGGTGATGGCCGAGGTCGACTGAGCCCCGGCTCTGGACCAGACCTCCTGATCGGTTTGAGCGGAACCCTGGACCGGACCCCTGGACCGGACCTGTGGACCGGACCTCTGGGCTCGTCCTGGACCCGAACCCCGACGGCCCCGTGTCGGCAAGCTGCCGCCGCGGGGCCGTCGCCGTGGTGACCTGTCGTCCGTCCGAGGCACGTCGTGGCCGTGCTTATGCGGGGTTGACGCCGGCAACGGGCACAATGGCCGGGTGTCGAACCCCTCCGCCCCCTCCGTCCAGGACATCAACCTGCGCAACTGGCTGTTGACGCAGGCCGAGCAGCACGGCCACGCCGTCGTCACCGTGCCCGAGGACGACGAAGGCGCCGGCTACTCGTTCTCCGTCGGCGCGTGGCGGCGGTTCGGCGTCGCCGAGGCCGTGGTCCTGGGCCTGCCACCCGAGCACGCGCAGGTGCTCATCCGCGCGTACGTCGACCGCGCCAGGCGTGGCGAGCGGTTCGTGCCCGGTCGGCTCTACTACGACTTCCTGGACGGCGTGCCGGTCACGTTCGAGCGCGTCTTCAAGGGCTTCTACCCGGAGTTCTTCGGCAGCGCGTTCCTGCTCTACGGCAAGGGCGACTTCGCCGCCCTCCAGATCATCCTGCCGACCGCGGACGGCAAGTTCCCGTGGCACCACGACGCGCCGATGGGCTTCGGCGACTGGCAGCTGCTGCTGACCGAGAGCGGCCGGCCGGAGAGCTGGGAGCCGGGCGTCACCGGTCCCTGACCCGTCGCTGAGCGACTCCACCAGCACCCCATCAGCACTGTTCGGCACCGTTCGGGCCCCGCCGCACCACGCGGCGGGGCCCGACGTCGTTGTCCGGGAAATGTTGTCAGGGCATCGCCCACCGACCGCTGACAACGTCCGAGGGCTATCAATGGCCTGTGCGTCGATATGTCGGGGGCTACGCACACGCGAGGGGGAGGTACGCCCCGTCCCGCGTAGTCGGGGAGCTGCGCGGGGCGGGACGTGCGCGACGAGGCTTGGCCACGGGGGCCCCGCCCGTGCCAAGGAATAGGCCGTGGGGGAGAGCCTCCGATGGGCTCTCCCCTCGGTGCCCGCGCTATTGCGCGCCCAACCGCCACCGGGCCGTCATCGGGTCATCCCCGAAACAGCCGCCTCCCGCGTCCCCTACGTCACCGCCCGCAGCGTCCCCGGCGGCACCGCCCACCGCGTCCCCAACGGCACCGCACCGAGTCCGCCGCGCATCGCCCACCGCGTCCGCTACGGCGTCCGGCCGAGCATCGCGACGAGCCTGGTCTGCGGGTCCGCGTTGTCGGGCACCGGCACCGGCGGGTCGAACAGCCCGCCCGCCGCCCACGCCTCCACGTTCGGCTCCATGTACTCCAGCACCGCCTCGGCCAGGTCCGGGTCGATCCGCTCGTCCGCCCCGATCGCCCGCGCCAGGTCCCAGGCGTGCACGGCCAGGTCGGAGGTCATCTGCCAGCCGTACTCGACCGCCGTCGCCTTGCCGTAGCTCAGGTGCACGGGCTTGAGCAGCGCTTTCGGCGCGATCCACGCCTCGCGCGCCGCGGCCGCCGCCAGCACCCACGAGTGCAGCGGGTCGTGGCCGAGCTGGTCGCCGTCGAACCGGTCGCCGACCTGCTCGATCGTGCAGCCGGCCAGCAGTTCCGGCGCCCACAGCTGCTCGTGGACCAGGTGGTTGACCAGGTCGTGGACCGACCACTCCTTGCAGGGTGTGGCCCAGTCCCACTGCTCGGGGCGCACCAGGCGCACCCGCGAGTCGAACTCCGTCATCGCGCGTCCGTGAGCCTCGATCAGATCCACCCCACGAGTGCACCAAACGTTGAACCGGAGCGCACCCCGAGCCTGTGCGATAGGCCACTCGGACGTATCGCGGTTTCATTCCGTACACCCGTACGGCGTAATGTGGCCGGGTCTGCCGACGGTGACATCGTTGACACAGGAGGAACCAGTGAGCGCCACGAGCGCCGTCTCCACCCCGCAGCGGGGCTTCTTCGGTCATCCCCGAGGACTGTCGACGCTGTTCTTCACCGAGCTGTGGGAGCGCTTCTCCTACTACGGGATGAAGGCGATCCTCGCCTACTACCTGTACCGGTCCACCGCCGAAGGCGGCCTCGGGCTCGACCAGAGCTTCGCGCTGTCCCTGGTCGCCATCTACGGCGCGTCGGTCTACATGTCCGGCGTCGCGGGCGGTTGGCTGGCCGACCGGGTGCTCGGCGGGCAGCGGGCCGTGTTCTACGGCGGTGTGCTGATCATGTTCGGGCACATCGCGCTGGCGCTGCCGATCGGCCTGGCGGGCGTCTACACCGGGCTGATCCTGATCGTGCTCGGCACCGGTCTGCTCAAGCCGAACATCTCCACGGTCGTCGGCGGCCTGTACGACCGACAGGACCCGCGCCGCGACTCCGGCTTCACGATCTTCTACATGGGCATCAACCTCGGCGGCTTCCTCGCGCCGCTGGTGTGCGGGTTCCTCGGCGAGACCTACGACTGGCACCTCGGCTTCGGCGCGGCGGCGGTCGGCATGGCGCTGGGCCTGGTCGTCTACCGGCTCGGCCAACGGGGTCTCGGCGACTCGGCCTCCACGCCCCCGTTCCCGCTGCCCGCCGAGGAGCGCGGCCGGGTCATCGGTCGGATCGTGGGCGTGGCCCTCGGCTCGGTGGCCGTGGTCGCGTTGCTGGTCGTGCTCGGGGTGCTCGGCGCGGAGGGCGTGATCAACCTGATCAGCCTGCTGTCGGTGCTGCTGCCGATCGGCTACTTCACCGTGATGATCCGCAGCCCGCGCACCACGCCGGTGGAGCGGTCGCGGGTGATCGCCTACATCCCGCTGTTCATCGCGGCGGCGATGTTCTGGCTGCTGTTCGAGCAGAGCGCCACCGTGATCGCCGCGTTCGCCGACACCAGGGTCGACAACTCGTTCCTCGGGTGGGTGTTCCCGCCGTCGTTCATCCAGTCGATCAACCCGGTGATGATCATCGCGGTCGCGCCGCTGTTCGCGCTGCTGTGGGTGAAGCTGGCCAACCGCCAGCCCTCGACGCCGCGCAAGTTCGCCTACTCGTTGCTGCTGGTCGGGCTGTCGTTCCTGCTGATGATGATCGCCAGCCAGGGTGACCCGTCGGTGCGGGTGAGCTTCCTGTGGCTGGTGCTGATGTACCTGGTCATGACGTGCGGCGAGTTGCTGCTGTCGCCGGTGGGCCTGTCGGTGACGACGAAGCTGGCGCCGCGCGCGTTCGCCTCGCAGACCATGGGCCTGTGGTTCCTGGCCACGGCGGCCGGCTCGGGTGTGGGCGCGATCGTGGTGCGGTTCTACAGCGACGAGAACGCCGTGGCGTACTTCGGCGTGCTCGGCGCGGTGGCGATCGGCCTCGGCGTCGCGCTGGTCGTCGGCACGAAGTCCATCCACCGCTTGATGCGGGGCGTGGACTGATCTGACCCCGTTCGGTGAGGGGCGCGGCGTACGCCCCTCACCGAACGGTCATCCGGCCTCGGGCCGGGTCGGATCCCGCTGCTTGAACGCCCCGGCTACTTGAACGCCGCCGCGTTGCGCGCGGCCCAGTCGGCGAAGGACCCGGCCGGGCGGCCGAGGACCTGTTCCACGTCCGGGCGCACCCGCTGCTCGTCGGTGGTCGGCGTGCCGAGGACGTCGAGGGTGGCGTCCGCGACCCGCTCCGGCATGAACCGCAGCATCTGCGCCCGTGCCTCCTCGCGGGTCTGCTCGACGAACCGCACCGGCTCGCCCAGCGCGTCCGCGATCGCCGCGACCTGCTGCCGCGGCGAGACGGCCTCCGGCCCGGTCAACACGTACGTGCGGCCGCCGTGACCCGCCTCCCGCAACGTCACGGCCGCGACGGCGGCGATGTCGTCCGGGTCCACGGCGGGCAGCGCGACGTCGGCGAACGGCGCCGCGGCCACCCGCTGCTCGCGGATCGTCGCGGCCCAGGCGAAGGCGTTCGAGTCGAACGCGCCGGGCCGCAGCACGGTCCACTCCAGCGCCGACCGCCTGACGGCGTCCTCCAGGTCGGGGGAGTGGCGCAGCGTCTCGACCCCCTGCGAGGACAGCAGCACCACCCGCCGGACGCCACCGGCTTGCGCGCGGTCGAGCACCTCGGCCACCACGCTCCCGTTGCCGCCGGCCGACATCCAGTCCCCGGACGTCAGCAGGAACAGCGACTCGGCGCCCGCGAACGCGGGCTCCAGCTCCGCCGGCCGCATGAGGTCCGCCCGCAGCTGGCGCACGCCCTCGGGCATGTCCCCCGCCGAGACCCCGCGTGACACGGCGGTCACCCGCTCGCCCGCCTCGACCAGCGCCCGCACCAGCGTCCGCCCGACGTTCCCGGTCGCACCGGTCACCACGATCATGATCACTCCCCGTTGGCTGACTCCTGCTTGCCCCGGGAAAGCTACTGTCCTCGGTATAGTAGGTACCTAGAGGAAAGTATCGGCGGAAGGGGTCTGTTGTGACCAGTGGCACACGCCTGGCGGCGGTCGACCCGGAGCAGGCCTGTCCGATCGCGCCGGTGGTGGACCTCGTGTTCAGCCGCTGGACGACCCCGATCCTGTGGGCGCTCAACGAGTTCGGCCGGCAGCGGTTCGTGGAGCTGTCGCGCCGCATCACCACGATCACGCCCAAGGTGCTCACGCAGCGGCTGCGGCAACTGGAGCGCGACGGGCTCGTCGAGCGCACCTATTACGCCGAGGTGCCGCCCCGCGTGGAGTACGAGATCAGCGAGCTCGGGCGGAGCCTGGCGCCGTTGTTCGCACACCTGGCCGAGTGGTCCGCGGTGAACCTGGAGAAGGTCGAGCGGGCCAGGCAGGACCACGACGCGAAAGAACATGTGGGTGGTCGCAGGAATCCGCATTAGTGCGGAAAGGACGCAACGACCCGCCGCGGCGGCGGTGCGGCGGGTCGACGCGCGAGTACAGCATGCACCACATTCCTGAGCCTCAGCTGATGATTTCCACGATCGGGTGGTGTTTCTTCACGCCAGTGGTGACCGGAAGCCTCGCCGCACCCCTGATGACGCGCGACGGGCGGCGGTGCACGCGGCCCGCCGCTTTCAGGTCCGGGAACCGGCGGAACAGGCCGCGCAGGGCCGCCGCGCCCTCCATCCGCGCCAGCCCCGCGCCGAGGCAGTAGTGGATGCCCGACGAGAACGCCAGGTGCTCCCGCACGTCCGCGCGACCGGGGTCGAACCGGTGCGGATCGCCGAACACCGCCGGGTCGCGGTTCGCCGCCGCCAGCATCAGCATGATCGGCGTTCCCTTGGGCAGCCGCGTGCCGGCGACCTCGGTCGTCTCGAACGGCACCCGCACCGTGTACTGCACCGGCGGGTCGTGGCGCAGCGTCTCCTCCACGACGGCGTCGGCGTAGCCGGGGTCGGCGAGCAACCGCTCCCGGACCTCGGGGTGCCCCAACACCTCCAGCACCGAGTTGCCGATCAGGTTGACCGTGGTCTCGAAACCGGCCACCAGCAGCAGTTCCGTCGTGGCGATCAGGTCTTCGCGGGTCAGGTCGTCGTGCGCCACCAACGCGGACACGACGTCGTCACCGCCCGGGTGCCGCCGCCGGTGCGCGATCAGGTCGTCCAGGAACGCCTCGAACTCCCGCAACGCCTGCTGCAACGCCTTGAGCCCGCGCAGGTCCCGCACGCCGTCGAGCGCGCCGACCAACGCGCTGCCCCACCGGGCGAACGTCGCGTGGTCCGCGCCCGGCACGCCGAGCAGGTCGGCGATCACCTGGATCGGCACCCTGGCCGCGAAGTCCCCGACGAGGTCGAACGTGCGCCGGTCGGCCACCTCGTCCAGGTACTCCTCGACCACCCGCTCCACGGTCTCCGCCTGCGCGCGCAGGCCGCGCGGCGTGAACCAGGGCGCGACCAGCCGCCGCAACCGCGTGTGGTCGGGCGGGTTGCGCACCAGGAACGACTCCTCGACGGGGTTCACCAGTCGCCGCCCGTCGAGCTGGACCGACGAGTCCACCGGCGACAGCGCGCCCGCCGACAGGGGCCCGAAACCGGGATCGCGCAGCAACCGGGAGCACAGCTCGTGCGAGGCGGTGAGGTACAGCCCCATCCTCGTCTTCACCAGCACGCCCTGCCGGCGCACCGACTCGTACACCGGGTAGGGGTCGCTGGTCGGGTTCTCCCCGAGCAGCCGGGCGGCGGGATCGCCGAGGAGGGCTTGCGCCCGGACGATGGTGCGCCCCAGGAACAGCAGCGTCGCGTTCTTCACCGTGGACGGCATGCCACCACGGTGGCCTGAACGCGAGAAAGGTTCAAGCTCAGGCGCGGCCCGGAAATCCGATCGCCGCACCGGACCCGCCGCAACTACGCTCCCGCCCGATGACCACCGTCCTCTGGCTCCTCGGCCCCTCCGGCGTCGGCAAGTCGACGGTCGGCTGGCACGTCTACCGCTCCCTCGACCGCGCGTCCTACGTCGACGCCGACCAGCTCGGCCTCTGCTTCCCGTCGTCCGCCGACGACCCCGAGAACCACGTGGTCAAGTCGAGTGCGCTGGGCGCGTTGTGGCCGGAGTTCCAGGGTTCCCCGCTCGTCGTCTCCGGCTTCCTCAACACCGTCGGGGAAGCCCGCCTCTACACCGATCGCCTGTCCGGCGCGGACGTCACGTTGTGCCGGCTGCGGGTGAACCGGGCGGAGCTGCGCGCCCGGTTCGTCGGCCGCGGGTGGCTCGTCGAGCAGGCGGACCAGGCGCTCGACGACGCCGACGCGTTGGAGCGCGCCGACTTCGCCGACTTCACCGTGGACACCGACGGCCGCGCGCCCGCCGACATCGCGGCCGAGATCCGGACGAGGTGGGCCGCGTGACCGTCCTGTGGATCGCCGGGCCGCGTGCCGTCGGCAAGTCGACGGTGGGCTGGGAGGTGTTCACCCGGCTCTTCGCCCGCACCAAGGCCGGGTACGTCGACCTGGCCCAGCTCACGTTCGCCACACCGCCGCTTCCCGCGGCGGCGAAGGCGCGGCGGTTCGACGCGGTCCGGCGCGCCTACCGGGACGCGGGCGCCCGGCACCTCGTCGTCACGGGCGAGGTGGAGGACCAGGTGCCGGAGGCGCAGCTGTGCTGGCTGCACGCGAGCCACGACCAGCTCGTGGCCCGCCTGCTCCTGCGCGGCGCGGGCCGGGGTCCGGCGATCCCCGGCGACGAGCTGCGCGGGCTGACCGAGGCCGACCTGCGCCGCCTGGCCGTCCCGACCGTCGCGCCGGCCGCCGACCTCGTGGTCGACACCGACGGCCGCGCGCCCGCCGACGTCGCGGACGAGATCATGGACCGGTTCTTCCCCGCTTGACCGTTCCTGTGCCTCAACCGTTCCTGGTGCTGACCACCAGCTCCGCCAGCCGCCACGTGCCGCCGTCCGGCGTCCGCTGCGGCGTCCGCGCCAACGCCAGGTCGGGGAACCGTCGCAGCACGGCTGAAATCGCCACCTGCGTCTGCACGCGGGCGAACGCCGCCCCGAGGCAGAAGTGCGCGCCGTGCGAGTAACCGAGGTGCCCGACCGACGGCACGCGCGTGATGTCCAGCTCGTCCGGCGCGTCGTACACCCGCGGGTCGCGGTTGGCCGACACGATCGCCGTCATCACGGGCTGACCCTTGTCGATCACCACGTCGCCGAACGCCACCTCCTCCTTGGTGAACCGCGGCACGGTGAGCAGCTGCGGGCCGACCCACCGCGTCAGCTCCTCCACCGCGCGCGGCATCAGGCCCGGGTCCGCCCGCAGGGCGGCCAGCTGGTCGGGGTGGGCGAGCAGCGCTTCGAGGCCGTTGACGATGAGGTTGCTCGGCGTCTGCCCGGCGATCACCAGCTGCCACACCAGGGTGACCAGCTCCGCGTCGGTGAAGCGGTCGCCGTCCTCGTCCCGCACCCGCAGCAGCTGGGAGATCAGGTCGTCACCCGGTGACGTCCGGCGCAGCTCGACGGCCTCCAGCGCCCCCTCGACGATCCCCGGGATCGCGGCGACGAACCCCGGCCCGTAGCCGCTCACCACGGCCGCGCCGTACTCGCGCCACCGCGGCCGGTTCTCGGCGGGGATGCCGACCAGCTCGCAGATCACGTCCATCGGCAGCGGCCGGGCGAAGTGCTCCATGAGGTCCACCGCGTCGCCGTCCGGCAGGGCGTCGAGCAGCGCGGCCACGATCGCCTCGATCCGCGGCCGGAAGCCCTCCGCCCGACGCGCGGTGAACGCGGGCGCGGCCAGCTTGCGCAGCCGCAGGTGCTCGGGGCCGTTCATCTCGGACATCGTGCGCAGGTAGGGCTTGCAGTGCTCCGGGATGCCAGGCAGGCCCATGAAGCTGTTCGGGCTCAGCTCGAAGCGCGGGTCGGCGAGCATCGCCTTGGCGTCCTCGTGCCGGGTCAGGACCCACATGTCGCCCATGCCGGGCAGGGGCATCCGCGCCACGGGGCAGCGTTCGCGCGCCTGCCCGTAGGCGGTGAACGGGTCCAGCAGCACCTCGGGGTTGGCGGGGTCGATCTCGGGCACGGTCAACTCGAACCTCCGGATGTTCAGATCAGATGTTCTCATCATCTGAATGGTCACGGTATCTTGACCGTGCGACGCCTGGCAAACGGGGAGCGTGATGGTGCGGCTGAGCAGGGCGGAGGCGCAGGAGCGCAACCGGGCGCGGGTGCTGGACGCGGCCCGCGCGGAGTTCGTCGAACGCGGCTTCCGGGACGCCAAGATCGACACGATCGCGCGGCGCGCCGAGCTGACCAGGGGCGCGGTGTACTCGAACTTCCCCGGCAAGCGCGCCCTCTACTTCGCGGTGCTGGCCGACCTGGCGGAACGCGAGACCCCGCCGGCCGACCCGCAGCGCGGACCGGACCGGCGGACCGCGCTCGGCGCACTGGCCCGCGCGTGGGTCACCTCGCTCAGCCACGACGCGCTGGCGCGGGACTTCCTGTCCGAGGTGGCCGCCGAGGAGGTGACGCGCCGGCCGTTCACGCAGTTGATGAAGCTGGACGCGGTGCTGCTCAGCCTTGCCCTGGAAGCGCTCGACCCGGTCGTGCCGCCGCCCGGCTCGCCGCCCCTCCGGGTGGTCCGCCTCGCCGAGGTCGTGCTCGCCACCCTGCACGGCGCGAGCGGCCTCGCCACCGCCGCGCCCGGTTTCCTGGAGCCGTTCGACGTGATCAGCGCGTGCGAGCGGCTCGCGGACCTGGAGCTGAACGACTGGTGGGCGGCGCCTCCCGGCGCGGCGGTGCTCCCGGAGGACCGGCCGTGGGCTCCGCTCGCCGTGGTCGACCTCGTGCGCGGCGACGAGGTGACGCCGGACGAGGACGGCGTGGTGGTCGTGCTGGGGCTCAACCGGCTGGCCGCCGTGGAGGAGGCGGTGCGGACCGCCGCCGGCCGCGTGACCCTCGCGATGGTGACCGGCACGCCGGGGGAGCTGGCGCCGTTGGCGCGGCTGGTGCTGGCGCGGTTGTGCGTCGGCCTGCGGCAGGCGTTCCCGGTCGCGGCGTGGCCCCGGCTGCGGGTGGTGTGCGACGAGACCGGGGCGCTGGCGGGCGCGGCGGGCGTGCCGTCGGTCAGCGACGAGACCGAGACCGCGATCCGCGTCGAGGGCGGCCGGGTGGTGGCGCGGGCCGAGGGCTCAGGCGCGGGTCACGCGGTCAGCTCCGGGGCGCGGGTGCGGACCTAGTCACGGTCCGCGTCACGGGCCTGGCGGCGGCCGGACGGCGTTCCAGGACCTTGCGGAAGTCGGCCGGGATCGGGGTGCTGCGCAGTTCCGGCGTGCCGAAGGAGACGTACCGGTTCCAGCCGGTGGCCACCGGCGTGCCGTCGACGTCCGCGTCGAACCCCATGGTCAACGTGGTCGTGCCCAGCGTCCGCACCCGGACCGCGATGCGCAGCAGGTCGTCGAACCTGGCCGGGTTGAGGTACCGGATGGAGGTCTCGGCCATCACGAAGTCGACGCCGTGCTTCTCCAACTCCTTGTAGGAGCCCAGCAGCGATCGCAGCGTCTCCACCATGGCGGCCTCGAAGAAGACCGCGTAGCGCGACGCGTGCACGATCCCCTGGCGGTCGCAGTCGACCGGGCGCACCCGCACCCGGTGCACGTGGGCAGGTCGGGCGTCAGCCATGTCGGCGATCCTATGGGGTCACCTGGACGGTGCGCGTCGGCCTAGCGGTGACTGCTCCGAGTGATGCCCCGACCAGCTGGCCCGCCGCGACCAGCAAGATCACCGACGTCGGCGACCACGCGGTGAGCAGCGCGCCGCCGCCCGCCGCGCCCACCGCGTACGCCCCGATCTTCAGGCTCGCGCCCGTGGTCGACACCTGGCCGAGCAGCGGACCCGGCGTGTACCGCCGGCGCGCGGTGATCGTCGCGGTCAGCACGGGCCCTTGCGCCAGACCGCTGACCAGCGCCAGGACCAGCAACGCCGGGAAGTGCGAGGCGAGCGGCCACAGCGCGAGCGTCACCCCGTACAGGGAGACCGTCGTGAACACGACCCGCTCCGGACGCCACCGCGGCAGCCAGCGGCGGACCGCCAGGATGCAGCCGATGGCGCCGACCTCGAACACCGCCCACACCACCCCGGCCTGGTCGCCGTCCACGCCGAGCCCGGCGACGTGCAGCGGCAATGCCGTGGCGAGCATGCCGACCGACCCGTACCCGACCACGGACGCGATCGTCGCGCCCCGCAACGGCGGCGTGGTGACGAGGTGCCGCAGACCCCGCTCGACCGCCGCGCGCAGCGACGGGTGCTCGCCGGGCGGGTGCGGCGGCACGCGCAAGGTCAGCGTGCACAGCCCGCCCGCCAACGCCAGCGCGGCCACCACGGCCACCGCCGCGGCGGGCGACGCGGCCGTGCTCAGCACACCCGCCAGCCCCGGCCCGGCGACCGCCGCCGCGTTGAACAGCAACGCGTCCTGCGAGGTGGCCCGGTGCAGGTCGCCGGCCAGGCGCGGGACCAGGCTGGTGAACCCGCCGCTGGTCATCGGCAGCGTGATGCCCGCGACGAACGCCGCCGCCACGAGCCAGGGCGCCGGCGCGAACACCATGGCCACCGCCATCGCGCAGAGCGCGAACTGGTTGGCCGCCAACGCCGCCACCGGCCGCCGGGTCCGGTCGAGCCACGCGCCGAGCAGCGGCCCGGACAGGACCGACGGCACGGTGTACGCGGCGATCACCGCACCGGACAGCACGGTCGACCCGCTGCGCGAGAGGGCGAGCAGCACCACGGCCACGGCCACCATCTCGTCGGCCAGCCGGGCGAGACCCGCCGCCCAGAGGTACCGCCCCATCAGGCCTTGCGGCGGTGCCGTCGGACGCTCTCCTCCACCAGGTCCAGCACGGGTTCCAGGTCGTCGGCGGGCAGGCCCATGGCCAGGTGCGACACCAGGCCCTCCAGCACCAGCTCCAGGAACGACGTCAGCACGTCCACGTCCACGTCGTCGCGCAGGTTCCCGGCCTCGCGCTGGCGCTCCAGCCGCTGCCGGGTCGCGTCGGTCAGCTGGCGCGAGCGCTCCGCCCACCTGGCCCGGAACTCCTGGTCGGTGCGCAGCCGCCGCGACACCTCCAGCCGCGTGCCCAGCCAGTCCGCCGGGTGCTCGACGTCGTTGGGGTCCGGCGGGTACAGCAGGTCGCGCATCACCTGCACGAGCCCCTGCTGGGCGACGACCTCCGCCATGCGCAGCGCGTCGTCCTCGGCGAGGGCGAGGAACAGCGACTCCTTGTCCCGGAAGTGGTGGAAGATCGCGCCCCTGGACAGGCCGGTAGCCTCTTCCAGGCGGCGCACGGTCGCGCCTTCGTAGCCGAAACGCGCGAAACACGCACGAGCGCCGTCGAGGATCTGACGGCGACGGGCATCGAGGTGGTCCTGGCTCACCCTGGGCACCTGTCGATGTTGCCAGGGCCGCCTGACGAAATCCAATCAGTACGTACGGCTTGCCCTGTCCACTTTGGGGTGTACTTCGACGTCTCGACTCGAAACCCCAGGTCACCGTCACTACGGTGGCGCACCGTGACCGCAGGTGAGGACATTCGTCCGCCGCTGAGGCTGGTGTCGGGTTTGGGCTGGTCGAACCGACCGTCCACGGTGGACCGCAGTCGGCACGGGCCCGACTTGATCGATCTGATCAGGCTCGTCGGCCGGCGGCAGGGTGACGTGGCGGACGGTCCGGGCGAGTGCGCCGTGGTGGTCTTCGAGGCGTTGTGCGTGCCGGAACCGCTGCGCACGCCCGCCTACACCCTGGCGTTCGGCGACGACACCGGCGGCATCGGCGTCGACCGGTTGCCGCACTCGGCCGCGCGGTTCTTCGTGCACGAGGCCGCGTTGCACGTCCGCGTCGGCGACGAAGCGGTGATGGCCGACCAGTTGGACGCGCTGGCGAACCGGACCGACGCGCCGGTCCGCCTGGTGCCGTTCACGGCCGGCCACGTCGGCGTGCTGCGGTCGTCGTTCGCCCTGCCCGAGGGGCGGCGGCCGGCGGAGGTGCTGGACCGGATCGCCTTGGACGTGCCGTCCTCGCGTGCGGAGTTCCGCCGCCAGGCCGCGCGCTACCGGAGCAGGTGAGGGGCGCATGGGATCGCACTCACGGCGCTCGCGACCGACACCGCACGCGCCCCGACGAACGCCGCACACGTCCCAACCGACGCCGCACGCGCCATGGCGGACACCGCACGCGCCCCAACCGACGCCACACACGTCCCGACCGATAAGGCACGCGCCTCGACGGACGCCGCACGCCCCCCGACGACGGCGGTTCGCGTTCGTCGCGGTGGTCGCCGCGACGGCGCTGTCCCTGCTCACCGCCTCGGGCGCCGCGCACGGGCTCACCGACCACCAGTCCGAGGCCGCGACGATCTCGCGCGGCGCGGTGGAGTCCGAGCACGCCGGGTTCACCGGCACCGGGTACGTCGACTACGACGACACCTTCGGCGCCTACGTCGAGTACGCCGTGACCGCCGCCCGGGCGGGCACGCACGCGCTGGTCTTCCGCTACGCCAACGGGACCGACGACGACCTCCCGCTCGCGCTGACCGTGAACGGCAAGCGCGCGGGCGCCGTCTCGTTCCCCGGCACGGGCTCGTGGACCGCGTGGCGCGACGTCACCGCGTCCGTGCGGTTGTCGGCGGGCGTGAACCGGGTCCGCGCCACCGCCACCACCTCCGACGGCGGCCCGAACGCCGACCGCCTCGCGGTGGACGACACCGACGTCGAGGCGCCGACCCCGCCGCGCAACCTGCGCGCCACGGGCCGGTCCCAGACCACCGTGTCGCTCGCGTGGGACGCGGCCTCCGACGACGTCGGCGTGGTCGCCTACGACGTCTACCAGCACGGTCAGCTCATGACGAGCGTGTCCGGCACGACCCTGTCCGCCACCGTCACGGGCCTGCGCCCCGACACGTCCTACGACTGGACGGTCTTCGCCCGCGACGCCGCGCCCAACGTCTCGCAGGCCAGCGACAACGTCGTCGTGCGCACCGAGGCGCCGCCGCCGGACCACGAGGCGCCGACCGCGCCGGGCAACCTGCGCGCCACCGGCAAGTCCTCGACCAGCGTGTCGTTGGCGTGGGAGCCCTCCACCGACAACGTCGGCGTCACCGGGTACGTGGTGCACCGCGACGGCACGCAGGTGGCCACGACCGGCGAGCCGTCCACCACCGTGGGCGGCCTGACCGCCGGCACCGGCTACCGGTTCGCGGTGCGGGCGCGCGACGCGGCGGGCAACCTCTCGGCGCTCAGCGACGAGGTGATCGTCGCGCCCGGCGGGACGGCGCCGGCGGGTGAGCCGAGGCCCGGCGCGGTGACGACGGTGCGCGAGGGTACCGACGTGCCGTGGGGCCTGGCGTTCCTGCCCGACGGCACGGCGCTGGTGTCCGAACGGGAGCGGTTCCGGCTCTACCGCCTCACGCCGGACGGCAAGCGCACCGACGTCGGCCGGGTGCCGGGCGCGCAGGGCACCGACGGCGAGGGCGGCGTGCTGGGCATCGAGCTGTCGCCCACCTTCGCCACCGACGGGCTCGTGTTCATCTACCACACGGCCGACGACGGCAACCAGGTCGTGCGCGCCAGGCTGATCGGCGAGACGCTCACCGGCTGGACCACGATCCTGGCCGGCATCCCGAAGAACCGCTACCACAACGGCGGCCGGCTGCGGTTCAGCCCGGACGGCAGGCACCTGTTCGTCTCCACCGGCGACGCGCAGAACGGCAGCTACGGGCAGAACCTCGAGACGAACGCGGGCAAGATCCTGCGCATCAACCCGGACGGCTCGATCCCGGCGGACAACCCGTTCCCGGGCAAGGCGATCTGGAGCTACGGGCACCGCAACGTGCAGGGCCTCGACTTCGACTCGCAGGGCAGGCTCTGGGCGACGGAGTTCGGCAACAACACGCTCGACGAGCTCAACCTGATCCAGCGCGGCGGCAACTACGGCTGGCCCGGCTGCGAGGGCACGCAGGGGTACTGCGAGGACAGCATCCCGCCGAAGCGGACGTGGCCGACCACGGCGGCGGGGCCGAGCGGGCTCGCGATCGTCAACGACCACCTGTTCATCGGCACCACGGTCGGCCAGCGGGTGTACCGGCTGCGCATCGAGGGCTCGGAGCTGGTCGAGGAGCAGACCTACTTCCAGGGCGAGTACGGGCGGCTGCGGACCGTCGAGGTCGACCGGGAGGGCGACCTCTGGCTGACCACGTCGTGGGACCGGGACTGGGAGCCCGGCAACGACCGCGTGCTGCGCGTCGACGTCGAGTACCCGGGTTCCTGATCGGTCACCCGGATGCCACGAGTTGTTCACGCCGTGCCCGGATTGTCCGCTCGGGCACCGGGAATGACCCACTCGGAGCAGCCCGGAGGCCGCCTGAACGCGGTCACGCGCCACCCGACCGGCCGTCAGCCGCGCTCGCGCCACCCGACATGTCGTTGATCCGTAAGGGTTTTCCACAGCTGCGAGTGTCGGTGCCTGCGTGTAGCGTCGAACGGACGAGATTTGATCACGGGGAGTGCAACCAGTGACTGCTGTCCGTAACGCACCGGCTCCGGGGCCCACCCCGGCGGTGTTCCGGGATCGAGCGGAGGCCGAGGCCTACGTCGCCTCGGTCTGCTTCAAGCACGGGCCTCCGAGGCTGCTCGGAGTCGAGTTGGAATGGACCGTCCACCACGTCGAAGATCCCCGCCGACCGCTCGACGCGAAGACCCTCGCGGCCGCGCTCGGCCGGCACGCGCCACCGACCCTCGTCCCCGACAGCCCTCAGCGGCCACTGCCCTCCGGCACCCCGCTGACCGTGGAACCGGGTGGCCAGGTCGAGATCTCCACACCGCCGCGCGATTCCCTGACGGATCTGCTCAAGACCGTCGCCGCGGACATCGAACACCTCCACAGCCTGCTCGAACCGGCCGGTCTCCGGCTCGGTCAGCACGGCGCCGACCCGTTCCGCCCGCCACGCCGGATGCTCCAGGTCCCGCGCTACGCGGCCATGGAACACGCCTTCGCCCCGATCGGGCCCGAGGGCATCACGATGATGTGCAGCACCGCGGGCCTGCAGGTCTGCCTGGACGCCGGGCTGGCCGCCGACCTGCCGCGGCGCTGGGCCGCGGTGCACGCGCTCGGCCCCGTCCTCACCGCCCTGTTCGCCAACTCACCGGGGGTGAACGGCCGTCGGACGGACTGGGCCAGCGCGAGGATGCGCACGCTCTACGGCACCGACCCGGTGCGCACCCGTCCGGCGGCGGTGTGCGCGAACCCGGCCGACGCGTGGGCCAAGCGCGTGCTCGACACCCCGGTCATCGCGGTGCGCAGACCGGGGCCGAACTGGCTGCCGCCGTACCCGTTGACGTTCGCCGACTGGATCGAGGGAGCGCTCGACGGCCCGCCGACGGCCGACGACCTCGACTACCACCTCACCCTCCAGTTCCCGCCGGTCCGACCGCGCGGGTACTTGGAGGTCCGCTACCTGGACTCGCCGCCGGACGGCCGGTGGCTGCCGCCGGTCGTGCTGATGGCGGCGTTGTTCAGCACGTCGGCCTCGGTGGACGGGGTGCTCGCGGCGACCGAGGGCGCCGCGAACCGCTGGCTCGCCGCCGCGCGGTACGGCTTGGCCGACCCGGTGCTCGCCCGCGCGGCGCGCGACGTGGTCGACCTGGGCTGCGCCGCGCTGTCCGACACCGACCTGTCGGTCGGCCAGACCGACGCGATCGCCGAAGAACTGCACCGCACGCTCGCTGAGAAGACCGGAGGGGGCCGTTCATGACCAGCACCGAAGACCTTCGCGACCGGGTCGCCGCCCAGCTCACCAGGGCACGTGACCGCAGCAGGCTGCTCACCGACGCGGTGGACGACCACGACCTCGTCCGCCAGCACTCCAAGCTGATGTCACCGCTGGTGTGGGACCTCGCGCACATCGGCAACCAGGAAGAGCTGTGGCTGGTCCGCGACGTGGGCGGCCGCGAGCCGGTCCGGGCGGACATCGACGAGCTGTACGACGCGTTCAAGCACGCCCGGTCGGCCCGGCCGGAACTGCCGCTGCTCGGGCCCGCCGAGGCGCGCCGGTACGTCGGCGAGGTGCGGGACAAGGTGTTCGACGTGCTCGAGCGCACGCCGCTGGAAGGCCACCGACTGGTCGACGGCGGGTTCGCGTTCGGCATGATCGTGCAGCACGAGCAGCAGCACGACGAGACCATGCTGGCCACGCACCAGCTGCGCGTGGGCGACCCGGTGCTGGACGCGCCGCGCCCGCCGCGCGGCGGCCCGGTGGGTCCGGCCGAGGTGCTGGTGCCCGGCGGGCCGTTCACCATGGGCACGTCCACCGAGGCGTGGGCGCTGGACAACGAGCGGCCCGCGCACCAGGTGGTCACCGAGCCGTTCTTCATCGACACCACGCCGGTGACGAACGGCGCGTACGCGGCGTTCATCGCCGACGGCGGCTACCGGGACCCGCGGTGGTGGAGCGAGGCCGGGTGGGCGCACGTCCGGAAGGCGTCGCTGGTCGCGCCCCGGTTCTGGGAAAGGGTCGGCGACCAGTGGTACCGCACCGCGTTCGGCCGCACGGAGCCGATCGAGCCCGACCAGCCGGTGGTGCACGTCTGCTACTACGAGGCCGAGGCGTACGCGAAGTGGGCGGGCAAGAGGCTGCCCACCGAGGTGGAGTGGGAGAAGGCGGCCCGCTTCGACCCGGCGACCGGCCGGTCCCGCCGCTACCCGTGGGGCGACGAGGACCCGACGGAGGCGCACGCGAACCTGAACCAGCGGCACCTGACGCCCGCCCCGGTCGGGGCGTACCCGGCGGGCGCGTCGGCGTTGGGCGTGCACCAGCTCATCGGCGACGTGTGGGAGTGGACCAGCTCCGACTTCCACGGCTACGCCGGGTTCGAGGTGTTCCCGTACGCGGAGTACTCCCAGGTGTTCTTCGGCCCGGACTACAAGGTGCTGCGCGGCGGGTCGTTCGGCAGCGACCAGGCCGCGGTGCGCTCGACGTTCCGCAACTGGGACTACCCGATCCGGCGGCAGATCTTCGCCGGCTTCCGCTGCGCGAGGGACGCCTCGCGGGACGAGCTGACCTGACCGTGTGCCGCCATCTGGGTTATCTGGGCCCCGCCGTGCCCGTCGCCGCGCTGGTGCACGACCCGCCGCACTCGTTGGTGCGGCAGTCGTACGCGCCGCGGGACATGCGCGGCGGCGGCACGGTCAACGTGGACGGGTACGGCGTGGGGTGGTACCCCGCGCCGGGCGGCCCGGCGGTGCGCTACCGCCGGGCGGGCACGATCTGGTCGGACGAGAACCTGCTGGCGCTGAGCCGGGTGACGGTGTCCGGCGCGGTGCTGGCCGCGGTGCGCTCGGCGACGGTCGGCATGCCGGTGGCGGACACCGCGTGCGCGCCGTTCACCGACGGGCAGTGGTTGTTCAGCCACAACGGGCGGGTCGCCGACTGGCCGGAGTCCGTGGTGGACGTGGCCAAGACCCTGCCGGTGGCCTCGTTGCTGACGCTGGACGCGCCGACCGACGCCGCCCTGCTGTGGGCGTTGGCGCGGTCGCGGCTCGCTTCGGGGGCCGCGCCGGGCGCCGCGCTGGCCTCGGTCGTGTCCGAGGTCGCCGCCGCCGCGCCCGGCTCGCGGCTGAACCTGCTGCTCACCAACGGCACCGTGCTCGTCGGCACGACGTGGACCCACTCGTTGTGGGTGCGCTCCGGCGACGGCGCGGTGACGTTGGCCTCCGAGCCGTTGGACGACGACCCGCGCTGGCGGGAGGTGCCCGACGGGCACGTCGTCACGGCTGATGTGTCTACTGTGGACGTTCAACGGATTGGACGAGGATGACCGAGCCTGTGCTGGACGTGCACCTGACCCCCGAGGACGCGGCGATCGCGCTGCGCGCCGAGGCGCGGGCGGGGCTGACCGCGCGGCCGAAGTGGGTGTCGCCGAAGTGGTTCTACGACGCGGTCGGCAGTGACCTGTTCGAGGAGATCACCCGGCTGCCCGAGTACTACCCGACCCGCGCGGAGCGGGAGATCCTGGTGGCGCGGGCGGCGGAGATCGCCTCGATCACCGGCGCGCACTCGTTGGTGGAGCTGGGTTCCGGCTCGTCGGAGAAGACCCGGCTGCTGCTCAGCGCGCTGCGCTCACACGGCACGCTGACGGAGTTCGTGCCGTTGGACGTGTCGCCGTCGGCGTTGACGGAGGCGGCCCGGGCGATCATGGCCGCGTACCCCGGGCTGCGGGTGCACGGCGTGGTCGGCGACTTCACCGAGCACCTCGGCCTGCTGCCCGGCGCGCCGCCGCGGGTGGTGGCGTTCCTGGGCGGGACGATCGGCAACCTGATCCCGGAGGAGCGGGACAAGTTCTTCGCCTCGGTGCGCGAAGTGCTGGACGCGGGGGAGTGGTTGCTGCTCGGCACGGACCTGGTGAAGGACCCGGACGTGCTGGTGCGCGCGTACGACGACGCGCAGGGCGTGACGGCGGAGTTCAACCGCAACGTGCTGCGGGTGATCAACCGGACGTTGGACGCCGACTTCGACCCGTCGGACTTCGAGCACGTGGCCCTGTGGAACGCCGAGGAGGAGTGGATCGAGATGCGCCTGCGGGCCGTGCGCCCGGTCAAGTCCCACGTCGCCGGGCTGTCCTTGGACGTGGAGTTCGCCGAGGGCGAGGAACTGCGCACCTCGCCCTGGCACGTCACCACCGACGAGGGACGCGGGGTGGTGTTGATCGGCGACGCCGCGCACGCCGTGTACCCGTTCTTCGGCCAG
>NZ_JBVJVK010000017.1:2328-171878 GCF_055603705.1 Actinosynnema sp. NPDC037264 | reverse complement strand
GGGAAGAACCCGGGGGAAGGTCCACCCTCTTGCTGTCCACCAGGGGCTTGGAAACCCCCCCGTCGCGGGGGGTTTCCACCCCCCCACCCCGCGCCCCGGGGAACCCTACGCGTCCAACACGGACGACAGGTGCCGCGCCACCGCGGAAACGTGCGGCAGGTCCACCATCGAGAGGTGGTCGCCGGGCACCGGCACGACCTCCAACGAGCCGCACGCGTCGGCCCACCCGAGGTCGTCGTCGTCCTGCCGGCGCAGGTAGCGCGGGTCGAGCACGGTGGTCAGCGTCTCCCGGTCGGTCGCCCGGTAGAACACGACCCGCCCCGGGTAGTGCCGCGGCGTGAACCGCTCGGCCGCCCGCGCGTCCAGGTAGGACGTCCGCTGGTGGCGCAGCGCGCCCGGGCTGATGCCCAGGTCGGCGACGGCGGCCAGCACCGCGTCGATCTGCCCCACGTCGTCCAACGAGGACAACGACTCCCACGGCAGCTCGACCGACGCGCCGTAGACCTCCTCGACGTGCCGGACGTAGCGGGCGAACCGGTGCCGCACCAGGTCGGCGGGCGAGACCTCGGGCGCGGGCAGCGGTCGGACCGTGTCGATCATCACCACCAGCCCGACCTCGGCGCCCTGGTCCCGCAGCAGGCACGCCACCTCGTGCGCCAGGCACCCGCCGAACGACCAGCCGCCCAGCACGTACGGCCCGGACGGCTGCACCGACCGCACCAGCTCCGCGTACCGCGCCGCCTTGGCCGGGATGTCCGGCACCTCGTCGATCCGCTCGTACCCGTAGCACGGCCGGTCCTCCAGCAACCCGACCAACGGCTCGTACACGCTGGTCGGCCCGCCCGCCGGGTGGAACAGGTGCAACGGCCGCCGCGACCCGCCCGCGCGCAGCACCCGCACCGGCCCGCCCGCGTCCTCGAACGCCGCGCGCAGCCGTTCGGCCATCGCCTCCACGGTCGGCGACGCGAACAGCGAGTCGTCGGCGGCGACCCGGCGGCGGACCAGCGCCAGCAGTCGTTCCCGCGAGCCGCCGAGGGCGAGGAAGTCGTCGTGGACGCCGAAGTCCCGCCGCCCCAACACCTCCGCCCACAGCCCGAACACCCACCGCTCGGTCGGGTCGCGCGGCTCGACCCGGCTCGGCGCCTCGGGTTCGAGCCCGGCGATGTGGCGTTCCACGTCACGCAGGCTCGCCCCGCGCAGCAGCAACGGCACCGGCAGCTCCACCCCCAGGTCGTGCTCGACCGCGTTGCGCAACCGCATCGCCATCAACGAGTCCAACCCCAGCGACGTCAACGGCAGCGAGGGGTCCGGCGCACCACCCATCACCCGCGCCACGATCGCGCTCAGCCGGTCCGCCGCGGGCACCTCCGACGGCGGCCGGAGGAACGACGAGAAGAAGGGCCGGTGCGCGAGCCCGGGGAACAGCTCCACCACCCGCCGCCGGTCGAACCTCACCACGCCGGTCGCCACCCGTCCGGACAGCAGCAACGCCTCCACCGCCTGCACGCCCTCGGCCGGCGAGATCGGCCGCAGCAGCGGGTTGTCGTTGTCCCGGGCCAACCCGACCCGGCTCCACGCGCCGAAGTCGATCGTGGTCGCGGGCAGCCCCGACGCCCGCCGCCACCGGGCGAACCCGTCCAACCAGGCGTTGGCCACCGCGTACGCGGCCTGACCTGGCGAGCCGAGCAGGGCCGCCGCAGAGGAGAACACCACGAACCAGTCCAGCGGGTGCCCGGCCGTCGCCTCGTGCAGCCGCAGCGCGCCGTCGACCTTGGGCCGCAGCACGCGCCGCACGTCGGCCGGGTCCAGTCGGTCGACCGGCGCGTCGGCCAGCACACCGGCCGCGTGCACCACTCCGCACAGCCGCAGCCCGCCGTCCACCGCCGCCGTCACCGCCCGCTCGGCCACGCCGGGTGCGGCGACGTCACCGGTCACCACGACGACGTCCGCGCCGAGCGCCCGCAGCTTCGCCACCTCCGCCCGCGCGTCCGGCGACGGCCCACGACGACCGCACAGCACGATCCGCGCGGCGCCCCGTTCGGCCAGCCACCGGGCCATGACCAGCCCCAACGCGCCCAACCCGCCGGTGATCAGGTACGCGCCCGAGTCGACCACCGACCCCGTCGCGGGCACGTCGACCTCCGCGCGCCGCAGCCGTGCCGCGTACCTCGCGCCACCACGCCAGGCGACCTCGTCGTCGGCCCGGTCGGCGAGGAGTTCCCGCGGCAGCACGGTGACGTCGTCGACGTCCACGATCGTGGCCCGCAGCTGCGGCCGTTCGAACGCCAACACCCGCACCGCACCGCGCAACGCGGCCTGCTCCGGCACACCCGCGTCACCGTCCACGACGCACGCCGCGTTCCGCGTGACGATCCACAACCGCCGCGCGTCGTGCGCCAACGACGACAGCCGCGCCAAGTCCTGTTCCAGGTCACCGGGGACGAACACGATCCCGTCGGCCGCGTCCGAGGGATCGGTCGTCACGCGCTGCCCGGCGTCGATCAGGACACCGGCCAGGGTCGGGGAGTCGGAGAGCAGCAGCCACGTGCGCGAGGCGTCCTCGACGGCGGGCAGGTCGTGCCGTTCCCAGGCGGTCTCCAACGCCAGCCCGGACAACGCCACCGACGCCGGCCGCACCCGCACGTCCACGACCTCCACCAGCAGGGTGCCGGCGTCGTCGTAGAGCCACACCGACCCGGTCAGCTCACCCCCGCCGCTCTCGCGGACCACGGCCTCGCACCGGTCCGCGCGGCGCGGGTCGCCGTGCAGCCGCACGGCCCCGATGCCGACCGGCAGGTACGGCCCACCGGCGGCGACGTCGAGCGCTGCGGCGGCGAGCGCGTGCAGGCACGAGTCGAGCAGCGTCGGCGGCAGCCGCAACGCGCGGTCCGGGCCGTCCGGGCGGTCGACCAGGCACCTCGCCGCACCCGCGCCGGCCAGCGCGGACCGGACGCCCCGGAACGCCGGGCCGTAGTTCATCCCGACCTCGGCCAGCCGGTCGTACAGGGCGACAGGTTCGAGTCCACCGCCGACCGGTGGCGGGGCGCCGCGCTCCTCGCCCGGCACGACGGTGGCGGTGGCGTGCCGGACCCACCCGTCGGCGGTCTTCGCGTGCACCTCGACGCGCCCGGCCCGGAACGTGGTGCTCAGCCGGACCTCGTCGGCCAGCGGCAGCAGCGCCTCGAACACCACGTCGCGCACCGCGAGCGGACCGGGCACCACCTGCGCGCCGGCGGCGAGGGCGATCTCCACGTACGCCGCGCCGGGCAGCACGGCGGTGTCCTGCACCCGGTGGTCGCCCAGCCACGGCACCGCCGCCAGGCCCACGTCGGCCTGCCACGCGTGCGTGCCGTCGGGCAGTTCGACGTGGTCGCCGAGCAGCGGGTGGCCGGCCCGGCGGGTCGGGGGAGCGGTCCAGTGCGGGCGGTGCTCCCACGGTGCGGCCGGCACGTCGGTGACGCCTCGGGCGGGCACCAGGCCGTGCAGGTGCAGTGACGCGAGGTTGTCGTGGAAGGTCCGCACGTCGTCGGTGTCGCGGCGCAGCGAGCCGACGAGCGCGAGGGACGGCGCGTGCTCGGCGATCGCGGACAGCGCCACGGGATGCGGCGAGACCTCCAGGAACGCGGTGAAGCCGTCCTCCAGCGCGGCGGTCACGGCCTGGGTGAACCGCACCGGGTGGCGCATGTGCGCGGCCCAGTAGGCGGCGGTGAACGGCGGCGCGTGCCTCGGGTCGGCCAGCACGGTCCCGTACAGCGGCACGTCGCCGCGTCGTCCAGCGACCTCGCGCAGGGCCGACGCGAGCTCGTCCAGCACCGGCTCGACGGCGGGGGAGTGGCCGCTGGTGCGCAGCGGCAGGGCGCGCGCCATCCCGCCGTCCGCCTCGACCCGGGCGACCAGGGCGGCGAGCCGGTCCGCCGGGCCGGACACCGTGCAGCGGCGCGGTGCGGCGTGCACGGCGACCGACAGCGCGGGGTCGTCCACCTCGTCGGCGGGCAGTGCGACGGCCGCCATCCCGCCGTCGCCCGCCGCGTCGACCACGTCCAGCAGCCGGGCCCGCGTGGTGATCACCAGGGCGGCGTCGGCGAGCGACAACGCGCCGCTCACCACGGCCGCGGCGACTTCGCCCGCGGACTGCCCGATCACCGCCGCCGGCCGCAGCCCGCGTGACTCCCACAGCCGCGCCAGGGCGATCTGCACGCCGAACAACGCGATCTGGCCGTCGCCCAAGGTGTCCGACGGCGTCTCCAGCAAGGACCGCACCGAGTGCGGCGCGATCAGCCGGTCCACCTCGTCCACCGCCGCCGCGAACACCGGTTCCGCGTCGAGCAGCCGACGTCCCATCCCGGCCCAGCCCGAGCCGTAGCCGGAGAACACCCACACCGCGTCGCCGTGCCGGTCCGCTGTGCCCACCGGGCGTTCCCCCGAGGCCAACGCGCGCAACTCGGCCACCACGGCGGCCCGGTCGGACCCGGCGACCACCGCGGCGTGCGGCTCACGTCCACGACGTCGGGCCAAGGTCGCGCCCACGTCGTGCAGGTCGGCGTGCGTCGTGGCCAGCCACTCGGCCAACGCCGAGGCGTGCCGCCGCACGCGTCCCTCGGACGTGCCCGAGAGCACCAGGAACGCCGGGCCGTCGGGCCGGTCGGCGGGGTCGGCCGCGGGCGGCTCCTCCAGCACGACGTGCGCGTTCGTGCCGCCGAACCCGAACGACGACACACCCGCCGTGATCCGGCCCGAGTACCGCGGCCACGGCGTCGGCCCGGTCACCACGCGCACGCCGGTGAAGTCGATGTGCGGGTTGGGCACGCGGAAGTGCGGGCCGGGCGGGATCTCGCCGTGCCGCACCGCGAGCACCACCTTCACCAGCCCGATCACCCCGGCGGCCGACTCGGCGTGCCCGAAGTTCGCCTTCGCCGAGCCGAGCAGCAACGGCCCACCGTCGCGTGCCGCCTCGTCCCGGCCGAGCACCTCGCGCAGCGCTCCCACCTCGATCGGGTCGCCGAGCAGCGTCCCGGTGCCGTGCGCCTCCACGTAGTCCACCCGGGACGGGTCGACGCCCGCGTCCGCGTACACCCGGCGCAGCAGGTCGGCCTGGGCTTCCGGGTTCGGCGCCATCAGCCCGTTCGAGCGCCCGTCGGAGTTCACGCCGCTGCCCCGGATCACCGCGAGCACCCGGTCGCCGTCACGTCTCGCGTCCGACAGGCGCTTGAGCACGACCGCCGCACAGCCCTCGGCCCGCGCGATGCCGTCGGCGGAGGCGTCGAACGGCTTGCAGCGACCGTCCGCCGACAGCAGGCCCGCCCGGTGGAACGTGAGCGTCACGGCCGGCCCGAGCAGCAGGTTCACCCCGGCGACCACGGCGGCGTCCGTCTCACCGGCGCGCAGGCTCTGGCAGGCGTGGTGCACCGCGACCAGCGACGACGAGCACGCCGTGTCCACCGCCAGGCTCGGCCCGCGCAGGTCCAGCAGGTACGACAACCGGTTCGCGGCGATGCTCAACGCGCCGCCGGTCGCCGTCCACGGCTCCACCCGGCTCAGGTCCGCCGCGTTCGCCGTGCCGTACTCGCCGGTCGAGATGCCGACGAACACCCCGGTCCGGCTGCCGCGCAAGGCGTCCGGCGCGATGCCCGCGTGGTACAGCGCCTCCCACGACACCTCCAGCACCAGCCGTTGCTGCGGGTCCATCAACGCGGCCTCGTGCGGCGCGATGCCGAAGAACTCGGCGTCGAAGCCCTTGATGTCGGCCAGGAAGCCGCCGAACCGGGGCGTGCCGTCGGGCAGGCCGGGCCAGCGGTCCGGCGGCGCGGGCGTGACCGCGTCACCGCCCGAGCGCAGGAAGTCCCACAGCCGGTCCGGGCCGTCGACGCCGCCGGGCAGCCGGCAGCCGACGCCGACCACCGCGATGCCCTCGTCCACGGGTCGGCCGGGCGCGGCGTCCGGCGCGGGCGCGGGCCCGGCGAGGTGGCGGGCGAGGCGGGCGATGGTGGGGTGCTGGTAGAGCAGGGTCGGGGGCAGCGGCACGTCCAGGAACTCGCCCAACGCGCCCGCGAGCACCACGGCGTCACGCGAGGACAGGCCGAGTTCGGCCAGGGGCTGGTCGACGTCCACCTCGCCCTCCGCCAGGTCGGCGAGTTCCGCGACGCCGCGCACCAACCAAGCGCGGATCTCCGCTTCCGCGGACGTGCCGAAGCCGGTCATGGGTCACCTTTCGTACGATTCCCACAAAAACGCCGTGAAGTATTTGCGAGGCGGCGGATGACACGTCCGCGATCGGGGTGCCTGCGGCGTGCGAACGATCGTGGCCTGGTCGAACGCCTGCGAACAATAGGCCGATCGGGTCAATGACCGGTCGCGTGAAGTAGTCGTTGACAGTTCTTCTACTCGCCGGTAGCTTCTGCGCCCGGCGTGTTGGAAATCACTTCGACAAAAGTTGTGACGACCGCACAAAACCTATTTCCGAATTTTGTCATCGCGCAGAGGAGAGGGTGTTCATGACGGTCACCGCGACCACCACCGGCACGGTCGTGGACGCCGTGCGGCGCTGGGCCCGCGAACGGCCCGGCCGCACCGCCTTCACGTTCCTCGACTACGAGGCGGACCCCCGCGGCGTGCCGGTCCCGATCACCTGGGCCGAGCTGGACGCACGGGCCTGCGGCGTGGCCGCCGAGCTGCGGCGCCGGTGCGCGCCCGGCGACCGCGCGCTGCTGTTGCTGCCCCAAGGGCTGGACTACGTGGTGGCGTTCGTCGCCTGCCTGTACGCCGACGTGCTCGCCGTGCCGCTGTTCCCGATCACCGGCGACGGCCACCGGGAACGCCTCGACGGCATCCTGCGCGACTGCGCGCCGACCGTCGCGCTCACCGACGCGCCGGCCGCGCTCGACCTGGACGTGGTGGTGGTCGGCAGCGTGCCGCCGTCGGACGAACCGCCCGTGCGACGGCTCGGCGGCCCCGTCTACCTGCAGTACACGTCCGGCTCCACGCGCACACCGGCCGGTGTGGTGGTGACCGACCGGAACTTCCAGGTCAACGTGCGCCAGGCGCTCACCGCCTACGGCCTGGCCGACGCGGTGGCGTCGCCGGTGAGCTGGCTGCCGCCGTTCCACGACATGGGGTTGGTGCTCGGCGTCGGCGTGGCGTTGACGACCGGTGCCGAGGCGGTGCTGATGGACCCGTCGGCGTTCCTCTACCGGCCGTCGCGGTGGCTGCGGGCCATGCACGGGCGGCGCGACGTCCTCAGCGCCGCGCCCGACTTCGCCTACGACCTGTGCGCGCGGCGGGTGTCGGCGGCCGATCGGTCCGGGTTGGACCTGAGCGGCGTGGTGGCGCTGATCAACGGCAGCGAACCGGTGCACGCGGCGACGCTGGCCCGGTTCCAGGAGGCGTTCGGGCCGTGCGGGCTGCGGCCGGACGCCCAGCGCCCCTCGTACGGCCTGGCCGAGGCGACGGTGTTCGTGACCGCCGCCGCCCGGCCCACGACCACCGGGTTCGACCGCGCCGCGCTCGCCCGAGGACGCGCGGTCCGCCAGGACGACCCGGAGCGGGCGAGCGTGCTGGTCGGCTGCGGCGGCGCGGTCGACCAGCACCTCGCGATCGTGGACCCGGTGACGGGGGAGCGGGTCGAGGGCGACCGGGTGGGCGAGATCTGGGTGTGCGGGGAGAACGTCTCGCCGGGCTACTGGTCTGGTGGCGAGGGCTTCGGCGCCCGGCTGCCGGGTTCGCCACCGGGGCCTTGGCTGCGCACCGGTGACCTCGGCGTGCTGCACGACGGCCAGCTGTACGTGGTCGGCCGGATCAAGGACCTGATCGTCATCGACGGCCGCAACCACTACCCGCAGGACGTGGAGGCGGTCGTGGAGGGGGCCGACGACGTGATCCGGCGCGGTCACGTGGCGGCGTTCGCGGTGCCCTCGGTCGACGGCGAGGCGCTGGTCGTGGTCGCCGAACGGTCCTCGAAGGTGCCTCGCGCGGCCGTCGACCAGGCCCGCGTCCGTGCCCGCGTGCGCGCCGCCGTGTCCCGGCACCACGACGTGCGCGTGCGGGACGTGCTGGTGGTCGAACCGGGCTCGGTGCCGAAGACGTCGAGCGGAAAGCTCTCCCGCGCCGCCTGCCGCGACCGCTACCTCGCGGGTCTGCTGCCCACCTCGTGACCGTGGACGGGTCGCGGGTTTCGCCGCCGGCCGGTCCGGCGCCCACCTCGTGATCACCGCCCCGGACGCGTCGCGGAGGTCCCCGCCCTGGGGGACCCCTGTTCTCGATTTTACCGACGGGGTCTGACAATTTCGGGAGAAGTGATGATGCGCGTGCTGCTGTCGGTCCTGTCCGCTGCCGCCCTCGCGGTCGTGCCCGCGCAGGCCACGCCCGTCCCGGCCGACGACGGGGCGGTGGTCGTCGGTGAGAGGTGGCTCGACGCCCGCACCGTCGACCTCACCGTGTCCTCGCCCGCGGTCGGCGGGCACGTGCCCGTCCGCGTGCTCACCCCACCGGGCTGGTCGCCGACCGCGTCCAGGACGTGGCCGGTCCTCTACCTGCTCCAGGGCGTCGGCGACGACTACACCTCGTGGACCAGGGAAACCGACGTCGAGGAGCTCAGCGCGTCGAGCGACGTCCTGGTCGTCATGCCCGACGCCGGACGCGCCGGCTGGTACACCGACTGGTGGAACGGCGGACGCGGCGGCACGCCCAAGTGGGAGACCTTCCACACCGGCGAGCTGCCGCAGCTCGTCGAGCGGAACTACCGGGGCGGCACGGCGCGCGCCGTCGCCGGCTTGTCGGCCGGCGGCACGGGCGCGTTCGGGTACGCGGCCAAGCACCCCGGCATGTTCCGGGCCGCCGCCTCCTACAGCGGTCTGCTGTCGACGCAGTTCGTCGGCGTCCCCCAGTTCATCTACACCACCGTGGTGCGGGAAGGCCTCGACCCGTACGGGCCGTGGGGCCGCGAAACCCTCGTGCCCGCCGTGTGGGCCGCGCACAACCCCCGGCAGCTCGCGGCGAACCTGCGCGGCATGTCCCTCTACATGTCCTACGGCAACGGCTTCAAAGGCGTGCTGGACCAGGACTGGTGGTCCTACGACGCGTTCGAGACGATCGTGGGCACCACGTCGCCGGACTTCGTGGCCCGGATGCGGTCGCTGGGCATCCCGATCACGGTCAACGCCTACGGCGGCGGCACGCACACCTGGAAGTACTGGCAACGCGAGCTGCGGGCGTCGTGGCCGATGCTGACGGCCGCGCTCGCGTGAAGCGCGTCCTGCTGGTGGCCTGCTTCGCGGCCTTCGTCACGGCGCTGGACAACAGCGTCCTGATGGTCGCCCTGCCCACCATCGGCCGCGACCTCGGCCTGTCCACGAACGACCTGCAGTGGGCCGTGGTCAGCTACATGCTGGTGTTCGCGAGCCTCATGCCGGCGGCCGGCGCGGTGGGGGACCGGTTCGGGCACCGGCGGGTGCTGCTGGTCGGGCTGGTCGGCTTCGCCGCCGCGTCACTGGGCTGCGGCACGTCCCACGGCGGCTGGGAACTGGCGCTGTGGCGGGCGGCCCAGGGCGCGGCGGCGGCGGCGATCGTGCCCACCGGGCTGGCCGTGCTGCGGACCGAACTGGACGCCGCCCGACGTCGCACGGGGATCGCGGCGTGGACGGGCGCGCTGGCCGTGGCGCTCGCGGTCGGGCCCGCGCTGGGCGGTCTGCTCAGCGAGGTGGCGCACTGGCGGTGGATCTTCCTCGGCAACGTCCCGGCGTGCGTGGCGGTGGCCGCCTTCGCCTTCCTGGCCCTGCCGTCCCGGCGGATCACCCGGCCGACACCGTTGCCGATCCGGTCGACGGCGGCGTTGACGGCCGCCGTGTTCACGGTGACCGCGACCGTGTTGAGCGTCGGCGGCGAAGGGCCGGTGGCGGCGTTGGCCGCGTTGTCCGGCGCGGCGTGCCTGATGTTCGTGGCGGTGGAGCGGTCGGCCGCGCACCCGTTGTTCCCCGCCGGCCTGGCCCGGTCGGTGTTCGTCGGCGGCACGGTCGCGCAGGCGTTGTGGGGGCTGGCGGTCAGCGGTGTGCTGTTCGTGCTGCCGCTGCACCTGCACCACGCCGAGGGCCTCACCCCGCTGGCCACCGGCCTGTTCTTCGTGCCCGCCGCGTTGGCCGTGATCGCGGGCGCGCCGGTCGTGCCCGTCCTGGTGTCCCGGCTCGGGCCGTGGCGGACGGCGGCGTGCGGGCTCGGCGCGGTGACGGCCGGGCTGGTGGCGATGTCCTTCGCGCGGACACCGGTGGTGCTCGCGTGCCTGGTGGTGATCGGCTTCGGCTCGGCGTTGACGACCCCGTTGACCACCGCGGTGCTGGACGCCGCGGACGAGCGGGTCGCCGGAGTCGCCTCGGCCGCGGTCACCTCGAGCCGTGAGCTGGCGGGCGGTCTCGGCGTGGCGGTCATCGGTCTGGCGTTCACCGCGGCCGGGCTCTTCGCGGCGCTCGTGGTCGCCGCCGGTGTGGTGGCGGTGGGGCTGGGGATCGCGATCGCCCTCGACCCGGCCGCGCGCCCGCGTTCGGCGCGTTCCCGCCACGGGGCGTAGTCGCCGGTGCGAAGATCGGCACATGGGGACCACCGCGCTGGTGCTGCCGCTCGCCGATCCCGCCGCGGACCTGGAGGCGGTCGGCGGGAAGGGCGCCTCGCTGGCCAGGCTCGCGGCCGCGGGCCTGCCCGTGCCGGACGGCTTCCACCTGACCACGCACGCCTACCGCCGGGCCACCGCGGGCCTCGACGCCGAGATCCGGGCCGGCCGGGGAGGCGAGGCCGCGATCGCCGCCGCGTTCGAGCGCCTGGACCTGCCCGACGACATCGCCGACGCCATCCGCGCCGCCCTGCCGCCGGGACCGGTCGCGGTGCGGTCGTCGGCCACCGCCGAGGACCTGCCGGACCTGTCGTTCGCCGGACAGCACGACACCTTCCTCGACGTGTCCGGCGACGAGGTGCTGAACGCGGTCAAGCGGTGCTGGGCGTCGCTGTGGACCGCACGCGCCGTCGCCTACCGCGCCCGCAACGGCATCACCGACGTGGCGATCGCCGTCGTCGTGCAGCAGATGGTGGCCGCCGACGCGGCCGGTGTCCTGTTCACCGCGAACCCCGTGACCGGCGCGCGGACCGAGACCGTGGTCAACGCCGCGCCCGGCCTGGGCGAGGCGCTGGTCGGCGGCACGGTCACCCCCGACGAGTACGTCGTGTCCGCCGACGGCGCGGTGCGCGGGTCCGGTTCGCTGCTCTCCCACGCGCAGGTGCGGGAACTGGCCGCGTTGGGCTCACGCGTCCAGGACCTGTACGGCGTGCCGATGGACGTCGAGTGGGCCGTGGCCGGCGGGCGGATCGCGGTGTTGCAGGCCAGGCCGATCACCGCGCTGGCCGAGGTCTGGAACGACACCCTGCGCGGCGACTACCTGTGGACGTGCGCGAACCTGCGCGAGGCCGTGCCGAGCGTGATGTCGCCCGCCACCTGGTCGTTCGCGAAGGTGCTCGCCCAGCCGCCGATCGCCGGCCACCCGACGTCGGGCAACATCGGCGGCCGGTTCTACCTCAACCTCAGCGCCGCGCTGGCCGTCGGTCGGGCGCTCGGCCTGAGCCGGTTCATGTGGCGGACGGTCGAGCTGTACTTCGGCCGCGTCCCGGCCGGTGTCGAGGTGCCGCCGCTGCCGCTGTCCCGCCTGGCGGTGCTGCGGGCGGCGATCGGGGCGGCGCTGCCGTTCCTGCGGCAGAACCGGGAGTTCCGGGCGAGGATCGACGGCCTGCTGGCCTCCGCGCCGGGTCGGGCCGAACGGCTGCACGCCGCCTTCCGCGCCGCCTCGACGCCCGCCGACCTGCTCGCGCTGTGGCGGTCCGACGTGCACGACGTGCTGCACGTGGACGCCAAGGTGTTCGACGCCGGCGCGCGCAACGGCTCGATGTCGTCGGCCAAGGTGCGCCGCAAGCTCGCCGCGCTCGTGGGCGAGGACGACACCACCGCGTTGCTGACCGGCGCGCACGGCGCGGCGGGGGAGTTGGAGAGCCTCGGCCCGGTGCTCGGCCTCGCGCGGCTCAAGCGCGGCGAGATCACCCGCGAGGCCTACGCCCGGCGGTACGGCCACCGGTTCGCCGACGAGTTCGAGGTGTCCGCGCCGCGCCCGGCCGAGGACCCGGAGTGGCCGCGCCCGGACGACGTCGGCGTCGAGCCCGAAGAGCTGCTGGCCAGGCAGGCGGCCGTGCGCGACGCGGCGTGGGCGCGACTGCGCGCCGCGCACCCCGGCAAGGTCGACCGGCTGCGCCGCGAGGTGGACGGGCTCGCCGCGCTGGCCCGTGAGCGGGAGCGGGCGCGGTCGGAGTTCGCGCGCACGTTCGCCGTGCTGCGGGCGTTCCTGGTGCGGGCGGGCGAGGTCACCGGACACGGCGACGCGGTGTTCTTCCTGCCGATCGAGGAGACCTTGCGCGTCCTCGAAGGCGACGAGACGCCGTTGGCGTCGGTGCCGGCCCGCCGTGCCGCCTACGACCGCTACCGCGCGCTGCCGCCCTACCCGACCGTGATCCGGGGCCGGTTCGACCCCGAGGCGTGGGCCGCCGACCCGAACCGCCGGACCGACGTGCACGACGCCGCCGCGGCGCCCCTCGGCGACGCGGTGTCCGGCTTCCCCGGCGCGGCGGGCGTGGTGGAGGGCGTCGCCAGGGTGATCCACGACGTCGCCGACGGCGCCGCCCTCCAGCCCGGCGAGGTCCTGGTGACCACGGTGACCAACATCGGCTGGACCCCGCTGTTCCCGCGCGCCGCCGCCGTGGTCACCGACGTCGGCGCGCCCCTGTCGCACGCCGCGATCGTCGCCCGCGAGCTGGGCATCCCCGCCGTCGTCGGCTGCGGCAACGCCACCACCCGCATCAGGACCGGCGACCGCGTCCGCGTGGACGGCGGGCGCGGCGCCGTGACCGTGCTGGGGTGATCACTCCCGGCGGGGCAGCTGCCCGGTCGGCCCGCTGGTCACGGTCAACCGGCCGGGACCGAACGTGACCTGCCCGGTCGGACCGGGCGACACCGTCGCGCCGCCCGCCTGGAGGTCGGCCTCGAAACCGGGCAGCTTGAGCCGGATCAGCGCGGGCAGCAGCACGGCCACGGTGAACAGCCCCACCAGCACCGGCGTGGTGGCCGTCAGCATCACCGCGGTCACCTTGCTCGAGAAGAAGAACGCCGTCCACATCGTGCCGAGCAGCAGCAACGAGATCGTCGCCACCGCGTAGCCGCCCCAGATCGCGGGCGCCACCGCCTTCAGCTCCCGTTCCAGGAGCTGGAGGTTCCGCTGCGCCTCGACGTGACCGCGACTGCGCTTGAGGCACTCCCGCAGGTGGTGCATGGCGCGCAGCCGGTAGCCGAACCGGCCGCGCGCGTCGGCGGCCAGCGACCCCATGCGGTGGTGCGCCACACCGGCCACGAAGTGCGGGTCCGCCTCCGCGTCCGGCGCGGTCTCGATCGCCGACTGCGCCTGCGCGTACGCCTCCGCGTGCAGGTCCGGGTTCTGCTGCTTGTCGCCGCGCTGCACCAGCAGCCGCGCCAGCGCCAGGTGCGTGCGCCACTTGCGCGACGCGTCCTGCCGCTGCTCGGCCTGCCGCAGCACGGACTCCGCCTCCGCCTCGTCGCCGGCCCTGGCCAGCGCCTGCGCCAACCCGATCGCCGCCGCGCCCGAGGCCGGGTCGATCGCCGCCGCCTGCCGGAACTCCCGTTCGGCGTCGGACAGCCGCTCCTCGCCCAGCTGCAGGAACAACGCGCCCAGCTCGACGTGCGCGTTCACGTCGTACCAGTCCCGCTCGACGGCCTTGCCCAGCTCGACCTCGGCTTCCTCGTACCGCCCCATCTGGACGTACAGCGCGCCGAGGTCGGCGTGGCTGCCGTGGTGCGGGTCGACCTCCAACGCCTGGCGCAGGTGGTACTCGGCGGAGGCCAGGGCGCCGCGCCGGAAGGCGAGCACGCCGAGGCACACGTGCACGGCCGCGGAGACCCGCCGGTCGAGCAGCCCGCCGGCCAGGCCCTCCGCCTCGCGCCACCGCCGCTCGCCGTCCTGCCGCGCCAGCGCCCACACCAGGGCCAGCACGTAGTCGTAGTCCTCCGGGCGGTCCACCAGTGCCGCCCGGAACTCCTTCTCGGCGGTCACGAGGTCGTCGCCGGTGAACGCCACCCAGCCCAGGGCGTGGTGCGACGCCGCGCGCTCGTAGTCGTCGCGGGCGTCGGCGAGCAGCGCGGCGAACACCCGACGTGCCTCGCCGAGCCGGCGGGCGTCGTGGTGGATCCACCCCAGCTCGAACCTCGGCCCGCGCAGGTGCGGCACCCGGGCGCAGAACTCGGCGACCAGGCGTTCGGCCTCACCGAGGCGGCGCAGGGTGCGCAACGTCGCCGACTGCGCGACCACCAGGTCCTCGTCGAAGGGGTCGACGGCGCGTGCGGCGGCGAACTGCTCCTCGGCGCGGTCGAACGCGCGGACGTGGTCGTGCACCTTGGCCAGCAGCACGTGCAGGTCCACCACGCCCGGCGCGTTCACCAACGCCTGCCGCGCGGTCTCCTCCGCCTCCTCGAACCGGTTGAGGAGGATCAACGCGGCGACTCGCGCCTCGTACGCGGCGACGTGCCCGCGGTCGAGTTCGAGGGCGCGCCCGGTCACCACCAGCACGCGGTCGAGATCACCCATGTCGCCGTGCAGCCACGCGGCCGTGACCAGGACGTCCGGCTCGTCGCGCCGCACGTCGAGCATCCGGTCCGCGGCGACGAGCGCCTCGGGGTACCGGCGGGCCGCGCGCAGCAGGCTCACCTTGGTGCGCCACGCCCACTCGTGCTCCGGCCGCAGTTCCAGCGCGCGTTCGACCTCGGCGAACGCCGCCTCGCCGCGGCCGAGGTCCGAGTGCAGCCAGGCGATGTCGACGCGCAGGTCGGCGTCGTCGGGGAAGCGCGTCAACGCCTCGTCGGCCGCCCGCCCGGCCTCGTCGAACCGGCGGGCGAGCCGCAGCACGCGGATCCTCCGGCGGTGGGGCAGCGCGGCGGCCGGGTCGACCGCCGACGCCCGGTCCAGGTGGGTCAGCGCCTCGTCGACGAGGTGCCGGGCGGCGGCGAGCTCGGCGGCGGTCACGTGCAGGCTCGACGAGTCGGGGTGCAGCGCCGCCGCCCTGGCCGCCGTCTCCAGCGCCTCGTCCACCCGACCGGCGGTGTGCAGGAGCGCGGTCCGGCTGCGCAACGCCCACTCGTGCTCCGGGTCGAGCGCCAGCGCGGCGTCCACCGACGTCAGGGCGTCCGGCACCCGGTGGCGGTCGGCGTGCAGCCAGGCGACGGTGACGTGCAGGTCGGGGTCGTCGGTGATCCGGGCCAGCGCCTCCTCCGCCGCGCGGCCGGCCTCGTCGAACCGGCGGGCTTCGCGCAGGTGGCCGATCAGGTTCCGCACGGCGTCCCGGTCCTCGGGTTCGATCGCCAGCGCGCGTTCGGTCGCGGTCACGGCGTCGTCGTGCCGTCCGGCCTGGCTGTAGGCGTCGGCCAGGCGCAGGAGCGTGGACACGTCCTCGGGTTGCTGCTCGGCGGCGGCTTCCGCCGCGAGCAGGGCCTCCGGCACCCGGCCCAGGGCGTCGAGCGCGACGATCCGCGCGCTGTGCGCCCCGGAGTGCCGCGGTTCGAGCGCCAGGGCCCGCTCGGCCGACGCCACCGCCTCGTCCAGCCGGCCGCGGGCGATGTGCAGGCGGGCGATCGTGACGTGCAGCTCGGCGTCGTCGGGCTGCCGGCGCACGGCGTCCGCCGCCGCGGAGGCAGCCTCGTCGAACCGCTTCGCGTAGGTCAGGAACCTGACCCGGCTGCGCAGCGCCCAGGCGTGGTCGGGGGACAGGCGCAGCGCGCCGGTGACCGCCTCGACGGCCTCGTCCTCCAGGTCGAGCGCGCTCAACGCCCACGCGTGCTCCACGCCCAGGTCGGGATCGTCCGGGCGCAGCGCCACGGCGTCCCGCCCCGCCTGCGCGGCCTCCTCGCGCCGGCCGAGGTGGCCGAGGCAGTCGATCCGCGCCTGCAACGCGTTGGTGTCGCGAGGGGTGACCACCAAGGCGCGCTCGACGTGGTCGAGGGCTTCCCCGTGCCGGCCCTCGTCGGCGTGCAGGCGCGCCAGCGCGAGGTGGATCGCGGGGTCGCGGGGGTGCCACGCCAGCGCCCGCTCGCCGGTCTCCAGCGCCTCCTCGGACCGGCCGGCGTCGCGGAGGACCATGATCTTGCGGCGCAACGCGGGCGCGTGCCGCGGCACACCGGCCAACGCCCGGTCGCAGCACGTGACGGCGAGGTCGGTCTCGCCGCGGCCCAGGTGCACGCCGGCCAGGGTGAACTGGAGGTCCGGGTCGTCCGGGTAGTGCGCCAGGCCCACGCCCGCCGCCGCTTCGGCCTCGTCGTACCGGTCCGCCGAGACCAGGATCGAGATCCGGCTCCGCACCACCGACTCGTGCGTCGGCGTGATCGCCGCGGCGCGGTCCAGGTGCTCGATCGCCCGGTCGTGCTCGTCGCGCGCGGCGTGCAGCCAGGCCGTGGAGACGAGGAACATCACGTCGGACGGGTGCCGGTCCGCCGCGTCGGCCGCCTGCTCCAGCGCGTCGTCGGTGCGGCCGAGCGACTGGAGCAGGTCGATGCGGCTCTCCAACGCCCAGCGGTGCGCGGGGTCGAGCGCCAGCGCCCGGTCGACGGCGGCCAGGGCTTCGTCGTGGCGGTGCTGGTCGCTGAGCACCCACGCGTGCTCGACGTGCAGCCGCGGCACGGAGGGCACCGCCGCCACCGCGGCTCCGGCCACCCGTTCGGCCTCGTCGTAGCGGTGCTGGAGGCGCAGCGCGGTGATCTTCCACTCGAACGCGTCCGGGTAGCGCGGGTCGAGGTCCAGTGCCGCGTCGTAGCACGCCACCGCCTCGGCGAACTCGTAGGAGGCCGAGTGGACGCGACCGAGGACGTAGTGGGCCTTCGGCGTGTCGGGGTGGCTCCGGACCGCCTCCGCGGCGGTCGCCTTCGCCTCGTCAAGGCGGGTCAGGTTGGCCAGGGCGACGGCGAGCCAGCCGGTGGTGCGCCAGTCGTCCGGCGCGAGGCGGCGGGCCTCGGTGAAGGCCGCGAGCGCCTCGCGCGGCCGCCACGCGTCCAGGTGCGCCCGGCCGAGGGCCAGGCGCAGCGGCACGCTGTCCGGGTACCGGGTGATCGCCTCGGCGGCCACGGCGAACGCCTCGTCGTCGCGATACGTGCGGGACAGGGTCGCGACGCGCCACGCGAGCAGGCGGTCGTCGTCGTCCGCGAACAGCGCCAGCGCCTCGTCGTACCGGTGCCGGGCCAGCGATAACCGGCCACGCACGATCCGCAGGTCGGTGTCGTCGGCGGAGTGGTCGTGCCCGGCCAGGGCCTCGGCCCGGTCCAGTTCACCCTGGCGGCGCAGCCGGTCGATCTCGGCGGCGGTGGGCATTGGTCCCCCTCGGTGGCCCGGTCCGTTGTGGATCACAGTGCACGGTAGTCCGCGACGCCGGACGCCTTCGCCGGAATCGCCGTTGCGGCAGCCGGAGTATTCCATCGGGGTGACGGAATCGTTACAGTCAGTTTCTGGGAACGCTCCCAGATACGACAACGAAGGGGTTGTTGTGCGAAATCTGCTGGCGGCGGTGGCCGCTGTGGTGTCGATAGCCGGGTTGGTGGTGATCGGCGGGACCAGCACGGCGGGTGCTGCTCCCGTCTGCGCCGTGGACTACAAGCTCAACCAGTGGGCCACCGGGTTCACCGCCAACGTGACCGTGACCAACCAGTCCGCTCCGGTCACCTCGTGGAAGCTCACCTGGACCTTCACCGGCAACCAAGTGGTCAGCTCCGGCTGGAGCGCCGACGTGAAGCAGTCCGGCGCCGTGGTGACGGCGTCCAACATGCCGTGGAACGGCTCGCTGGCCACGGGCGCGAGCGCCCAGTTCGGCTTCCAGGCCACCTACAGCGGCTCGAACGCGACGCCGACCGACTTCGCGTTCAACGGCGTCTCGTGCAGCGGCGACCCGACCACGACCACGACCACGACGACGTCGACCACCACGTCCACGAGCACCACGACGTCGACCACGACGACGACCACCACGACCGACGTGCCCCCGGGCGACTGCGGCACGGCGACGCTGTGCGACGGCTTCGAGCAGCAGACCGGGTCCGCGCCGAGCGGCCGGTGGACCGTCGGCGCGGCCAACTGCACCGGCCAGGGCACGGTCAGCATCGACAACTCGGTCGCGCGCAGCGGCTCGAAGTCGGTGCGGGTCAACGGCGCGTCGGGCTACTGCAACCACATCTTCTTCGGCACCCCGCTCACCGGCACGAGCGTGGTGCACGGCCGCTTCTACGTCCGCCACACCACGGCCCTGCCGATGGCGCACGTGACGTTCATGGCCATGAAGGACTCCGCCGACGGCGGCAAGGACCTGCGCATGGGCGGCCAGAACTCGGCGCTGCAGTGGAACCGCGAGTCCGACGACGCGACCCTGCCCGAGCAGAGCCCGGTCGGCGTGTCGAAGAGCAAGCCGCTGCCCACCGGCCAGTGGAACTGCGTGCAGTTCACCGTGGACCCGGCGGGCCGGATCTCCACCTCGTTGAACGGCGCGGTGGTCGAGGGCCTGGTGGCCGACGGCGTGTCCACCCCCGACGTCGACGGCCAGTGGCTGCGCAAGACCAACTGGCGTCCGGCGGTCACCGACCTGCGGCTGGGTTGGGAGAGCTACGGCGACGGCGCGAACACCCTCTGGTACGACGACGTGGCGATCGGCTCCTCGCCCATCGGCTGCTGAGGTGAGGACGTGGGGAGGACCGGTGCGCCGGCCCTCCCCACGTTCGGCTCAGGCCGCGTTCACCGAGACGTCGTCCACCACGAACGAGGTCTGGTAGGACCAGTCCTCCACGCCGGAGAAGCTCAGCGTGACGGTCTGGCCCGCGTACGCGCCCAGGCTGAAGGTGCGCACCTCGTAGCCGGACGGGTTGAGGTTGGTGTAGGTCGCCAGGGTGGTGCCGGCCACCGCGACGGTGAAGGTGTCGAACACCTCCGGCTCGTACTCGTCGGTGCTGATCTTCAGCCACAGCGACAGCGTGGTGTTCGTGCAGCCCGCCGGGACGGTGACGGTCTGGGTCAGCGTCTCGGTGTTGCTGTAGCCGTAGCCGCTGATCCACGAGGAGCGGGTGCCGGAGCGGGGCGAGCCCTCGCCGGTCCACGCGGCGATGGTGTGGGTGGCGTTCGCCCAGCCGGTGGTGCCGCTCTCGAAGCCGCCGTTGACCGCCTTCTCACCCGGCGCGGCGCACGTGCCGCCCGTCGGGTTGACGGTCCAGGTGAACGTGGTGCTCGCGGACTTGCCCGCGCTGTCGGTCGCCGTCGCGGTCACGGTGTGGGAGCCCGCGGCGGTGGGCGTGCCGGAGATCAGGCCGGTGGACGCCGCGATCGCGAGGCCGGGCGGCAGGCCGGTGGCCGACCAGGTGTACGGCGGCGCGCCGCCGGAGGCCTTGAGCTGCAGGCTGGTGGCCGTGCCGACGCTGCCGGTCTGGTTGCCCGGCGGGGTGACCGACGGGTTGCCGGGCCCGGGGTCGCCGGTGTTGACGAACAGCAGCTGGTTCGGCGAGCCGGTGCCCGGGCTGGTGATCTTGTCCGGGGTGGCGTTGCCGATCATCGCGCTCGCGACCTGCGCGGGCGTCAACGACGGCGTGGCGCCGAGCAGGACCGCGGCGCCGCCGGCGACGTGCGGCGCGGCCATGGACGTGCCGCTGATGGTGTTGGTGGCGGTGTCGTTGGTCATCCACGCCGAGGTGATGTTCTGGCCGGGCGCGAAGATGTCCGTGCACGTGCCCCAGTTGGAGAACGAGGCGCGGGCGTCGGTGTTGGTCGACGCGTTGACCGTGATCGCCTCGGCGACGCGGGCCGGGGTGAAGTTGCACGCGTTGGCGTTGGAGTTGCCCGACGCGATCGCGTAGGTCACGCCGTCGGCGATGGAGTTGCGGACCGCGGTCTCGCCGGTCACGTCGCTGCCCTGGCCGCCCAGGCTCATGTTGGCCACGGCCGGGCCGGAGGTGTGGTGGCCGGTGACCCAGTCGATGCCCGCGGCGACACCGGCGAACGAGCCGGAGCCCGAGCAGTTGAGCACCTTGACCGCGATCAGCCGCACGCCCTTGGCGACGCCGTGGGCCGTGCCGCCGACCGTGCCCGCCACGTGCGTGCCGTGGCCGTTGCAGTCGGTGTTGTTGGTGTCGACGGTGTTGGTGCCCCAGGTGGCCCGGCCGCCGAAGTCGGAGTGCGTGGTCCGGATGCCGGTGTCGATGATGTAGGCGGTGACGCCGGTGCCGTCGTTCGGGTAGGTGTAGGACGAGTCGAGCGGCAGGTTGCGCTGGTCGATTCGGTCCAGGCCCCACGACGGCGGGTTCGGCTGGGTCGCGGTCGCCTTGACCTCGCCGTTCTGCTGGACGTAGGCCACGCCGGGCTCGGCGGCCAGGCGGCGCGCGTCCCGTTCGGACAGCGTGCCCGCGAAGCCCTTCAGCGCGTTGCGGTAGGTGTAGTCGACCTTGGCGTCGTACTTGGCGCTGAGGTCGGCGGTGAGCGCGTCGACGCTCTGGGTGGACAGCTCGTTGTACACGACGATGTAGCTGTCCGCGATGGCGGTCGGGTTGTCGGCGCCGAGGATGTCGGCTTCGGCCACGGCGGGTGTGGCGCCGGTGGCCAGTGCCGCGGTGGTCATCGCCACCGCGGCTAACGCGAGCAGGGCTCGTCTGGATCCGCGAACGTCTCCCATTGCAGGGTTCTCCCTCGTGCAGGGGTTCCGGCAGACCCATAGCGGCGCGGGTCGGCCGGGGAGTGGAGGTTCTGCGATCACGTTCGCGCGGACGTGATCGGCAACGTTAGAGGACCGCTCGGTACCGGACAATCGGCCGGCAGTGGGAACGACCTGCGGTATTCCGAACGACGACCACGATCGGGCACCCACGCCCCATTGGCCAATAATCTTAATAACTTCAGTGTCGACTGAACCGAGCCTTCTCCCGGCGCCGGACGTGGCACCGGGAGAAGGCTCGGTGAAAAGCAGCCGGGACGGTCAGCGGCCGACGTAGGCGCCGAGGTGCCGGGCGGTCAGGGTGGAGCCGTTCTCGACCAGGTCGGCGGGGGTGCCGGTGAAGACGACCCGGCCGCCGTCGTGCCCGGCGCCGGGACCGAGGTCGATGATCCAGTCCGCGTGCGCCATGACGGCCTGGTGGTGCTCGATCACGATGACGGTGTTGCCGTCGTCCACGAGCCGGTCGAGCAGGGCGAGCAGCTGGTCGACGTCGGCGAGGTGCAGGCCGGTGGTCGGCTCGTCGAGGACGTAGGTGGAGGACTTCTCGGCCATGTGGATGGCGAGCTTGAGCCGTTGCCGCTCGCCGCCGGACAGCGTGGTGAGGGGTTGGCCGAGGGAGAGGTACCCGAGGCCGACGTCGACGAGCCGGTCGAGGACGGCCTTGGCCTGCTTCTCGGTGAAGAAGTCGCGGGCCTCGGTGACGGACATGCCGAGCACCTCGCTGATGTTGCGGCCGCGCAGGGTGTGGGTGAGGACCTCGGCGGTGAACCGCTTGCCCTCGCACTCCTCGCAGACGGAGGCGACGCCGGCCATCATCGCGAGGTCGGTGTAGACGAGGCCGATGCCCTTGCACTTGGGGCAGGCGCCTTCGGAGTTGGCGCTGAAGAGGGCGGGTTTGACGCCGTTGGCCTTGGCGAAGGCGGTGCGGATGGGGTCGAGCAGCCCGGTGTAGGTGGCGGGGTTGGAGCGTCGTGAGCCGCGGATGGGCGCCTGGTCGACGGTGACGACGTCGTCGCGGTGGGCGAGGGAGCCGTGGATGAGCGAGCTCTTGCCGGAGCCGGCGACGCCGGTGACGACGGTGAGGACGCCGAGGGGGATGTCGACGTCGACGCCTTTGAGGTTGTGCAGGGTGGCGCCGGTGATGGGGAGCAGGCCGGTGGGCGTGCGGACCTGGTCGCGGAGTCGGGCGCGGTGGTCGAGGTGGCGGCCGGTGAGGGTGCCGGAGGCGCGGAGTTCGTCGACGGTGCCGGTGAACGTGATGTGGCCGCCGTTGGCGCCCGCGCCGGGGCCGAGGTCGACGACGTGGTCGGCGATGGCGATGGTCTCGGGTTTGTGCTCGACGACCAGGACGGTGTTGCCCTTGTCGCGCAGGCGGAGCAGGAGGTCGTTCATGCGCTGGATGTCGTGGGGGTGCAGGCCGACGGTCGGCTCGTCGAAGACGTAGGTGACGTCGGTGAGGGCGGAGCCGACGTGGCGGACCATCTTGACGCGTTGGGCCTCGCCGCCGGAGAGGGTGGCGGCGGGTCGGTCGAGGCTGAGGTAGCCGAGGCCGATCTCGACGAGGTTGTCGAGGAGTTCTTTGAGGGTGGTGAGCATGGGGCCGACGGAGGGGTCGGTGATCTTGGCGACCCAGTCGGCGAGGTCGCTGATCTGCATGGTGGAGCAGTCGGCGATGTTCACCCCGTCGATCTTGGCGGAGAGGGCGGCGGCGTTGAGGCGGGCGCCGCCGCAGGCGGGGCAGTCGGTGAAGGTGACGGCGCGGTCGACGAAGGCGCGGATGTGGGGTTGCATGGATTCCCGGTCCTTGCCCAGGTAGAGGCGTTGGACTTTGACCAGGAGGCCTTCGTAGGTAACGTTGGTCTTGCCGATTTTGACTTTGGTGGTTTCGCGGTTGAGGAAGGCGTCCCATTCTTCGTCGGTGAAGTCCTGGAGCTTCTTGTCGGGGTCGTAGAAGCCGGATTGGACGTAGGTCTGGACGTACCAGTTGTCGACGGTGAAGCCGGGGACGGTGATGGCGCCTTCGGTGAGGGATCTGGTGCGGTCGACGAGCTGGTCGACGTCGACGGTGGAGACGCGGCCGAGGCCTTCGCACCGCGGGCACATGCCTTCGGGGAGGTTGAAGCTGAAGGCGCCGGAGGTGCCGACGTGCGGTTGGCCGAGGCGGCTGAAGAGGATGCGGAGCATGGTGTGGGCGTCGGTGGCGGTGCCGACGGTGGAGCGCGAGTTGGCGCCCATGCGTTCCTGGTCGACGATGATGGCGGCGCTGAGGTTGCGCAGGGCGTCGACGTCGGGGCGGCCGAGGCTGGGCATGAAGGACTGGATGAACGCGGTGTAGGTCTCGTTGATGAGTCGTTGGGACTCGGCGGCGATGGTGCCGAAGACGAGGGAGGACTTGCCGGAGCCGGAGACGCCGGTGAAGACGGTGAGTCGTCGTTTGGGGATGTCGACGGAGACGTCGGCGAGGTTGTTCTCCCTGGCGCCGCGTACTTGGATGACGTCGTGGCTGTCTGCTGGTGCGGCCATCGCCTGGCTTTCCCCCTGCTTTGTTTATGCCGTAAGGTGCTCGCGGCACGGTACTTTACGCTGTAAGGGGTGGGCAAGTGGCGGTCTTCGCCGGGCAGGGTGACGCGCGTCGGTCGATGCGGCTGCTGTGGCGTGCGCCGGGTGGTGGTGCGGGGTCGGGGCTGTCGGTGGACGTGATCGTGGACGCGGCGGTCGAGGTGGCGGACCGGGACGGCATGGCGGCGTTGTCGATGCGTGCGGTGGGGGAGCGGTTGGGGCGTTCGGCGATGGCGTTGTACACGTACGTGCCGAGCAAGGCGGAGTTGTTGGACCTGATGTACGACCGGGTGTTGGGGGAGTTGCCGTCGGAGTACCCGGCGGAGGGCGGGTGGCGGGTGGCGTTGCGGGCGTGGGCGCGGGACGCGCGGGACTTCTTCCTGGCTCACCCGTGGGTGTTGCAGGTGTCGCAGGCGCGGCCGGTGTTGGGGCCGAACGAGTTCCTGATGGTGGAGGTGCTGCTGCGGATCCTGCGGCCGACGGGGTTGGACGTGTCGGTGTTGCGGGGTGTGGTGGGTGCGCTGGTGCAGTTCGTGCGCGGTGCGGCGGGGGTGATCGCGGAGGCGCGGCGGGCGGCGCGGGAGACGGGGATGACGGACGAGGAGTGGTGGTTCTCGCGCTCGGCGGTGTTCGAGGAGGTGGCCCCGGACTTCGCCGAGCGCTTCCCGCTGTCGGCGTGGCTGGGCGCCGAGGAGCCGCCGCCGGTGGAGGGGGACGACTGCGTGCCGTACCTGGAACGGGACGCGGTGGGGAACTTCGTGACGGGGTTGGAGGTGTTGTTGGACGGCGTGGAGGCCGCGGTGGCGCGTGCGCGCGCCGGCGGGGGTTGAGGTCGGTGGGCGGTGATATACGGTGTGCCGGTTGGCGCGGACGAGGGAGGTGGGACCCATTTCTGCTGTTGTGCATCGGGTCGCTCCCGGCCGCGTCGTGGCGGTGTGAGGGGCGCCCTCGGGTTTCACGAGAGGCGTTCGTTCCCATGGATGTTGATGTCGTCGCACGGTTGCGTGCGGCCGGGTGTGTGTTTGCCGAGGACGAGGCGCGGGTGTTGGTGGCGGCCGCGCGTGGGCCGGAGGAGTTGGAGTCGTTGACGGCCCGGCGGGTGGCCGGGTTGCCGTTGGAGCACGTGGTGGGGTGGGCGGAGTTCTGCGGGTTGCGGGTGGTGGTGGAGCCGGGGGTGTTCGTGCCTCGCCGTCGCACGGAGTTCCTGGTGCGGGTGGCGGTGGGGGTCGCGCGGGCGGGGGCCGTGGTGGTGGACCTGTGCTGCGGGTCGGGTGCGGTGGGTGCGGCGGTGGTCGATCGGGTGGCCGGGGTGGAGTTGCACGCGGTGGACGTGGATCCGGTGGCGGTGGCGTGTGCTCGGCGCAACGTGGGTTCGCATCGGGTGTACGCGGGTGATCTCTACGAGCCGTTGCCGGTGTCGTTGGCGGGGCGGGTCGACGTCCTGGTGGCGAACGCGCCGTACGTGCCGACCGGGGCGATCGGGTTGATGCCGCCGGAGGCGCGTGAGCACGAGCCGCGGGTGGCGTTGGACGGCGGGACGGACGGTCTGGACGTGCAGCGGCGGGTGATCGCGGGTGCGGCGCGCTGGTTGGCGCCGGGTGGGCGGTTGTTGGTGGAGACGGGCGCGCGGCAGGCGGCGGGGACGGTGGCGGCGTTCGCGGCGGGTGGGTTGCGCGCGGAGGTCGTGTCGGACGAGGAGTTGTCGGCGACCGTGGTGATCGGTTCGGTGTCGTCCTGATCCGGCATTGAGCGAGTGCTCAAAACTGGCTACCCTCCGTTTTGAGCACTCGCTCAAAACAGGGGGTGGCCGGTGGTCGGGCGAACAGTGGTCGTGGTCGGTGGCGGTATCGGTGGTCTGGCGGCGGGGGTCGCGCTGCGCCTGGCAGGGTGGCGGGTCGTGGTGCTGGAACGCGCGGCCGGGTTCGGCGAGGTCGGCGCGGGGCTCTCGCTGTGGCCGAACGCGATGCGCGCGCTCGGGGCGCTCGGGGTGGCGGAGCGGGTCCGGGCGGTCGGCGCGGTGGAGACGGCGGGCGGTGTGCGCGGCCGCTCCGGCCGGTGGCTGTCGCGGCTGGACAACGCCGAGATCACGCGGCGGCACGGCGTGCCGCTGGTCGTGGTGCGCCGGGCGGACCTGGTCCGCACGTTGGCGGAGGCGTTGCCGCCGGGGTGCCTGCGGTCGGACAGCGAGGTGTCCGCCGTGCGGTCGGACGGTGACGCGATGGTGGTCGAGCACCGGGGCGGGGTCGTGCGGGCGGACCTGGTGGTCGGCGCGGACGGTGTGCACAGCGGGGTGCGGCGGCAGTGGTGGCCGCACGCGCGGGCGCCGCGCTACGCGGGGTGCACGGCGTGGCGCATGATCACCGAGCCCGTCGCCGAGCCGCCGGGGGAGGGCTCGGTGATCTGGGGTCGCGGTGAGCGGTTCGGGTTCACCGCGCTGCCGGGTGGGCGGTTCTACTGCTTCGGGACGGCGGCGGTGCCGGCCGGCGGGGTCGCCGCCGACGGTGAATTGGCCGCCGTGCGCGACCGGTTCGGCGACTGGCCGGACCCGGTGCCCGCGCTGCTGGCGGCGGTGCCGGAGGGCGGTGTGGTCCGCCACGACGTGCACGTCCTGCCGCCGTTGACGAGCTGCGTGCGCGGCCGGGTGGTGTTGACGGGGGACGCGGCGCACGCGATGGACCCGGCCTTGGGGCAGGGCGCGGGTCAGGCCTTGGAGGACGCGGTCGTGCTGGCCGACTGCCTGGTCTCCGAGGACGCGAGCGTGGGTTCGGCGCTGGTGCGCTACGACCGGGTGCGGGGGCCGCGGACGCGGAGGGTGGTGCGGCGTTCGGCGCGGCTGGGCCGGCTGGCCCGGTGGTCGTGGCCGCCCGCGGTGGCGGCGCGTGATCTCGCCGCCAGGCTGACCCCGGCCTCCGTGACGCTGCGGGCCATGGCGCCGGTCCTCGGGTGGACGCCACCCGGCGTGCCGGCGGGCGCGGGGCGCTGAATGCCGGACTGGACCTACCACCCGCTGCGCGGGATCGCCGCCGCGCTGCTGGGGACCCCTCGCTCCCGGCGGGTCGCGTTGCGGACGTTGGCTACGGTCGGGTCGTGGCCCGGCGGCGGCCGGCTGGTGTCGTGGGGGTTCGGGCACCGTCATCCGCCGTCGCGGCTGGCCGGCGTGGTCGCCGGCGTCCCGGTGCGCGTTCGGCTGGGCGCGGTGGTGCCGCCGGGTGCGGCGCGGGACGCGGTGCGGGCGTTGCCGCTGCTGGGCGCGGGGGTGGTCGAGGTGGCGCCGGTCGGGCCCGCGGACGTCGACGTGGTGCGTGAGGCCGTCGCGGGCCGACGCGTGCCGGTGGTGGTGCGGGCGACTGGGCAGGCCGTGGTGGAGGCGCTGTCGCCGCACGTCGACGCGGTCCGGGTCGGGGCCGATCCGCACGTGGTCCACCTGGCGTCGACGTCCACGGCACGTGCCGCCGACCTCCTCGCCGATCCGGCCAAGGCGGTCCTGGTCACGCCCGAGGTGCTGGTGCGGGCCGGTCCGGGGTTCTTCGCGCGGGTCGTGGAGGCGGCGACGCCCACCGGTCCGGCGCCGTCGGTGCGCGACGTCGGACGTGATCCCCGGCGGTGGCCGGCGTGGTGGTGGGGTGTGCTGGTCGGGCTGGGCATGATCGTCGCGGGCTCGGGCGCCGCCGCGATCACCCTCGGTCCGGTGCTGCTGTGGTACGACCGCGGTTTCCTCGGCGCGGACGTGGCCGGGCTGCACGGGATCAACCACCACCTGGTGCACTTCCTGCAGCACGACCGGATCACCATGGCGGGCACGATGATCGCGATCGGCGTGCTCTACGTGGGCCTGGCGGGTGGCGGCATGCGGACGGGCCGGCCGTGGGCCCGTGAGGCGTTCCTCGTCTCCGAGTGGGTCGGGTTCCCGACGGTGCTCTACTTCCTCGGGGTCGGGTTCGTGGAGCCGCTGCACACCGCGGCGGCCGTGGTGCTGTTCCCGATGTTCCTGGCCGCCACCCGGCGTCGTCCGCACGACCCCCGGTGGACCGCGCGCCCGGACGGGCCCGAGCACGAGTGGCGCCGGGCGCTGGTCGGGCAGTTGCTCCTGGTGTGCACGGGGGTCGGCCTGTTCGCGGGTGGGGTGGTCGTGTCGGCGGTCGGCCTGTCGGACGTGTTCGTGGCCTCCGACCTGGAGTTCCTGCGGACCGGGGCGGAGGCGTTGCGGGCGGCCAACCCCCGGCTGCCGGGGTTCGTCGCGCACGACCGGGCGGGTTTCGGCGGGGCGCTGATGTCCGCGGCCGCCGCGATCACGCTGCTCGGCGCGTGGGGCTGGCGTCGGGGCGAGGCGTGGGTGTGGTGGTCGCTCGCCCTGGCCGCCGCCGCGGGGTTCCTGCCCGCGGTCGTCGTGCACGGCGCCATCGGCTACACCGACGTGGGCCACCTGGCGCCGGTCTTCGTCGGGATCGGCCTCACCGCGACCGCCCTGGCCCTCGCCCGGCCCTACCTGTGCGCACGCCCGGCGGAGGTCCGCGCGGCCGCGCCCCTACCGTGATGACATGGCCGACACCCGACAGCGACTGATCGACGGCGCGATCGAGACCATCCGGCGGCACGGCATCACCGGGACGTCCGCGCGCACGATCGCCGCCACCGCCGGCGTCAACCAGGCCTTGGTGTTCTACCACTTCGGCAGCGTGCACGAGCTGCTGGAAGCGGCGTGCCTGGCCGCGACCGAGGCCAGGGTGGCGCCGTTCGCGGCCCGGCTGGACGAGGTCGCCGACCTGCGGCAGCTGCTGGACCTCGGCCGGCGGCTGCACGCCGAGGAACGCTCGCTGGGCAACGTCATGGTGCTCGCCCAGGTGCTCGCCGGCGCGCAGGCGGACCCGGCGCTGGCCAAGGCGACGTCCGCGGCGTTGGAGCTGTGGGTCCGGCCGGTCGAACGGGCCCTGGACCGGCTGCTGGGCGACTCGCCGGTGGCCGACCTGGTGGACACCGCAGGGCTCGCCCGCGCCGTGTGCGCCGGGTTCATCGGCCTGGAGCTGTTCGAGGGCGTCGACCCCGCCGGCGCGAACGCCGCGCTGGACGCCCTGGAGCGCGTGGCGGCGCTGGTCGACGTGGTGCAGGAGCTCGGCCCGGTCGCCCGCCGCGCGCTGGCCGCCAAGCTCCGCCGGTCCGCGACGTGACGGTCAGGTCCCGACCACGCCGTCGCTGAGCTCGCGCGCGATGTCGAGGTGGCCGACGTGGCGCGCGTACTCCTGCAGCAGGTGGAACAGGATCCAGGCGAGCGTGGCGGGCGGCACCTCCGGCCGGTTCCAGCGGGCGGCGCGATCGGTGAGGGCGGCCTCGGCGGCGATGTCGCGCGACCGGGCGCACTGCTCGAGGTAGAACGCCCGGACGCGGTCGGTGGTGTCGTCGTCCTCGACGACCCACTCGGCGCGCTTGACATCCAGGTTGCCGTAGGGGTGGGCGATCTCCTCGCCGCGGAAGCACCAGCGCAGCCAGCGCAGTTCCACGTGCGCCAGGTGCTTGACCATCGCCAGCGGCGTCCAGCCGGTCGGCAGGCGGCTGGTGCGCAGCTCCTCCTCCGACATGCCGTCGATCTTGCGGAGCACGGCGTCGCGGTAGAAGTCGAGGTAGGCCACGAGCAGCTCGCCGGTGTCGGCGAGGTCGGGCGACGGCTCGGTCGGCACGGCGATGCGCGCGCAGACGCGGGCGCCGTCGACCTCCAGGGTGGCGCCTGCCTTGCGGAGCAGGGTCGTGGCGGCGACGTTGTCGGTGGTGGTGTCGGCGACGATCGTGGTGACGCCGCGTCTGGAGGCCTCCTCGACCACGCGGCGCAGCGCGGCGAGACCGATGCCGTTGCCCCGGGCGCAGCGGGCGACCCAGATGCCGGTCTCGCCCTTGGCGGTGAGCCGGACCATGCCGACGGTGCGGTCGTCCTCCACGATCTCGTAGGCGTCGTCCTGGAAACCGCGGTAGAACTCGCGGAACTCGTCGGGCCGGTCGACCGTCCAGCCCGGTGGCATCACGTCGCCCGGGTCGGTGTCGGCCACCGCGAGTCCGAGCAGCCGTTCCACCGCGCAGTCGTCCACCTTCCGCAACAGGATCATGTCGCCAACTCCTTCTCCAACGGTGTCCGGAAGCGGGGGATCACGCGCACCCCGCCGAGCCAGGACGCCAACCGGTCCGCCTCCCGGGCGATCGCTGCCTCCGCATCCGCGCCGACGTCCTCGAGGAGTTCCCACACCAGTCCGCCGTCGGCGCGTTGGGCCCACCCGCCGACGACCGCGCCGTCGCACCACACGGTGGGACCCACGTTGCCCGCCGTGTCGAACAGGCGTGGCCGGTGCCGGTCGGGGAGGTACCAGCCGCGAGCCTGCCACCCCATCGGTGTCGGATCCAGTGCCGGCAGCAGCGCGACCCACGGCGGCGGGTCCTCGACGGGGTCGAGGTCCTCGGGCAGGGCGTAGCCGGGGCCGGTGGACAGCTCCACCGCGACGGCGCCCGCCGCCGCGAGGGCCTTGCGGGTGTGCCCCAGGTTCCAGCCGGTCCACCACTTGAGGTCGGCCTCGGTGCCGGGCCCGTAGGAGGCGAGCCAGCGGCGGGCCAGTTCGGCGCGCGCGGCGTCGGGCTCGACCTCGGGCCACGGCGTGGCGGGCTCCCAGCGGAACCGGGTGCTCAGCCACGTGCCGAGGGGACGACCACGCCTCATCCGGCCCTCGGCGGCCAGGACGCGGACGATGCGGCTGGACACGTTCTGACGGGTCTCGTAGGGCTTGCCGGCCGCGACGACGACCTGGTCGAGCAGGTCCGGCACGTCGCGGGTGAGGTCGACGGTGGTGGCCGCACCCCGCTGCCGCAGAGCCTCCAGCGTGGCGTCCTCGACCGCGGCGAGCCGGTCGGCGTCCCAGCCGACGCCCTCGGCCAGGTAGCCGAGCAGCTTCCGCCGTTCCGCCGCGGCGACGGCGGCGCCCGCGGCGGCGTGCACCACGGGGGCGGTCGCCGCGGTGACGGCGAACATCGTGCGGCGCATGCACAGCAGCCGTTCCACCGTCCCCCGCTCGTAGAGCGCGGCCTCCACCGCCTCCACCGAAGGCCGTTCCAGGCGGGCGCACGCGGACAGGAACACCGTGGCGGGATCGGTGGCGTGCAGGCCCACGACCGCGTCGACCACGTCCTCCACCTCGGCGGCACGGGTGGACAGCAGGTGGCGGACGCCGAGGCGGGCGCGCCGCCCGGCGTCGTCGATCTTGGGAAGCGTCACCGGCCCATCCTCGGCGCTCTACCCTGATCGGCGAAACCGGGATCGCGGAACCCGGACACCGCTGGACGAGGACGCGATGTCGGCAACACGGCTGCTGGTGCTCGGGGTGGTGCGCGGCTACGGGCGCGCCCACGGCTACCTGATCGGCAACGACCTCATGTCGTGGGGCGCGGGGGAGTGGGCCAACGTCAAGTGGGGCTCGATCTACCACGCGCTCAAGCAGCTCACCAAGGACGGCAGCCTGACCGACCACTCCGTGCCGCCGGGCCGCACGGACTACGAGATCACCCCCAAGGGGGAGGCCGAGTACCAGAGGCTGCTGCGCGACGCGCTGCGCCGCCCGGAGACGCGGCCCGACCTGCTGGCCGCCGGGCTGGCGTTGCTGCCGTCGCTGTCGCGGGAGGAGGCCGTCGCGCTGCTCACCGAGCGGTTGACCGCGTTGGAGGCGCGGCGGGACGCGGCACGCGGGCAGGCGGGGGAGTGGGGCGAGCCGCCGCACGTCAAGGAGCTGTTCGGGCTGTGGGAGCACACCGCGTCCAGCGGGGCGGAGTGGACGCGGGGCCTGGTCGAACGCCTCGAAGCGGGCGCCTACCCCATGGCGGGCGAGCCGGGATCGCCCGGCGCACCCGGCAGCTGGGTTATACTCAAACTTGAGTAGCGAGGGGGAACGCTGAACACAGGGTTGGAGCGGTACGCGGCCGTCTTCGAGGCAGCCGACCCGCCACGCACGTCCACCGTCGCCTTCTACCCCGCTCAAGACCACCCGGGACCGGACGGCGCACCCGGCTCCGACCGGCTCACCGTCGCCACCCCCGACGGCGCCGCGCGCACCGTGCCCGCGCTGCGGCTGCCCGTGGCCGAGGCCGTGCCGCTGCTCAGCCGCGCCCGCCGCACACCGCACGCCCACCCCGCCGCGGCGTTCTGGGGCGCGGCCGTCGTCGTGGCGTTGCAGCTCGTCGCACGAGGTCGGGTGCGGCCCGCGGTCACCGACGGCGACTTCGACGCCTGGCTGCTCGGTCCGCTCGACGCCGCCGACCACGCCCGCGTGCGGGACCTGGCCGACGCGATGCCCGCGCACGCCCGGGCCGTGCCGCTGCCGGGCCGCGAGCCGCTCGAACTGCCCGACGCCGAACCGCTGCTGCGCGCGTTCCTCGACGCCGTCGCCGACACCATGCCGCGCGGCGCGGCGGCCGTGCACGCCGCCGGCGCGCCCGCCTTCGCCGCCACCGCGCCGCAGCGGGTGCCGCACCTGCGCGACTGGGCCGACCAGGGCGTGCGCATCTCGCTGCGGATCGAGGGCTTCGGCCCGTTCCGCGCCGTCGTGCAGGTCCACAGCCTCGCCGACCCCGCCCGCGTGGTCGACGCCGCGGAGCTCTGGGCGTCGGCCAACCAGCGGTCCCGGGCCGAGGCCACGGTCGCCCTGCGCCGCGCCGCCCGCGCCTGGTCGCCGCTGGAACGGCTGCTCGACCAGCCCGTGCCCGACGAGGTCGCCCTCCTCGACTCCGACGTGGAGCACCTGCTCGCCACCGGCGCGGTCCGGCTCGCCGCCGCCGGCGTGGACGTGCACTGGCCCAAGGACCTCGTGCGGGACCTGTCGGCCAAGGTCGTCATCGGCGAACGCCCCGCCGACCGGCCCGCGTTCTTCGGCCCGGACCAGCTCACGTCGGTGAACTGGCAGCTCGCCCTGGGCGACGACCCGCTCACCCCCGACGAGCTCGACCGGCTCGCCGAGTCCACCCGGCCGGTCGTGCGGCTGCGCGACCGCTGGACTTTGGTCGACCCCGAACTCGCCCGCCGCGCCCGCGAACGCAACCTCAAACCCGTCACCGCGATCGACGCGCTCGGCGCGGCCCTGACCGGCACCACCAGCGTCGACGGCGTCGAGGTCGAGGTCGCCGCCACCGGCTGGCTCGACGAGCTGAAGTCCCGCCTCGCCGACCTCGACGACGACCCCGTCGAGGCGCCGCCCGCGCTGCGCGCCACCCTGCGCGACTACCAGCTGCACGGCCTGCGCTGGCTGGACCGCATGACCTCGCTCGGCCTCGGCGCGTGCCTGGCCGACGACATGGGCCTCGGCAAGACCATCACCCTCATCGCGCTGCACCTGCACCGCGACCGGCGCGACCCCGGACCCACCCTCGTGGTCTGCCCCGCGTCGCTGATGGGCAACTGGCAGCGCGAGATCGAGCGCTTCGCGCCCGGCGTGCCCGTCCGCCGCTTCCACGGCCCCCGCCGCGAGGTCGCGCACGAGGGCTTCGTGCTCACCACCTACGGCACCATGCGCCTGGACGCCGACCGGCTCGCCGACGTCGACTGGGGCCTGGTCGTCGCCGACGAGGCCCAGCACGTGAAGAACCCCGCCTCCGACACCGCCAAGGCCCTGCGCCGCATCCCCGCCCGCGCCCGCGTCGCCCTCACCGGCACCCCGGTGGAGAACACGCTCTCGGAGCTGTGGGCGATCCTCGACTGGACAACCCCCGGCCTGCTCGGCACCGCCGCCCAGTTCAAGGCGCGCTGGGCCGGCCCCATCGAAGCCGACCACGACCAGGAGGCCGCGCGGCGGTTCGCCCGGCTCGTGCGGCCGTTCCTGCTGCGCCGCCGCAAGACCGACCCCGGCATCGCGCCCGAACTGCCGCCCAAGACCGAGACCGACCAGCCCGTCGCCCTCACCCGCGAACAGGCCGCGCTCTACGAGGCCGTCGTGCGCGAGCTCATGGCCGAGGTCCGCGAAGCCGACGGCATCGCCCGCCGCGGCCGGATCGTCAAACTCCTCACCGGCCTCAAGCAGGTCTGCAACCACCCCGCCCAGTACCTCAAGGAGACCTCGCCGAAGCTCGCCGGCCGGTCGGGCAAGCTCGAACTGCTCGACGAACTGCTCGACACCATCCTCGCCGAGGACGGCGCGGTGCTCGTGTTCACCCAGTACGTCGCCATGGCCCGCCTCATCGAACGCCACCTCGCCGGCCGCGGCATCCCCAGCCAACTCCTGCACGGCGGCACGCCCGTCCCCGCCCGCGAGGACATGGTGCGCCGCTTCCAGGACGGCGAGTGCCCGGTGTTCCTGCTCTCCCTCAAAGCCGCGGGCACCGGCCTCAACCTCACCCGCGCCGACCACGTCGTGCACTACGACCGGTGGTGGAACCCCGCCGTGGAGGACCAGGCCACCGACCGCGCGCACCGCATCGGCCAGACCCGGCCCGTGCAGGTGCACCGGCTCATCGCCGAAGGCACCATCGAGGACCGCATCGCCGCGATGCTGCGCGCCAAGCGCGACCTCGCCGACTCCGTCCTGTCCCGCGGCGACGCCGCGTTCACCGAACTGTCCGACGACGAACTGGGCAACCTCGTCGAACTCCGGAGCGGCACATGAGCGATCGCGTCAAAGGCTTCCCCGCGTTCGGCAAGGGCGTGCGCCGCGCCGGCTCCTGGTGGGGCAAGGCGTGGCTGCAGGCCCTGGAGGACACCTCGCTGGACCAGGCGCCGCTGCGACAGGGACGCAAGTACGCCCACGCCGGGCTCGTCGGCACCATCACCGTGAGCCCCGGCCGCCTCGCCGCCACCGTCTACGACACCGAGGACACCTACCAGACCTCCGTCCACCTCACCCCGCTCACCGACGCCGAGTGGGACCGGTTCCTCGGCCAGATCGCCGCCAAGGCCGGGCACCTCGCCGCGCTGCTCGACCGCGAGATGCCCCGCGAGCTCGCCGAGGCCGCCGCCGACGCGGGCGTGCCGCTCCTGCCCGGCATCGGCGACCTCGACCCCGAGTGCACGTGCCCCGGCTGGGAACTGCCCTGCCGCCACGCCGCCGCCCTGTGCCACCAGGCGTCCTGGCTGCTCGACGCCGACCCGTGGGTCCTGCTGCTCCTGCGCGGGCGGGACCAGGACGAAGTCGTCGCCGGCGCCCGACCCACCACCGGCGTCCTCGCCACCACCGCCTACGTCCGACCCGTCCCGGACCTGCCCGACGACCCGCCGCCCGGCGAACTCGGCCCCCTGCCCGAGTTCGAACCCGCGCCCGGCCTCGACGTCGACGTGCTGCGGCTGCTCGTGGCCGACGCCGCCGCCAAGGCCCGCGAGGTGCTCGCCACCGGCCGGTGGCCCGCGCCCGACGACCGCCGCGACCACATCCGGATGGCCGCCACCCACCCCGCCCTGCGCGAGCGCCTCGACGCCGACCCGCGCGCCGTCCGCGCCTGGCAACAAGGCGGCGCCGGCGCCCTCGACGTCCTCGAACAACCCTGGACACCCGGCAAGACCGACACCGCCCGCGCCCGCGCCGCCTGGGAGAGCGGCGAACTGCCCGAACCCACCGTGTGGCGCAACCGCTGGACCGTCCACGACCGACAGCTCCGCTACGGCCGCGACGGCCGCTGGTACCCCTACCGCGCCGCCGACGGCGACTGGTGGCCCACCGGCACCCCGCACCGCGACCCCACCGCCGCCCTCACCGACACCGACTGACCGGGGTTCGGCACAACGGTCGTCCCTCGGCCAGGGTTCCGAGGCGGGGGAAGACGCCACGGGGGACAGGCCTCGAACGCGGTAATCCGTCCAACGTGGACCAGCCGCGCGGCCCGCAACGGCGACTTCTGAGCGGCCCGCGACGACCGGTCACCCGCGACGAAGGCCGGACCCCGCCCGCCTCGCCACCGGGGCGCGCTACGACTCGGCGGCTGGCTCATCGAAACCCGCCGCCACCGACCCGCCGCCACCGACCTGAGCCACACCGTCCACAGCGGATGGAGTCAGGAGGAAACCGCAGGTCGAGCCGGCTTCACCACACCTGTGGTACCACAGGTGTGGTGGTCGGCCGAACGGGTCCGCCGCGACCGCCGCGACGGTCGCGCCCGGGAACCCCGCGCCGGACCGGCCCTAGGTGATCACACCCGGCATCACGGCGGCCGACCGCTTGCGCCGCAGCCACACCTTGCGCGAACCGTCACCGAACAACAACGTCCGCGACAGCTCCCACCCGGCGAACTCCGCGTGGATCGTCAGCTGCGTCGTCGCCGTGCGACGGGAGACACCGGCCGGCAGCCGCAGCGGCCGGTACTCCCAGTCCCCGTCGACCACCCCATCGCCCATCATCCGATCACCTGCATCCCTGCGCCGTCCCCGGACGCGACGAACACGCGCCCGCTGCCTGGATCGACCGCCACCGAGTCCGGCTGGCGGACCGTGGCGAACCGGTGCCTCTCCACCGGCTCCGCGCCGGCCACGTCGAACGCCACGACCTCGTTGCGCTCCGTGAGCGTGATCCACACCAGGTCACGCGCCCCGTCGTAAGCCATCCCGTACGGCGCACCCGGCACCGGGTAGCGCAACCGCATGATCAACGGGTCGGCGGAGAACGCCATCAGCTCACCGCCGCGCGTGTCCACCACCAGCACCCGGCCGAACCGGTCGGCCACCGCGTTCGTCGCGCCCTCGCCCGCGCGCAACCCCGCGCCCGGCCCGTCGGCGCCCGGGTCGAGGTCGAACACCGCGCTGCGCGGCCGGTCCAGCACCACCGCCGCGCCGCCCACCGCGACCAGCCGGTCCGGGCTGGAGATGCCGCGCACCACGTGCCCGTCCACCGACACCTGCCGCAGGTCGCGCTGCGCCACCAACGTCCGGTCGCCCACCCGCGCCAAGTCCACCGGGGCGCCGTCCACCGCGCGCTGCGAGGTCGAGCCGTCCGGCCGGACCGTCACCACGACACCGGCGGGCACCACCGCCTCCACCGCGTCACCGACGGTCACGAGCCGTTCCGCCGGACCGGGCAACGGCACCACCACGGGGTCACCCAGCGTGTCGGCGGAATAGAGGGCCACCGACGGCGGATCGGCCAGCGCCACCGCCACCCGACCGCCCGCGACCGCGACCGACGTCGCCCGCCCCAGCGGCACCACCCGGCCCTGCGGGACGCCCGCCTGCTCCGGTGACGCCGCGGGTCGCGCGGGCTCCAACGTGGCCGCGAGCTGCAACGGATCCGCCGGGTTCTCCTCCGTCGCACAGCCCGAGACCAACGCGACCCCGGTGAGCACTACCGCCGCCAGTCGGCGCAACGTCGGACCTCCCAGTCGACCCGTTCAGCCCTCCCAGCATCCATCACCGAACCCCCATCGTCACGCAGGGGGCGGGTGTTGTCGTTGGTCTGGGAAGGTGATAGTCGCGCCGCACCCGTACCTCCGAGCCCTTCCCGGCGACTATCCCAGGTGAACGGGGAGGCGTCGCGATGACGGTCGAGGAGCTGCGGGATCGGCACGTGCAACTGCTGCGGGACCGGCGGGTGGCCGACCACCTCGACCCGCCGGCGCACCCCGGCGACACCGCCGCGCGCTACCACACGTGGACCCAGGTGGCCGCCGAGCCGCCGCCCGCCCTGCTCGCGCGCCTGGTCGAGGTGCGGGTCAGGCCCGCCGCCTACCGACCCGCCCACCTGCGCGAACAGCAGCACACCCTCGACGCGCTGCAACCCGAGGTGCTGCACCTGGCCCGCACCGCGGGCTGGGACGTCACCATCCCGGTGCTGGCGGGCGTGTTCCCCACCGGCACCCTCGACGCGCTCAGCGTCCCCGTGCCCGGCCGCGGCGTGCTCGTGCTGGTCAACACCTCGCTGCTGGACCTGCTCGGCACCGTGCTGAAGATCATGACCGGGGCGCTGCCGAACTACGGCACCCCGCCCCTGCTGAGCACCGACCAGGCGACCTACGCCCTGGCCGAGGCCGTGAACGCCCACCTGTACGGCAACGGCGCGGTCCAGGCGCGGCGGCTGCCCGAGCTGTCCGGGCAACGCGCCGCGCTGGTCTCGCTGATGGCGCGCCGCGGCACGCAGTTCACGCTGGCGCACGAGGTCGGGCACGTGCTGGCCGGGCACCTGCGGCACGCCCGCCGCCGCACCGACCCCCACACCCCGGTCGGCGCGCTCGACGCGCAGTCCGTCGGCTGGCCGCGCGAGCACGAGGCCGACCGCGTCGCCGCCACGATCATGCTGCGCACCCTGGACGGCCTCGGGCACCGCGAGCTCGAAGCGCACGAGCCGTACGTGGTCGGCGCGGTGCTGCTGGTGCTGTTCCTGCACGAGGTCACCGACCGGCTCGCCGACCAGCTCGGCCTCACCGTCCCGTTCGCGGGCAACCACCCGCCACCCGTGCGGCGCATCCAGACCCTCGTCGAGCACCTCGCCGGCCACGTCCGCACGCCCCGCGCCCTCGACCTCGCCGCCGACGTCGCCACCTGGCTCGAAGACCGGCTCGACGGGGTCCGCGAGTGGTTCCGGCTGGTGGACGACACCCTGCTCGGCGGCTCCACGTCACACGGGTGACACCGGGCCACGCCAACCTCATCGGCACCACGATCGAGCAGTGCGACTTCTTCCGCTACGGCCGGCGGCGACTCAGCCGAGCGGTCGCTCGGGGTAGCCGAACTCCACCGCGCTCACGTCGTCCAACGCCGCCCGGATCGCCGGCGGCAACGTCAGCTCCTCCGCCGCCAACGACCCCAGCAGCTGAGCGGTGTCCCGCGCGCCCACCACCGGCGCCACCACGCCCGGCCGGTCGCGCACCCACGCCAGCGCCACGCACAACGCGCTCGTGCCCAGCCCGTCCGCCGCCGTCGCCACCGCCTGCACGATCCGCGCCGCCCGCTCCGTGCGGTGCTGCTCGACGTACCCGGCGAAGTGCGCCGACGCGCCCCGCGAGTCCGACGGCGTGCCGTTGCGGTACTTGCCGGTCAGCACGCCCCGCCCCAGCGGGGCCCACGGCAGCAGCCCGACACCGTGGTGCTGCGCCGCCGGCGCCACCTCCCGCTCCACGCCGCGCTCCAGCAGCGAGTACTCCACCTGCGTCGACACCAGCGGCGTGTGCCCCGGCAGCGCCGCCGCCGTGCCCAGCTGCCAGCCCGAGTAGTTCGACACGCCCGCGTAGCGCACCCGGCCCGACGCCACCGCCGTGTCCAGCGCCGAGAGCGTCTCCTCCAGCGGCACGTTCGGGTCCCACGCGTGCAGCTGCCACAGGTCGATGTGCTCCACGCCCAACCGGCGCAGCGACCCGTCCAACGCGTGCAGCAGGGCCCCGCGCGACGCGCCGCCGCCGAACGGGCCGTCGTTGCGCCGCGCCACCGCCTTCGTCGCGATCACCAGCTCCTCCCGCGGCACGACCTCGCCCAGCAGGCCGCCCAGGATCCGCTCGCTCTCGCCCTCCACGTACACGTCGGCGGTGTCCACCAGCGTGCCGCCCGCCTCGGTGAAGGCGAGCAGCTGGGTGGCCGCCTCGTCCGCGTCCGTGTCCCGGCCCCAGGTCATCGTGCCCAGGGCCATCCGGGAGACCCGCAGTCCGCTGCGCCCGAGGTATCGCTGTTCCACGCGGGGGAGCCTAAAGGGTGATCGACATTCCGGCGGCTCGTGGCACGCGCCGGTCAAGGCCTGATCCCGTCACGATCGGGACGCACCCGCCGGGGGTGTCACCTGGCCAACCAGGTTACCGACCGGTAGGGTCTCGGTTCGTGCGACTGGGACTGAACCTCGGGTACTGGGGCGCGGGCAACGACGCCGCGAACCTCGAACTGGCCAGGGAAGCCGATCGGCTGGGCTACTCGGTGGTGTGGGCCGCCGAGGCCTACGGCTCCGACGCGCCCACGGTCCTGGCGTGGGTGGCCGCGCAGACCCAGCGCGTCGACGTGGGCAGCGCGATCCTGCAGATCCCCGCGCGGACGCCGGCGATGACCGCGATGACCGCCGCCACCCTGGACTCCCTGTCCGGCGGCCGGTTCCGGCTCGGCCTCGGCGTGTCGGGGCCGCAGGTGTCGGAGGGCTGGCACGGCGTCCGGTTCGACAAGCCCCTGGGCCGCACCCGCGAGTACGTCGACATCGTCAACACCGCCCTGCGCCGCGAGCGGCTCTCCTACGAGGGCGAGCACTACACGCTGCCGCTGCCCGACGGCCCCGGCAAGGCCATCAAGCTGACCGTGCACCCCGTGCGCGAGCACATCCCGATCTACCTGGCCGCCGTCGGCCCGAAGAACGTCGAGCTGGCCGGCGAGATCGCCGACGGCTGGCTCGCGCTGTTCCTCTCGCCCGAGCACTCCGGCGACGCGCTGGCCTCGCTCAAGGCGGGCCGCGACAAGGCGGGCAAGACCCTCGACGGGTACGACATCGCCGCCACCGTGCCGATGGTCGTCGGCGAGGACTGGCGCGCCTGCGCCGACCGGATCCGGCCCTACGCGGCGCTCTACGTCGGCGGCATGGGCAGCCGGAAGAAGAACTTCTACAACGACAACGCCGTGCGCATGGGCTTCGCCGCCGAGGCCGCGGAGGTCCAGGACCGCTACCTCGCCCGCGACTACGACGGCGCGATGGCCGCCCTGCCGCTCGGTTTCCTCGACGGCACGTCCCTGCTCGGCACCAAGGAGCGCATCGCCGACAAGATGCGCGCCTACGCCGAAGCGGGGGTCACCACGCTGACGCTTTCGCCCATGCTGCAAGATCTCGAGCAGGGGATCGCCGCGCTCCGCACGGCGACCGAAGCTCTGGATCTGGCAGGAGTGGGTAGTTGAGCTGGTTGCAGGCCCTTGTCCTAGGACTCGTCCAAGGACTCACGGAATTCCTGCCCATTTCCTCGTCGGCGCACGTCAGGATCGTCTCCACGCTGTTCTTCGGCAACGACGCGGGCGCGTCGTTCACCGCCGTGATCCAGCTGGGCACCGAAGTCGCGGTGCTGATCTACTTCGCCAAGGACATCGGCAACTTCATCGCGGCCTGGTTCCGCGGCCTGTTCAGCAAGGCCGCGCGCAAGACCGAGGACTACCGCATGGCCTGGTACGTGATCATCGGGTCCATCCCGATCAGCGTGCTGGGCTACCTGTTCAAGGACGAGATCCGCTCGTCGCTGCGCAACCTGTGGATCACCGCCACCGTGCTGGTGGTGTTCGGCCTGCTGCTCGGCCTCGCCGACCAGTTCGCCCAGCACCTGCGCACCAAGCTCCAGCTCAAGGACGCCGTCGGCATGGGCCTGGCCCAGGCGATGGCGCTGATCCCGGGCGTGTCCCGCTCCGGCGGGACCCTCACCGCGGGCCTGTTCCTCGGCCTGGACCGCGCCTCGGCCGCGCGCTACTCATTCCTGCTGGCCCTGCCCGCCGTGTTCGGCGCCGGGCTGTTCAGCCTCCCCGACGTGCTCGACCGCTCCGAGCCCAACGCCGCGTCGGTGCCGCAGATGATCGCCGCGACGATCGTCGCGTTCGTCGTCGGCTACGCCACGATCGCCTGGCTGCTGCGCTACGTCTCCAAGCACAGCTACTCGGCGTTCGTGTGGTACCGGCTGCTGCTCGGCATCGTCCTGATGGGGCTGCTGTCGATGGGGCTCATCAACCCGACATAGGGTGGCCACGTGGCTACCGTGATCCTGCTGCGACACGCCCGCTCCACCGCCAACGGAGCGGGCGTCCTCGCGGGCCGGCAACCCGGCGTGACGCTCTCGGACCGGGGCGTGGAGCAGGCCGCGGCCCTGGTCGACCGGCTCGCCGGCGTGCCCGTGGCCGCGGTGGTGACCTCCCCGCTGGAACGCTGCCGGCAGACCCTCGCGCCCCTGCTCGACCGGCTCGGCCTCGACCCGGTCGTCGAACCCGACCTCGCCGAGGTCGACTACGGCCAGTGGACCGGGCGCGAGATCAAGGAGTTGGTCGCCGAACCCCTGTGGTCGGTCGTGCAGCAGCACCCGTCCGCGGCGGTGTTCCCCGACGGCGAAGGGCTCGCGACCGTGCAGGCGCGCGCCGTGGCCGCGATCCGGGCGCACGACGCCCGCGTCACCGCCGAGCACGGGCCCCGCGCCGTGTGGCTCGCGTGCAGCCACGGCGACGTGATCAAAGCCGTCCTCGCCGACGCGCTCGGCGTGCACCTGGACGGGTTCCAGCGCATCGTCGTCGACCCCGCCTCGGTGTCGGTCGTGCAGTACACCGAGACCCGGCCGTTCGTGCTGCGGGTCAACGACAACGGCGGCGACCTGTCCGTGCTGGCGCCACCGCCGGAGAAGACCGAGGAGCCGCCGTCCTCCGACGCCGTCGTGGGCGGTGCGACCGGCGCCTGACGCGGGCGGTGCGAGCAGCGCGTGGCCCCCGGACAGTGCAGGGTAGTCCGGGGGCCACGGTGCGCTTGGCCGGGGCGGGCGGCCTCGTGAAGACGATCGTATTGGCGCGACGGCGCGGGTGAACGCCCTCCCGCGGGCTGGACGTCCGGCGGCGTCGGGTCGCCTGCGCAGGTCAGCACGCACACCCACGCCGATGAAGCGACCAAAACCGCAGCTCAACGCACGTGGAAACACCGCGGAAACAAACCGCGCAAGCGGGCCGACGCCCTAACCGGTTAGCCCGTCCGGTCCCGCCCGGAAGAACCGGGCGTGTTAGAAGTTAACAACCCGCGGTGCGCCCTTGATCACAGTCCGAGGCGGGTGACCGCGTTGTCCTCCAACGGGTTCGCGGTGCGGATGTAGCGGTGCACCGTGCGCGGGTTCGTCCAGCGGCCCTGCCGCATGATCTCCCGGTCGCTCGCGCCGCCCAGCGCCGCCTGCGTGGCGAACCCCGCCCGCAGCGAGTGGCCGCCGAACAGCGCCGGGTCCAGCCCGGCCCGCGCCGCGTACCGCTTCACCACGTCCGACACCGCCCGGTCCGACATCGACCGGCCGCCCAGCCGCCCGTGCCGGCTCACCGACGGGAACAACGGGCCCCGCAGCGGACCGGGCCGGTAGGAGTGGCAGCGGTGCGTCGCCGACGGATCACCCTCGTCCTCGATCAACGCCCGCGGTTCCGGCGCCGTCAGCACGTCCACCCAGTCCGCGTACGCACACACCGGGCACGTGGGCCTGCGCGCGCCGCGGGGGAGCACCACGCGCTGCCGGTGCGCGCCGGTCTGGTCGGTCTTCGTCACGCCCAGCTCGACCAGCAGCAGCGGCTCGTGCGTGCGCGCGTCCACGTCCACCGTGACGTCCTGCAACGCCACCGCCGCCAACTCGCTGCGCCGCAACGCGCCCGCGAACCCCACGAGCAGCAGCAGCGCGTCACGCCGCCGCGTCACGCCCGTCGGCCAGCCCGGCGGCGGCAGCTCCGCCAACAACGCCTCCAACGTGCCCAGCAGCACCGGCCGCTTGCGCCGCGGCTGCGTCTGCCGGGTGCGGCGGATGCCGCGCAACGTCAACCGCACCACGTCCGACCGCGTGGGCGAGGGCAGCCCGCCGGCGGCGTGCACCGCGGCGATCGCCGCCGCCTTGCGTTCCAGTGTGGACGGACCGAACGCGGGGGAGCCGTCGGCCTTCGTCGTGTCCGCCGCGACCGCCAGGTACACCGCCACGTCCACCGGGTCCGCGGGCAGCGCCACCCGGCCCTCGGCCTCGCACCACGCCGCCCAGCCCACCCAGTCCGAGCGGTAGGCGCGCAGGGTGTTCGCCGACTGCGCGGCCCGCAGGTAGCCCGACAGCGCGTCGGCCTGCTCCTCGTCGAACCGGCGGCGGACCTGCGCCAGCGCGGCGAAGTCCACCAGCGGTGCGTGCCGCACGCGGTCGAGTTCGGCGCGCACCGGCTCCGGCAAGGTCACCTTGTCACCCTAACATCGTCGATAGCCTTAATATCTTCAGTGTGGATTAATAGACCACTTGACCGTGGTCGCTACTATGCGAAACCGTGCGCGCCCTACAACACCCGGACGTGGAAGACATGCGTCTCGCGACCGTGCTCAGCGCGCTCGCGGACCCGGTGCGACTGCGGATCGTGGCCGAGCTGGCCCGATCGGGCGGGATCGTGTGCGGCCAGTTCGACGTGCCGGTCAGCATGTCGACGCTGTCGCACCACCTCAAGGTGCTCCGCGAGGCCGGGGTGCTGCGCGTGACGCCCCAGGGCAGCTACCGCACCCACGAGCTGCGGCGCGCGGAGATGGAACACCGGTTCCCCGGCGTGCTGGACTCCATCACCCGGGCGATCGGGCCGCCGTGATCCCGGCTCAGGCGTCCACGTACAGGCAGAACGGGTGGCCCGCCGGGTCGAGGTAGACGCGCACGTTCTCCTGCGGCTGGTACTCGGCGAGCGTGGCCCCGGTCGCGACCGCGTGCGCGCCGGCGGTCTCCAGGTCGTCCACCTCGATGTCCAGGTGCGCCATCATCTGCTGGTCGCCGTCGGCCGCGGGCCAGGTGGGGCGGTGGTAGCGGGATTCGGTCTGGAACGACAGCCCGGCGCCGCCGTCGGGCGGGCGCAGCGTGGCCCAGCCGGGTTCGTCGGCGCCGGGGGACCAGCCGAGCAGGTCGCGGTAGAAGCGGGCGAGGGCTTGGGCGTCTGGTGCGTCGAGCACCGTCGCGGTCAGCTTCAGCACGATCTTGATTTTCACCTCGCCGGGTGACTTCCGCATGTCCGGCCGCGATTCCTCGGACCCACCCGGCGCGGACAGGGGCCGACACGACGAGGGGCGGCCGGATCACTCCCCGACCGCCCCCAACGTCACGTGCCGTGATCAGCCGCCCGGGGGCGGGTGCGGCAGCTCGCCGCGCTTGGGTCCGAGTTCGGCCAGTTCGAGCAGCGTCTCGCCGAACCGGGGGTCGGTCGACTCGAAGCAGCCCTTGCCCAGGGTGTGCGCGTAGGCCGAGCAGCTGCCGTCGGGCTGCTTGATCAGGTGCGCGCTGGTGGCGAGGTAGCCGAGCGAGTTGTCGGTGCGCGGCATGTACCGGTCGCCGGTGGAGGAGCCCGCGGAGGCGATGAGCAGGAGCAGCGCGGCGAGCACGCCGATGCCGGTCGACGGGGAGGTGATCGCGTCGCGGACGCGGGCGACGCCGTCGAAGCGGCGCACGGCGTAGTAGCCGGCGAAGCCGGTGAGCAGGAGCAGGCAGTAGAGCAGTTCGGCGGTGCTGCGCGGCCAGAGCTGCACCGCGTCGGCGGCGTACATCTGGGAGCCGAAGTAGAAGCGCAGCAGCCAGGCGCCGGTGAACACCGAGGTCAGGACGATGACGACGGTGCGGTGGCGTGCCACGGCAATGGCGGCGGCGAGGCCGACGAGGGCGAGGATGGTGAACAGGCCGACGCCGCCGAGTTCGCCGGGTGGTGGCCAGGGTCCGGTGTTGCCGGGCAGGTCGCTGCGCCACATCGCGAGGTAGGTGGGTTCGGTCCAGGTGTCCCAGTAGAAGTAGCGGTCCTTGACCGAGCCGGAGGCGGTGAGCAGGCCGAAGAGGTGGCGGAAGGAGACGGCGACGAAGACGGCGGCGGTGATCGCGATCAGGGCGAGGCCCTTGAGGGGGCCGGTGCGCCAGGGGAACAGCACGAGGGCCGAGATGAGCACGCCGGGTGCGGACCAGACGAACCAGCCGGAGTAGAGGAGGAACACCAGGCCGAGGGCGATGCCGGCGCCGATGCCGTGCAGCACGATGCCGCGCCAGGGGGTGTCGCCGGCGCGGCGGAGCCGGCGAAGCAGGACGAGCAGGAGCGGGACCATCGCGACGAGCATGAGGTTGGTGTAGGGCTTGTACGGGTCGATGAGCACCATGGCGGGGACGACGCCGATGCCGAGTGCCCACAGGGGTGAGAGCAGCAGTCGCCAGGACAGGTAGGCGACGGGTCCGAAGAGGGCGGTGCCGGCGATCTGGAGGACTTTGAGGCTGTAGCCGGGTGAGGTGTCGGTGAGCTGGGAGTACCAGGCGAGGGCGTGGACCCAGCCGGGTGGGTAGTCGGCTTGCATGGTGCCGGTGTCGATGAGGGTCTGGGCCCAGCGGGTGAGGGCGCCGGAGTCGCCGCCGTTGGCGTTGAGGCCCCAGGAGGCGCCGCGGAGGGCGACGAGGACGGCGCCGGCGACGAGTCCGCCGTAGAGGCCGGCCGCGGTGGTGGCGGCGATCCTGCGGGCGAGTGGGGCGTGGGCGACCCAGCGGACGCGTGCGGTGACGATGGCGAGGGCCAGCAGCACGACGGCGATGAGGGCGAACCGGAGTTGGAGTGCGGCGAGGCCGCTGATCTGGCCGATCCGGTCGAGGGGGTTGACCTCGATGCCGCGGGCGAGGAGCACCATCAGCGCGGCGGCGGCCACGGACACGACGGCTTCGGCGGCGAAGAGCCATCCTCGGCGGGGTTGTGCGGTGTGGGGCGGCGGCGGGGTGTGCTCGGGGCTGGGCCGCGGCGTGTGTTCTGGCGCGGTCGACAGCACCGTCGATCACTTCCTCACGGGTTTGGTGGTTCCGAATGCGTGGCGGACGAGGAGTTTGGCGCTGGCGGTCTGCCTGGAGCTGACGGCTCCGGGGAGCAGGAGCAGCGCGTGGAGGCGGGAGGAGAGGTGGAGGCGGGCGGCTTTGGCGGCGCGGTGCCAGCCGATGTCGTCCATGTGTCGGGCGACGTCGAGGAAGAAGTCGTGTTCTTCGGTGAAGCGTCCGCCGAGGGAGGCCAGGGAGGAGGAGACGCTGGCGTCGTGGCGGCGGTACTGGAAGCAGAGGTCGGGGACGACGACGAGTTGTCCGCCGCGTTCGAGGAGGTCGAGCATGAGGGCGAGGTCGAGGACGACGCTGAGGCCGGGGCGGAAGCTGAGGTCTTTGAGGGCTTCGCGGCGCCAGCACAGGGAGGGGAAGTAGGTCCAGTTGCCGCGCAGGAGGCTGACGACGAGGTCTTCGCCGCCCATGATCTTGGGGGTGGTGGTGTCGGGGGCGTAGAGGTTGCGCTTGACGCGGTCGGTGAGGGGTCGGACGACCTGGCCGGCGCTGTCGATGACTTCGACGCCTGCTTGGACGACGTCGGCGTCGGGGTAGCGCTGGGTGGTGCGGCGGACGGTGCTGACGTAGTTGGGCAGCATGGCGTCGTCGGAGCCCATGACCACGAGGAAGTCGCGCTCGGCGAGTTCGAGGCACTTCTGGAAGTTGGCGTTGATGCCGATGTTGTGGTCGTTGCGCTGGTAGCGGACGCGGTCGTCGCGCAGCGAGTCGAACCACTCGGGGAGTTCGTTGTCGGTGACGCTGTCGTCGACGACGGTGAGGCGCCAGTTGCCGTCGTCCTGGGCGATGACGCTGCGCACGGCGGTCTTCAGGTACGAGATGTCCCCGTAGTGGGGGAGCATGATGTCGATGCCGTTCATGGTCACCTCGCACGACCGACGATCAGGCTGCGGTGCGGAACGCCCATCCCCTTGCCACGACCCTTCCCCTTGCGCGCTGCCCCTCGTGGTTCCACCCGAGCACCGGGGATACCGGCTATCAGGAGGTGGCGACGAGGCAGCCTACTGTGTTGGCGGTGAGCGCAGACATCATGCCCCCGCGTCGGTTGAGCCCTGCTGTCGTCGTGGGGTTGGGCACGTTGGTTCTCGGTGCGTCCGGTTACGCGTTCGTGGCGATCGCGGGTCATTCGCTGTCGGCGGTGGACGCGGCGGCGGTGGCGGCGTTCTACCTGTTGGCGAACATCGTGGGTCCGGGGATCTTCTCGGCGTTGGAGCAGCAGGCGAGTCATGCGACGTCGCGGGCGTTGGCGAGGGGTGAACGGCCTGGTGGGGCGGTGCGTCGGGTGGGTCGTGAGGGTGTGGTGCTGACGTTGGGCGTGGTGGCGGTGCTGGTGTTGGTGTCGCCGGTGTTGGTGGATCGGTCGTTGAAAGGGTCGTGGCCGTTGTTCGTGGCGGTGGTGGTGGCGGTGGTGACTTCGGCGGCTATTTACCTGGCGCGTGGTGTGTTGGGTGGAATGCAGCGGTTCTCGGGTTATGCGGCGACTTTGGCGGGTGAGGGATTCGCTCGTTTGTTCGGTGCGGTCGTGGTGGTGGCGGTGGGTGTGGCGAGTGCGGGTGTGTTCGGGTTGACGTTCGCGTTGGGGACGGTCGTGGGTGTGGTGGCGGGGTTGGTGTGGTTGCGGTCGAGGTCGGCGCCGGTGGTGGGTGGGGTGGTGGCCGGGGAGGGGCCGCGGGAGGGTGTGGAGGGTTTGGCGTTGTTGGTGTTGGCGGGGTTGTTGGTGCAGGCGGTGGCGAACGTGGCGCCGATCGTGGTGACGGCGCGGTTGCCGCAGGACGCGGCGTTGGCGTTGGCGTTCTCGTCGGCGTTCATCCTGGTGAGGGTGCCGTTGTTCGTGTTCTCGCCGGTGCAGGCGTTGTTGTTGCCGGGGTTGACGGAGGCGGCGACGCGGGGTGATCTGGGTGCGGTGCGGGCGGTGTTGCGGCGGATCACGGTGTGGGTGTTGGTGGTGGGTGTGGTGGGTGCGGTGGGGTCGGCGGTGTTGGGTCCGTGGGCGGTGCGGGTGTTCTTCGGGGCGGAGGCGGAGTTGTCGTGGGTGTTGATGGGTGCGTTGGGGGTGGGGACGATCTTGTTGATGGTGGCTCAGGTGTTGCAGCCGGCGTTGATCGCGTTGGGTGCGCGGTCGGCGATCACCGTGTCGTGGGTGGTGGGCACGGTGGTGTTGTTGGTGGTGTTGGTGTTGCCGGGGTCGCCGGTGGTGGTGGCGACGGTGGCGCAGTTGGCGGGTCCGTTGCTGGTGGCGGCGGGGATGGGGGTGGCGTTGGCGCGTCGGTTGGCGCGGGTGGGCGCGGTCCGGGAGGCGTGAGACTTCACCCGCCTGGGATCACCTGATCGTGAATGTTTCACCTGGTCGTGCGACGGGGGCGTGGGCGCGTTCGGCGGCGTGGACGGTGCCGATGGTGTGGCCGACGTGGGTGAGCAGGAGGCGTCGGGCGCGGCGGCCCGCGGCGGCGGCGTCCTCGGGGGAGCAGTGGTGGGGTCCGGCGCCGTCGGCTTCGCAGAGGAACAGGTCGGCGCCGTCGGCGAGGTCGTCGAGGGCCTGGCAGGGGCCGGTGTCGCCGGAGTAGGCGAAGACGGCGTCGCCGTGGGTGGCGCGCAGGCCGAAGGCGGGCAGGCCGTGCTCGACGGCGCGGCTCGTGAGGGTGAGGTCGCCGATCTCGGCGCGGTGCCCGTCGTGCAGTTCGTGCACGGTGAACGCGGCGGAGGCCGGGTTGGGCGACGCGCCGGCGAGGAAGGTCTCCAGGCGGTCGGCGAGTCCGGGTGGGCCGTAGAGCGGGATGGGCGCGTGCGGTTGTCGGTCGGCGAACAGCAGCGCGTAGTAGTAGGGCAGCAGGTCGGCGGCGTGGTCGGCGTGGGTGTGGGAGATCCAGACCGCGTCGAGGAGGTCGGGGCGGTGGTGGCGTTGCAGCTCGGCGAGGGTGCCGGGGCCGGCGTCGACCCACACGGCGGTGTGCTCGGTGCGCAGCAGGTAGCCGGAGCAGGGGTTGCCGGGGCGGGGGTAGGGCGTGGCGGTGCCCAGGACGGTGAGGCGGAAGGTCACGCGACAGTGTGACCCAGGGTGTGGTGGGAGGTCACGGGAGCGTGTGGCGCAGCACGTGCACGCCGGCGGCGGTTTTCAGGTAGGCCCAGGTGGTGGCGCCGGTGGTGGCGAGGCCGACGTGGGAGGCGGAGGCGCGGGCGAGGTCCTCGGGCAGTGCCACGGCGGTCCAGCCGGCGCCGGTCCAGCGGTGGAACGCGGGTCGGGTCTCGAAGGAGCCGCGGGTGGCGCGCACGCCCCAGGTCCAGCCGGCGGCGACGCCGTGCACGCTGAGCCGGCCGGTGTCGCGGGGTGGGGGGACGCTGGTCCACTGGGCGCCGTCCCAGCGGTGCACGCGCAGGCCTTCGGTGTCGCGGGCGTGGCCGAGCCACACGTCGTCGGGGGCGGTGGCGGCTAGGCGGGCGACGTGGCCGCGTTCGACGCGGGGTCCGGCGACCTCGGTCCAGCCGGTGCCGTCCCAGCGGACGAGCACGGGGTACTCGTAGGTGGCGGGTCCGGCGCCGGCGAGGCCGCCGCCGCCCGCCCACACGTGGTGGGGTCCGGCGGCGGCGATGGTGTGGAGGCTTTCGCGGGCGGAGGACACCGCGGCGCGCAGTCGCCAGGTCGTGCCGTCGTAGTGCAGGGCGTCGCGGCCGGTGCCGACCACGTGGACGTCGTCGCGGCCGACGGCGGTGACGGCTTTGGCCCAGGTGATGCGGGGTGTGGCGACGACCTGCCAGGTGGTGCCGTCGTAGTGCAGCACGAGGGGGCGGCCGGCGCTGTTGCCGACCGCCCAGACGTCGTCGGGCGCGGCGGCGGACACCCCGGACAGGCTGGCCGCGGCGGGCAGGTGGGGCAGGGGCTCCTCGCGCCAGGTCTCGCCGGTCCAGCTCAGCACGAGCGGCGCGGACGCGCGGCTGGTGAACACGCCGGTGGTGCCCGCCAGCCAGGCGTGGTGCTCGCCCGCGGTCGCCAGCTCGGCCAGTGCGGTGCTGGGCGGCAGCGCGGGCACCGGCACGGGTAGGAACAAACCAACTCCCCCTCGATGGGTCGTCCCCCGACTCATCGCGTGATCCAGCTCATCGGCCGGGGTGCCGGCGCGCCAGCCGCCGAACGGCGGGTTGTGGTTGGCGCATCGGCACGCCGGCTACCCGGGTCGGGCCCGTTCTTCGAGGTAGCGGCGTTCGGGCAGGCTGAGCGTGGCGCGGGCGGCGCGGGCGTAGTGGTCGCGGGCGGTGTCGTGGTCGCCCGCCAGGTCCAGCAGGTGCGCGCGCACGGCGTCGAGCCGGTGGTGCCCGGCCAGCGCCGGGTCCGCCTCGGCGTCGGCCAGCCGGGCCAGGCCGACGGCGGGTCCGTGGACCATGGCGGCGGCGACGATCCGGTTGAGCGCCACCATCGGGCCGGGGGTGATGGAGTGCAGCAGGTCGTACAGGCCGAGGATCTGCTTCCAGTCGGTGTCGGCGGCGTCGCGGGCCTCGGCGTGCAGGGCGGCGATCGCGGCCTGCAGCTGGTAGGGGCCGATCGCGGTGGTGGTCAGCGCGTCGCGGACCAGCCGTGTGCCCTCGGCGATCAGGTCGGCGTCCCAGAGGGCGCGGTCCTGCTCGGCCAGCGGCACGAGCGCGCCGTCGGGTCGGGTGCGGGCGGGCCGGCGGGCGTCGGTGAGCAGCATCAGCGCGAGCAGTCCGGTGGTCTCGCCGTCGCCGGGCAGCCGGGCGGCCAGGTCGCGGGCCAGGCGGATCGCCTCGCCGGAGAGGTCGACCCGGTGCAGGTCGGCGCCGGAGCTGGCGGTGTGGCCCTCGGTGAACACCAGGTACAGCACGTGCCGCACGGCGTCGAGCCGGTCGTCGCGCTCGTCCTCGGGTGGCAGGTCGAAGCGGGCGCCGGCGGCTTTGATGCGCTGCTTGGCGCGGCTGATGCGCTGCGCCACCGTGGCCTCGGGCACCAGGAACGCCCGGGCGATCTCGGCGGTGGTCAGCCCGCCCACGGCGCGCAGCGTCAGCGCCACCCGCGAGGGCGGCGTCAACGACGGGTGGCAGCACAGCAGGAGCAGCGTCAGCGTGTCGTCCACCCCGGGCGCGGGCTCCGGGTCGGGCGGTGTCAGGGCGAACACCGCCTCCTCGCGGCGCCGCCGGGCGGTGTCGGCGCGCCACAGCTCGATCCGCCGCCGCGAGGCGACCGTGATCAGCCACCCGGCGGGGTTGTCGGGCACGCCGTCGACGGGCCAGCGGGTGGCGGCGGCCAGCAGCGCCTCCTGCACGGCGTCCTCGCACGCGTCGAAGCCGCCGTGGTGGCGCACCACCGCGCCGAGCACGCGCGGCGCGAGCTCCCGCAGCAGCGGGCCGATCGCGGTCACCGGAGGAAGTCCTCCAGCGAGGGCCGCACCGGCCGCACCTGCACCAGGCCCAGGGCCGCCTCGGGGACGCGGGCCGCGATCTGCACCGCCCGTTCCGGCGTCTCGACGTCCACCAGGTAGATCCCGGCCAGCAGCTCCTTGGCCTCGGCGAACGGCCCGTCGGTGGTCAGCGCCTGCCCGTCGCGCACGGTCACCCGCGTCGTCCGGGCCGGGTCGGCCAGCGCCTCGGAGACGATCAGCTCGCCGGAGGCGGCCAGCTCCTCGTCCAACGCCGCGTAGGCGTCCAGGCCGGCGGCCCGGTCCTCCTCGGCCATCCGGTCCCAGATCGCGCGCGAGTCGGGGTTGCTGTAGATCAGGACGAGGTACTTCACCAGAACCTCCGGGAAACCGGTCCGGGGATGTCGAGAACGGACGTCCAGCTTCTACGTCCCCCGTGACGGGCGCCCGAGCGGGGTGCTCCACCGGAGAGGAACCACCATGACCGAGCACACCGACATCGCCGACCTGTTCGACCGGCGGGCCGCCGCGATGCGCGCCGGCGACGCGGACCGCCTGGTCGCCGACTACCTGCCCGACGCCGTCACCTTCACCCTGGCGCCGCCGCTGGCGCACACCGCGCCCGAAGTGGTCGACCCGGAGGCGATGCGCGCCTGGTTCGCCACGTTCGACTCCGCCGTGGACTACGAGATCCGCGACCTCCACGTCACGGCCGAGGGCGATCTCGCGTTCTGCCGCAGCCTCAACCGCATGTCCGCCGTGCCGCGCGGCCACCACGAGGCGTTCGACCTGTGGTTCCGCTCCACGGTGTGCCTGCGGCGGGTGGACGGCGCGTGGCGCATCGCCCACGAGCACACCTCGACCCCGTTCTACATGGACGGCAGCTTCGGCGCGGCCCTGGACCTCACGCCGTAAGGGCGCGGGCCAACGCGTCCAGCGCGGCGCGGTAGGCGTGCTCGGCGGGGGTCGCGTACCCCACGACCACGCCCTGCCGCGTCGCGCGGTCCGGGTCGTGCCAGTGGTCGCGCAACCCCGACAGCGCCAGCCCGTGCCCGGCGGCGCGGGCCAGCACGGCCGCCTCGTCCGGGTGCTCCACCAGCACGTGCAGCCCCGCGGACACGCCGTGCGCCGGCACGCCGAGGTCGTCCAGCCGCCGCACCAGCAGGTCGCGGCGACGCCGGTAGCGCAGCCGGCAGCCCCGGATGTGCCGGTCGTAGGCGTGGGTGCCGATCAGGTCGGCCAGCGCCAGCTGGCCCACGACCTCGGTGTGGTGGTCGGCGTGCAGCTTCGCGTCCACCACCGGGTCCACCCAGCGCGGCGGCAGCACCAGCCACCCCAACCGCACGCCCGGGCCGACCGTCTTCGACGCGCTGCCCGCGTACACCACGTGATCGGGCGCCGTGCCCTGCACCGCGCCCAACGGCTGCCGGTCGTAGCGGAACTCGCCGTCGTAGTCGTCCTCCACCAGCACCCCGCCGGACTCGCGCGCCCACGCGGTCAACGCGTGGCGCCGCGACGGGTGCAGCGGCACGCCGGTGGGGTACTGGTGGGCGGGCGTCACCACCGCCGCGGCCACGTCGTCGGCCGGTGTCGTCGCGCCCCGCTCGTCCACCGGCAAGGGCACCACGTGGCGCCCGGTCCGCGCCACGACGTCGCGGTGGAACGGCAGCCCGGGGTCCTCCATCGCCACCGGCCCGTCCAGCACCGACGCCAGCAGCGCCAACGCCTGCACGTACCCGGAGGTCACCACGATCCGCTCCGGCGAGGCCCGCACACCGCGCGTGCGGCCCAGGTACTCGGCCAACGCCGCGCGCAGCTCCACCCGGCCGCGCGGATCGCCGTACCCGTGCGCGCTCGCCGGCGCCGCGGCCAACGCCCGGCGCGTGGCCCGCAACCAGGCCGCGGTCGGGAACGCCGACACGTCCGGGCTGCCCGGCGTCAGGTCGTGCCGCGGCCTCGGCGCGACCGGCGCGGGGGCCGCGGCGGGCGGATCGGCCCGGGGCAGCGGCGCGACCCGCGTGCCGGCACCCCGCCGCGCGGTCAGGTAGCCCTCCGCGACCAGCTGGTCGTAGGCGGCGGCCACCGTGTTGCGGGCCAACCCGAGCTCCGCGGCCAGCCTCCGGGTCGCGGGCAACCGGGCGCCCGGCGCCAACCGCCCCGCCCGGATCGCCTCCCGCAACGCGCGCTCCAGCCCGCCGCGCCGCGACGACGCCGGATCGAGCTCCAGGTGCAGGTCCACCCCCGCGACGGCCCACTCGTTCGACACGGACCGGACCCTAACCACGAGCCGGCCCCGCCGCCGGACCCCGAGCGCGCACGGCCGCCGCGCCACCCGCCGAGCCAGGGCGGACAAACCTCGCGAGACCCCCGAAAACCGACGTCACGGGGCCTTCGCGGGCAGCCGGGCGCGGTGTTCGGGGTGCGCGGGGAACTGGCAGTATCGGCACGGGTGATCACGGTGATCACCGCTGCAACGGGGTCGGGGTCGCCGGGCGGCCGCGGCCCGAGTCGTGAACGGGAGTCGATGTGACCAGGACCGATGTGACCGAGGCGGCCAAGGCGCTGCGCGCGCTGCACGTGCCGGGCAAGCCGCTGGTGGTGCCCAACGCGTGGGACGTCTCCTCCGCGCGGGTCTTCGCCGAGGCGGGCCACCCGGCGGTGGCGACCACCAGCGTCGCCGTGGCCGCCGCCTTAGGCTTCGCCGACGGGCACGACATGCCCGCCGACGTGGCGTTCGACGCCGTGCGCCGCATCGCCGCCGCCGTCGGGGTGCCGGTGACCGCCGACATCGAGCGCGGCTACGACCTGCCGCCCGCCGAGATCGCCGGGCGCCTCGCCGAGGCGGGCGCGGCCGGCTGCAACCTGGAGGACTCCGACCCCCGCACCAAGGCGATGGTCGACGTCGCCGAGCAGGCCGACTTCCTGGCCGCCGTGCGCGCCGCCGACGCCGACGTGGTGCTCAACGCCCGGATCGACGAGTTCCTCCACGGCGGGAAGTCGTTCGACGACGCGGTGCGCCGCGCGCAGGCCTACTTCGAGGCGGGCGCGGACTGCGTCTACCCGATGCGGCTGCCCGGCGACCAGGTGGCCGCGTTCGTCGAGGCGGTCGGCGGACGTCCGGTGAACATCGCGCACGGGCCCGGCTCGCCCACCCCGAACGACCTGGCCCCGCTGGGCGTGGCGCGGGTCAGCTTCGGCCCCGGCCTGCACAACGTGCTGATGATGAAGCAGCTCAAGAAGACGGCCACCGACATGCTCGACGGCGGCAGCCCGTACCGCGGCTGACCTACCCGCCGGTAACGCCCACTAGGGTGAATCCCATGCACGAGTGGGACACCGACACGCGGGTGGACGCGACGGGGGACGGGCGGTTCACCGCCCACCTCACCGACCGCTGGGCGAGCGCCGGCGGACGACCCAACGGCGGCTACCTCGTCGCGTTCTGCCTGCGGGCGCTCGGCGAGGTGCTGCCGCACCCCGACCCGCTCGTCGTCGGCGCCCACTACCTGCGCCCCGGCGTCGTCGGACCGGCCCGCGTCGACACCGACGTCGTGCGCGCCGGCCGACGGCTGTCCACCGGCGAAGCGCGCCTGACCTGCGGCGAGCGTGAAGTGCTCCGCGTCGTGGCCACCTACGCCGACCTCGGCGGCCCCACCGGCCGCACCCACGTCCTCGACCGGGCGCCCGACCTGCCGCCGCCCGACGAGTGCGTCGACGTCTACGGCGGCCTGCGCCTGCCCGGCGTCACCGTCGCCGACCGCGTCGACCTGCGCGCGCCCGAACCCCACGGCTGGGCCCGGGGCCGGCCCACCGGCACGCCGCGCGCCGAGTTCTGGCTCCGCTTCGCCGACGGCCGCCCCGCCGATACCGCCAGTCTGTCCACCCTGGTCGACAGCGCCGCGCCTGCCGTCCTCGAACTCGGCGTCACCGACTCCGCCACGGTCGAGCTCACCGTCCACGTGCGCGCCCGGCCCGCGTCGGACTGGCTCGCCGCCCGCGTCACCACCCGGCACCTCGCCGGCGGCTACCACGAGGAGGACGTCGACCTGTGGGACACGACCGGGCAGCTGGTCGCCCAGTCACGCCAACTCGCCGTGGCCGCCGGCCGATAATCGGCAGCCCCGCCGGCCCACCCTCGATATCCTTGACCCAAATGAACCAGATGTCGCACGCTGACCTGCGCAAACGCCTGTCCGAACTGATGTCGCGGGACCAGCGGAGGCTGGCACGCAGGCTCGAGGGCGCGCGCAAGGTCCGCGACGAGGGCGCCCGCGCCGCCGTCCTCGCCGAGATCGAGGCCGAGCTGGAGGCCGCCGAGCTGCGCGTCGCCCTGCGCCGCGACACCGTGCCGAAGATCACCTACCCGGCCGAGCTGCCCGTCAGCAACCGCAAGGACGACATCGCCGCGCTCATCCGCGAGCACCAGGTCGTGATCGTCGCCGGCGAGACCGGCTCCGGCAAGACCACCCAGCTGCCCAAGATCTGCCTGGAGCTCGGCCGCGGCGTGCTCGGCCAGATCGGGCACACCCAGCCCCGCCGCCTCGCCGCGCGCACCGTCGCCGAACGCGTCGCCCAGGAACTGGGCACCCCGCTGGGCAGCGCCATCGGCTACAAGGTCCGCTTCACCGACCAGTCCGGCGAGGACACCCTGGTCAAGCTCATGACCGACGGCATCCTGCTCGCCGAGATCCAGACCGACCGGATGCTGTCGCGCTACGACACGATCATCATCGACGAGGCCCACGAACGCAGCCTCAACGTCGACTTCCTGCTCGGCTACCTCAAGCAGCTGCTGCCCAAGCGCCCCGACCTCAAGGTCGTCATCACCTCCGCGACCATCGACCCCCAGCGGTTCTCCCGGCACTTCGGCGACGCGCCCGTCATCGAGGTCTCCGGCCGCACCTACCCCGTCGAGGTCCGCTACCGCCCGATCGTCGACCCCGACGACCCCGACGCCGACCCGGAACGCGACCAGACCCAGGCCGTCTGCGACGCCGTGCGCGAACTGCAGGCCGAAGGACCCGGCGACGTGCTGGTGTTCCTCTCCGGCGAACGCGAGATCCGCGACACCGCCGACGCCCTCGCCGCCCTAGAGCTGCGCAACACCGAGATCCTGCCGCTGTACGCGCGGCTGTCGTTCGGCGAGCAGCACCGCGTCTTCCAGCCGCACACCGCCCGCCGCGTCGTGCTCGCCACCAACGTCGCCGAGACGTCGCTGACCGTGCCCGGCATCAAGTACGTCGTCGACCCCGGCACCGCCCGCATCTCCCGCTACAGCCACCGCCTCAAGGTGCAGCGGCTGCCCATCGAACCCGTCTCGCAGGCGTCGGCCAACCAGCGCAAGGGCCGCTGCGGCCGCGTGTCCGAAGGCATCTGCGTGCGCCTGTACAGCGAGGACGACTTCGACGCGCGCCCGGAGTTCACCGACCCGGAGATCCTGCGCACCAACCTCGCCTCGGTCATCCTGCAGATGACCTCCATCGGCCTGGGCGACATCGCCGCGTTCCCGTTCATCGACCCGCCCGAGGCCCGCAACATCACCGACGGCGTGCAGCTGCTGCAGGAGCTCGGCGCGATCCTGCCCGCCGAGCAGAAGCTCACCCCGCTGGGCCGCAAGCTCGCCCAGCTGCCCGTCGACCCCCGCCTGGCCCGCATGGTCATCGAGGCCGACCGCAACGGCTGCGTCCGCGAGGTCATGGTCATCGCCTCCGCGCTGTCCATCCAGGACCCCCGCGAACGCCCCTCGGACAAGCAGCAGGCCGCCGACGAGTTCCACGCCCGCTTCAAAGACCCCGACTCCGACTTCACCGCTTTCCTCAACCTGTGGCAGTACCTACGCGAGAAGCAGAAGGAGCTGTCGAGCAACCAGTTCCGCAGGCTGTGCCGCGCCGAGTTCCTCAACTACCTGCGCGTGCGCGAGTGGCAGGACATCTACCAGCAGCTGCGGCAGGTCGCGAAGACCCTCGGCGTGCACGTCAACGACCAGCCCGCCGACCCGCGCGCCGTCCACGTCTCGCTGCTGTCCGGGCTGCTGTCCCACATCGGCGTCAAGGACGTCCCGAAGCGCGACCCGGGCAAGCGCGCGGCCACCGAGTACCTCGGCGCCCGCAACGCGAAGTTCGCGATCTTCCCCGGCTCCGCCCTGTTCCGCAAACCACCCCAGTGGGTGATGGCCGCCGAACTGGTCGAGACGTCCCGGCTGTGGGGCCGGACCGTGGCCAAGATCGAACCCGAGTGGGCCGAGAAGCTCGCCGAGCACCTGGTCAAGCGCACCTACAGCGAACCCCACTGGGAAGCCAGGCGCGGCTCCGTCGTCGCACTCGAGAAGGTCACCCTCTACGGCGTGCCGATCGTCGCCTCGCGCAAGGTCAACTACGGGCGCATCGACCCCGAGCTGTCCCGCGAGCTGTTCATCCGCCACGCCCTCGTGCAGGGGGAGTGGAGCACCCACCACAAGTTCTTCCACCACAACCGCGACCTGCTCGCCGAGGTCGAGGAACTGGAGAACCGGGCCCGCCGCCGCGACATCGTCGTGGACGAGGAGACCGTCTACGACTTCTACGACCGGCGCGTGCCCGCCGACGTCGTGTCCGTCCGGCACTTCGACACCTGGTGGAAGAAGACCCGCCACACCCAGCCCGACCTGCTCACCTTCGACAAGGCCATGCTGGTCAACGACCGCGCCGCGGTCACCCCCGACGCCTACCCCGACGAACTGCGCCGCGGCGGCCTCACCCTGCCGCTGACCTACCGGTTCGAACCCGGCGCGGCCGTCGACGGCGTCACCGTCACCCTGCCCCTGCCCGCGCTCACCGCCCTGCCCGACGACTCGCTGTCCTGGCAGGTACCCGGCCTGCGCACCGAACTCGTCGTCGCGCTCATCCGGTCGCTGCCCAAACCGCTGCGCCGCAACTTCGTGCCCGTGCCCGACGTCGCCGCCGCCGCCCTGACCGGCATCGACCCCGACGAACCCCTGCTGCCCGCCCTGGAACGCCAACTGCGCACCCTCACCGGCGTCGTCGTGCCCCGCGAGGAGTGGCAGCTCGACCAGGTGCCCGACCACCTCAAGCTCACCTTCACCATCGTCGACGAGAACGACCGCGAACTCGCCCGCGGCAAGGACCTCTCCGCCCTCAAGGCCCGCCTGCGCGGACAGCTGCGCGAAACCCTCGCCGCCGCCGCGAGCAACCTCGCCCGCACCGGCCTGACCACCTGGGACATCGGCGACCTGCCCCGCACCGTGCAGCGACAGCGCTCCGGCATCGTCGTCACCGCCTACCCCGCCCTGGTCGACAAGGGCGACACCGTCGCGGTGGAGATCCTCGACACCCCCGGCCGGCAGGCGCAGGCGATGTGGCGCGGCACCCGCCGACTGCTCCTGCTCAACACCCCGTCCCCGGTCAAGACCCTGCAACGCGGCCTGAACAACGCGGAGAAGCTCGCCCTGACCCGCAACCCCCACGGCGGTGTCGCGCCGCTGCTGGCCGACTGCATCTCCGCCGCCGTCGACAAGCTCCTGCGCGACGCCGGCGGCCCCGTGTGGACCGAGTCCGCGTTCACCAAGCTCACCGACCACGTCCGCCGCGGCCTCGGCGAGACCACGTTCGACGTCGTGCACAAGGTCCGCCGCGTCCTGGAAGCCGCCCAGGACGTCGAACTGCGCCTCAACGGCCTGCGCGGCGCCGTGTTCGACGAATCCGCCGCCGACGTCCGCGCCCAGTTCACCGGCCTGGTGCACAAGGGATTCGTCACCGAGGCGGGCGCCGACCGGCTCGCCGACGTGCACCGCTACCTGCAGGGCATCGCCCGCCGGCTGGAGAAGCTGCCCGAGAACGTCCGCCGCGACCAGGAGTGGATGGACCGCGTCCACGCCGTGCACGCCGAGTACCGCGAACTGCGCGCCGCCCTGCCCGCCGACGAACCGCACCCCGAACTCGACGAGGTGCGCTGGATGATCGAGGAACTGCGGCTGAGCTACTTCGCCCAGACCATCGGCACCCGCTACACCGTCTCCGACAAGCGCATCTTCAAAGCCCTCGACGCCGTGCCCCGCTAGCCCGCGCCGGGCTCCGGCCGACCCGCGTCGACCCGCCGGCGCCCGGTGCTACTCGCACTGCTCCAACAACGCCCGCAACGCGTCGGCGACCACCGCTCTGGTGTCCTCGTCCAACGGCTCCAGCAGCCGCGCGTACTGCCGCATGTGCTCGGCCAGCATCCCGTCCACCAGCCGGCCGCCGCGGTCGGTCAGCTTGATCCGCACCAGCCGCCGGTCCGCGGCGTCCGGCACGCGCTCCACCAGGCCCTTGGCCTCCATCCGGTCGATCCGGTTGGTGATCGCGCCCGCCGTGACCAGCGACGCGGACAGGAACGCCCCCGCCGTCATGCCCTGCGCCGAACCCGCCCGCCGCAACGTGGTCAACACGTCGAACTCGCCCGGCTCCAGCTCGAACCGGCCGGTGAACTCCCGCAACTCGCGCTCCAGCAGCCGCGCCAGCCGCGTCACCCGCGTCAGCACCGCCATCGGCGAGGTGTCCACGTCCGGCCGCTGCACCGACCACTGCGCCAACACCAGGTCGACCGCGTCCGCCATCACCCCTCCTGACCCCCTGGGCGCCGTGCCGGACGACCCACCGCCCGACGCCGCACCGACCGCGGTCCCCCTTCGATCCGCACCCCCCACCGTATTCGTGATCGACAACGCGTGCGGGCGTCCCGGCGAAAACCCGCGTCCCGGCCCACCGGCGCCCGCGCGCCCGGCCCAGTCGCGGACTCCGCCCGCCCGACCCGCCCCTGCGCCGACTCGTCGGTCGCCGTGCGTCCGAACGCCGCGGTCCTCGACCGCGCGCACCGCCACCGCACGCCGGTCCGCCGCGTCCGGGTCGCGTTCCCGCGCGGGGGGAGCTCCTCGGCCAGCGCGAGTCCCTGCCGTCGAGAATCGTCCAGTGCCCGATCCGGCGCGCCGCTCACGGGAACCAATTCGTATTCCGGGTGATTGTGGGATGCCGGATCGACTGCTACTGCGAACGGTTGAACGGAATGCGCGTCCCGTTCGCCGACTGGTAGCGTCGCCCGAGCCGCTGACGCAAAAAATTCCCGATTGCCCACAGGGGAGACAATGCGCAAGTTGAAGGCACTCGGCCTGGTGGTCGCAAGTCTCGCGACAATGGCCACGACCTCCTCGCTCGCGAACGGAGCACCACAGCCCGACCTGCTGGTCGGCGGCACCTGCGCCGGGTCGTGGGTGACCGTGACCGGGTTCGCGACCGTTCGCGCGGAGCCCAACACCACGTCCAGGGCGTTGTTCTCCGTCGTGACCGGCGAACCCCGCACCTGCCGCAAGATCGTGACGGGTCAGGTCTACGACGCGTGCGGCGTGTACGACGCCAACGGCTGGATCCTGATCCAGGACTTCAACAACGAGTACGGCGAAGGGCCCGGCTGGTCCGGCTACATTCCCAGCGTCTGTACCCGCGACGGGGTCTGAGCCGAAGTCCCGACACGGCGCACGATAGCCGCGGAAATCAGCGATATCGCCGGGCTGAACGGTGTGGAATTGCGCACCGGGACCAATCCGGCCACGCGCGGCGACCTCACCGGTAGCGCCGCGGGCCCTGCGTTCAGGGTCATTTATCACGCTGGGTCGCGGTAATCGGCCCACCTTCGGCATTCGGGATGCTTGCCGCCGTCACGCTCGCGCTAGGCGTGCTCGCCGGCCGAGCGGTGCAGGGTGATCGTGGTCCACGCGCCGACGTGGACACGGTCGCCCGGCTCCAACGGGTGCGGCCGGTGGGGCGCCAACGGGGTGTCGCCCTCGTTCACCGTGGTCCCGTTCGTCGAGCCCAGGTCCACCACCGCCCACCCGTCACCCGACGCCACCAGCACCGCGTGGTGGTGCGACACGCCCGGGTCCTCCGGCGGGCCCACCAGGTCGATCCCCGGGAAGATGCCCCGCGACCGGCTCCGCCGCCCGATCGACACCTGCGGCCCCGCCAACCCGAACCGGCGCGGCGGGCAGAACTCCGGGAACGCCATCGCACCCGCGTCCGGCCCGCCCACCGCCACCACCCGCTCGAAGTACGCCCGGTCCGCCTCGACCGTCACGTGCCACGACACCGGCACCGGCCGCGACGACACCGGCGGCGACGGCGCCACGACCGGGTTCAACGAGTCCTGCCCGCACTCCTCGCAGAACCGGCCCACCCGCACCGCGCCACACGCCGCGCACGTCTCCTCGACGGACACCACCGGCTCGGAGTCAACCTCGGATGCCCCGGACCCGGACGGCATCGGCGTGCCGCACACGTCGCAGTAGTCGTCGGTCGCCGAGTCGTGGCCCGCCGGGCAGGTCGCCATCCGCCTAGCCCTTCCCGACCCGCTTGGTCACCGTGGAGCGGGTGTCCAGCGTCATCTCGTCCGCGTCGGCCACCCGCGCGCGCAGCTTCACCGTCCCCGTCCGCGGATCCTCCACCTCCACCACCTTGGCCAGCAGCTTCGCCGTGTCGGTGTTGCCCGACTCGTGCGCCAGCCGCACCGCCCGGCCCAGCTTCGCCGTCGCCCGGCCCACGTCACCGGACTTGCGCGCCTCCAAACCGTCCTGGATCGCCTCCGCCAGCTCCGCCTGCCCCGTGTAGTGGGCGACCTCGGAGCTGATCCGCGTCGACAACGCCGAGTCCTCCGTCCACACCGCCAGCACCCGACCCTGCCCCAGCACCTCACCCGACGGGCCCACCAGGCTCACCCGCGACGCCAGCATCCGGTCGCCCACTCCCGCCGGCCGCACCCGCACCCGCAGGTGGTAGTCGCGGCTCTCCGCGCCACCCCACGCGCCCGTCGGGTACTCACCCGTCCGCGGCCCCGACTCCACCCGCCGCCCCGTCAGGTCGCGCAACCCCGGCGACACCTGCTTGAGCGACACGACCCGCGCGCCCTCCGGCGTCCACAACCGCAGCGACACGTCCGCCACCGCCTTGCCCATCGCGGACGCCGCCATGGACCGGAAGTCCGCGGCCAACCCGTCCGGGTCGGCCACGATGTCCACCGTCCCCAGCATCGCCTCGGCGATCCGGCGCAGCTCCGCCACCCGCCAGTCCGTGCCCACCCCGCGGCAGTCGCACGTGAAGCGGCCCGCCACCTCGTCGAGCACCTTCGTCAACTGGCGCGGCGACTCGTGCTGGTTCTCGCCGTCGGTCACCAGGATCGCGTGCCTCGGCCCGCCCTCGAACCCGGCGAACAGGTCGTCGGCCAACGCCAGCCACCGGCCCATCGCCGTGCCGCCGTCCGCCCGCAGCGCCCGCACGGCCTGCTTCGCCGCGGCCCGCGACCGCGAGTCCGCCACCACCAACTTCCGCGACCGGGGGTAGACCACCCGCGCCGTGTCCGTGCCCGCCACCACCGCGAACCACACGCCGTCGCGCAACGCGTCGATCGCCGCCACCGTCGCCTGCTTCGCCGCCGTCAACTTCGACGGCGGGTAGGCCATCGACGCCGAGGTGTCCACGATGACCACCTCGGCGGCGTCGGCCGACACCACCTCCGCCGCGACGCCCGTCGTGGTCACCGTGACGATCGCGTCGACGTCCGCGGCGCCCTCGGGCAGGTACTCGTTCTGGAACACCTCGACCACGAAATCAAGCGCCATGCCCACCCCGCAGTTGGACGACGACCACCGTGATGTTGTCGTGCCCGCCGGCCTTCAGCGCGACCTCCACCAGCTCCCGCGCCACCTCGATCGGCGGCACGCCGCGCGGCAGCACCTCCAGCAGGTCCTCCGGCTCCGGCACGTAATTCCACAACCCGTCGCTGCACAGCACCAGCAGCCCCGGCGTCTCCACCTTGAACGTCACCGTCTGCGGCGCCTCCACCCCGGAATCCGCGCCCAACCACCGCGACAGCACGTGCGCCCGCCGGTCGGTCAGCGCCTCCTCCTCCGTCAGCACGCCCTCCGCGACCAGCTGCGCCGCCCACGTGTCGTCCGTGGTCAACCGCGCCGCCCCCGCCTCGGCCACCAGGTAGGCGCGGCTGTCGCCCACCCACCCCACCGTCGCCGAATCGTCGGTCACCACCGCCGACACGAACGTGCAAGACGGCGCCACCTCCGCCGCCTCCGGCCGCGCCAACCGGCCCACCGCGTCGTTCGCCGCCACCACCGAGTCCGTCGTCGACGACTCGGCGTCCATCCCCGCCTGCAACCCCGTCAACAGCACGTCCGCCGCCGTGTCCACGGCCGTCTGCGACGCCTGCTCCGCCCGCTCCGACGACGCCACCCCGTCGCACACCACCGCCGCGACCCCGCGCCCGCGCACCCGCCCGAACGCCATCGAGTCCTCGTTGCGCTGCCGCCGCTTGCCGCGGTCGCTCACCCCGGCCACCCCGGGCAGCACGAACTCCACCCGGTCCCGCGCCGACGGCCGCGCCCGACCGCACTGCTCGCAGAACCCGTCCGCGTCGAACTCCTCACCGCCGCACGCGCACATCGGCGGCCACTGCGACCCCGGACCACCCACCGGTGTCCGCTGCAACCGCAGGTTGCGCCCGCACGCCTCGCAGAAGCGGTCCTGCGACGCCACCGGCGACGAGCACTCGGGACAGGATTCCATGATCACACCAACGTCCTGGGCCGGACCGCGTTCGCGCGGTCGACGAGAGCGATGCGTTCCTCCGGGGTGTCGGCCAGCCGCGCCAACTGCCGGTAGCAGCGCTCCAGGCCCGACCGCAGCCCCGAGTCGCTCACCTCGCAGTCCAGCAGCTTCCCGCCGGGCGCCGCGCCGGCGCCCGGCAACGACTCCAACGCCACACCCAACAACTCCACGGTCAACCCGGCCCGCCTCGCCACGTCCAACTCCAACCCCGACAGCCTCGCACCGGCCGCCATCACCTCCGCCAACGCCTTCGCCCCGTCGTCCGCCGCGCACTCCCGGGCCGCGCCCAGCTGCGCCCGCACCGCCGCCACCTGAGCCGCCACGTGGTGGATCGACGTGTCCGGCACCGAGTGCAGCACCCCCACCGCCGCCTCCCGCTCGCCCCGCGCCACCAGCACCCTGGCCAGCCCGAACGCCGCCGACACGAACGCGTGATCGGTGCGCCACACCACCTCGTACCCGGCCGCGGCCGCCTCCGCGTCGCCCGACGCCTCCGCGCACACCGCCACCGCCAGCTTCGGCGCCGCCTCGCCCGGCAACGCGTCGCGCACCCGCTCGAACGCCGCCCGCGCCCGATCACCCCCGCCGTCCACCAACGCGGCCACCCCCCGGTACCAGCCCGGCCGCCAGTCGTCCGGCGCGGGCGTCCACGGGTCGTCCGGGTCGAACGGCGACGCCAGCGCGTCCAACTCGCCGACCGCCTCCCGCACCCGACCCGCCTCGATCAACGCCCGCACCACCTGCAACCGCACCTCCACCGTCTGCACCGGCGCCGCGCGCAACGCCGCCACCACCTGGTCCGGGTCACCCGTCGTCGCCGCCGTCGCCAGGAAACCCGCCGCCGCGTCGGAGGTGTCCACCTGCGGCACCGGCAGCCCCGTCGCCGCCGCCCGCACGTCCAGCCCGTCCTCCGTGCCGAACGCCCGCCGCTCCGGCGTGAACTGCCGCGACACACCCGGCCGCGGCGTGCCGTCCTGCTGCGCCAACACCTCCCGCAGCACACCGGTCAACTGCTCGGCCATCTCCTCCGCCGACCCGAACCGCTGCTCCGGATCACGGTCCGTGGCCCGCAGCAGGAACCGGTGGAACGAGTCGTGCCGGCGCAGCAGCGGCTGCTCCTCCGGCGACGGCAACGACTCCTTGTAGCGGCCGCGGAAGTCGAACTGGAAGCTCATCACCGCCAACGCCCGACCCACCGTGTACAGGTCGGAGGCCACCGACGGGCCGTCCGTGCCGATCTCCGGCGCCTGGTAGCCGATCGTGCCGTAGATGGGGGAGTGCCGGTCGTCGATGCGCCGCACCGCGCCCAGGTCGATCAGCTTCAGCTGCTCCTCGGTCTGGATCACGTTGTCCGGCTTGAAATCGCAGTACAGCAGGCCCACGTCGTGCAGGTAGCCCAACGCGGGCAGCACCTCGAGCGCGTAGGCGATCGCCTGCGCCACCGGCAGCGACTCGGTGCCCGTGCCGTCCGCCGCCCGCAACTGCTTGATCATGTCCTTGACCGACGTGCCGCCCACGTACTCCATCACGATGTAGTCCACGAGCTCGCCGCTGACCCGGTCGGCGTGCCGCACGAAATTGTGGATCTTGACGATGGTGGGGTGCTCCACCTCGGCCAGGAACCGGCGCTCCGCCATCGCCGCCGCCATCGCGTCCGCGTCACCGGAGTCCAGCAGGCCCTTCAACACCACCCACCGGTCGCTGACCGCGTGGTCGGCGGCCAGGTAGATCCAGCCGAGGCCGCCGTGCGCCAGGCAACCCAGCACCTCGTACTGGTCGTGCAACACCTCGCCGGGCGCCAGCTTCGGCGTGAACGAGTAGTGGTGACCGCAGTGCGCGCAGAACCCCTCCACCCGCCCGGGCCCGCCGTCCCGGCCGCGCCCGACCTCCTTGCCGCAGCTGGAGCAGAACCGCTTCGCCTCCGGCACCTCCGGATCGGTCAGCACGGCGGTCTTCGGATCCCGGTAGGGCACCCGGGGCACCTCGACCAGTCCCGCGCCCAACCGCCCGCGCCCGGACGACCGGGTGGACGCCGACGCCCGCCGCGCCCGCGCCGCCGACGACGACCCCACGAGCGACCACGGCGCCGTGCCCGGCCCCGTGGCGGGACCGGTCGCGCGGTACGCGCCCGTGGCAGGACCACTGTCGGTTCCGCGGTCAGGCCCACTGCGGGGCGCACGGTCGAGCCCACTGTGGGACGCACTGTGGGACGCACGGTCGGGCCCGCTGTCGGAATCCGGCCCGGGGTACGCACCGGTGGCCGCTCCGCTGTCCGCGCCGACCTCGGGCGCACCAACGACCGCCCCACCGCCCGGGCCGGTGGTCCGACCCCCAACCGCACCGGCTCCAAACGCACCGGCCCGCTGCCCGCCCCCGCCTGCGCCCGCCTCACCGGCCGAGGGACCCTGCCCCGGACCGGCGGCAGGCGCGGTCGGTGCCAGCACCGGCGCCTCCAGGCCGCACACGTCGCAGAAGCCGTCGTCGTCGATCGCCCCGCCGCAGCCGGCACGTGGACACGTCCTCATCGGGCCTCCGTCCTGGCCAGCACCGCACGCTGGTAGCGCAGCACCGCCACCGTCCCCGCGGTCAAGTCGCACGGCACGCCGGACAGCACGTCACGAGCCCGCCGGTGCAGCACCAGCAGCTCCGCGTCCTCGGCGAACCCACGCCCCGCCGCCTTCGCCCGGTAGGCGGCCAACCGGCCGCGCAGCTCCGCACGCCGGTCCAGCGACCCGGTCAGGTGCGCCACCACCTCCCGCGCCCGCGTCACCGCCGCGCCCACCGCCGCCTCCACGGCCGCCACGTCCGATTCCGCCACGTCCGGGAAACGTCCCCGCAGCCCGTCGAGTGCCCCGGCCACGTCCTCGGCGGGCACCGGCGGGTGGTCGCCGGCGATCGTCGCCACCACCTCCACCCGCACCTCGGCCGCCCGCGCCCGCACCGACTCCACCTCCGCGACCAGCCGCGACAGGGCCACCGCACGAGACGGGAACGTCCGGTGCAGCGCGTCCACCGCCGCCACCCGTCCGACCAGGTCCGCCACCGCCGGATCGGGCGTCAACGGGTCGGCCGCCGCACGGGCCCGCGCCCGCGCCACCTCCGCGCGCAGCCCCTCCGCCGCCGGCGAGTCGATCCCCGCCACCTGCCCGGCCAACGGCTCCAGCACCGCCAACCGCCGCCCCCACGCCTCGTGCGCCTCCGTCAACACCGCCGTGACCTGCGCGTACTCCGCCTTCATCCGCTCCACCAGCGCGCGCAACGTCACCTGCCGCGCCACCGGCCCGGTCAACGTCCGCACCGACGCCTCCGGCAGCGCGATCGCCGGCCCCCGCAGCAACCGCGCCAGCTCCGCCGGGTCACGCGCGTCCGACGCCTGCCGCAGCAACGCCCGGTAGGCGTCGAACCACTCCCACAGCCGCACCATCCCGGCGTTCGCCGCCTCCCACCGCCGCGCCGACGCACCCGTCAGCTCGGCGCCGCGCAGCAACCGATGGCCCGGGTGGTCCTCCATCGCCAGCAACGACTCGGCCACCCGGTCGCTCTCCCGCCGGAACGCCGCCAGCTCCTCGTCCAGGGTGTCCACGTCAGTCCCGGTACACCGCGACGGGCGGAGCCGGCGGATCACCGAGCCACCGCTGGTGGATCCGCGCCCACGTGCCGTCCGCCCGCAGCCGCTCCAGCAGCGCGTTGACGAACCGCACGAAGTCCTCGTCGGCCTTCGGGATCGCCATCCCGTACGGCTCGGCGGCGAACTGCGGACCCACCACCTTCGTGTACGGGTCCTGCGCGGCGAACCCGGCCAGGATCGTGTCGTCCGTGGAGATCGCGTCCACCTGGCCCTGCTGCAGCATCACCAGGCAGTCCGTCCAGTGCGTCACCGACACGGGCACCGGCCTCGACGCCGCGGCGGCCACGTTGGCCAGCGAGCTCGACCCCTTCGTCGCGCACACCCGCTTGCCGCCGAGCGACTCGATGCCCGTGGCGTCGGAGTTCGACGGCACCAGCACCCGCTGCCCCGCCTGCAGGTACACCGTCGAGAAGTTCACCTTCTGCCAGCGCTCGCACGTCGTCGTCATGGTCCGCACCACGATGTCGACCTCGTGCCGCTCCAACGTCGGTATCCGCTGCTCGGAGGTCAGCACCGTGAACTGGATCGCGCCCGGGTCGCCGAAGATCGCCCGCGCCACCTCGCGCGCCAGGTCGACGTCGAAGCCCTCCAACTCGCCCGAGAACGGGTTGCGGAACCCCATCAGGTACGAGTTCTGATCCGCGCCGACGACCAGCCGGCCGCGCGCCTGGATCTGCGCCATGGTCGACCCCGCCGGCATCTGCCCCGGCGGCGGCAGCGGCCCGGTCGGGCGCAGGCTCGCCGTCGGGTCGCACGACGCCGGCGGCACGTCCGCGGTGCTGGGCGGCTCGGTCAGCTCCACCGCCTCCGCCGGCCGAGGCGGCACCGGCGAACCACCGCCGATCGGCGGCGCGCCACTGGGCACCGGCGCGCACGCCGCCGCCAGCACCACCACGAGCACCGCGAGCAGCCGTCTCATCGGTACTCCTTCAGCCGCTGCCACAACCCGAACACCGAGGCCGCCGCCGCCAACAGCGCCAGCACGACCACCGCGGGCACCACCCCGCCCAACGCGGCCCGCGCCCGTCCGATCCCTTCGGTCAACTCCGCCCGCGCCGCGCCGATCGCCTCCACCAGGTCCGAGTCCAACGCGTCGAACGCCGTCGCCGCGCCCTGCCCGTCGCGACCCAGCGCCAACGCCACGGCCGCCGTGTAGTCGCCTTCGTCGTCGGCCCGGCGGACCTCGCGGTGCGCCTCCCGCCACCGCCCGTGGTGCTCCGCCGCCTCGAGGACCGGCGGCGTCGGGTTCAGCACCCGCACCCGGCCCAGCAGGTCGTCCAGCACCTTGTCGGCCTCGACGTACTCCGCCTCGTAGGTCGTGCCGCTGCCGCGCGCCACCAGCGTCAACGTCTCGTCGCCGCGCGCGGTCAGCGTCGCGATCCGGGCCCGCGCGAGCAGGTCGACCAGCGTGGCCTCGTTCTTGCTCGCCGAGGCGTTGTAGACCACCAGCAGGCTCGCCGCCAGCACCCACAGCAGCGAGACCGCGGTCAACGCGGTCGCCACCACCAGCCCCGGGTTGAGCACCCGGTTCGTCCGGCGGGTCAGGTACCGCTGCGCGAACACCAGCACCACCAGCACGAGCACGCCCAGCAGCAGCTCCAGCCACGGCAGCGACCCGGCGTCCTCCAGGTCGCCCATCACCTTGCCGGTCTCCACCCCGTACAGCTCGCGCGCCGCGGGCAGCAGCCGCGTCTGCATCAACGCCGACGCCTCGCGCAGGTACGCCGCGCCCACCGGGTTGCCCTGCCGGTTGTGCGCGCGGGCCGTCTCGACCAGGCCCGTGTACACCGGCAGCTGGCCCGACAACGTCGACAGCGCCTCGGTCAGCTCGGGGGAGCGGGTGATCTCGCTCGTCGCCGCCGACAACGCCGCGGCGGCCTTCGCCACGTCCGCCTCGTACCGGCCGCGCAGCGCGGCCGACTCCACCCCGCCGGACAGGAACGCGCTCGACGCCGTGGCGTCCGCGTCCGCCATCGCCCGGTAGACCTCCTGGGCGGCGAACGCCAGCGGCTCGCTGCGGTCGGCCAACGCCTCCAGCGCGTCCGACCGGCGCTGCACCGACGTCGCGGTCAACGCCCCGACCAGCAGGTTCACCACCACCAGCAGCAGGGCCAGCAGGCTCAACCTGCCCGGCGTGCTGCGCGCAAGACCCGTCACCCGGCGCAGGGCGCCGCGGTTCCGCCGAGCCTCGACCAGCACGACCGCCCCCTTCCCGAGGTGATCGGCGCCACTCGCCGCTCAGACAGCGTAGATCGAAATTCCACCAATCGGGACGCGAACCGACCCAACCGGCCGGCCCGCGCCCACCGGTTCGCACTCATCGGGTGACGCGGTCACCCCCGACGGAGCCGGGTGCGCACCTCCATCAGGGCCTCGCCCAGCAGGTTCAGCCCCAGCCAGGACGCGGGGTCGGCCGCCCGCTCGTCGTCGGCGGCCAGGCCGATGCCCCACACCCGGTCCAGCGGGCTCGCCTCCACCAGCATCCGGTCGCCGGTGGCCAGCAGGAACGCGCGCAGGTCGTCGTGCGCGCCGAACTTCGCCAGGTTGCCCCGCACGACGATGTCCAGCCGGTGCGCCACCCACCGGTCCTCGGCGAACCCGCGCACCCGGCGGCCCAGCGCCTTCGCCTCACCGGGCGTGCGCGCCGCGAGCACCCGCTCCGCGACGTCCTCGTCGCCGAACAGCAGCGCCTTGCCGCACATCATGAAGTGCTCGGCGGTCCGGTAGGTGCGGCCGTCGACGGTGAACGGCGCCTCCCACCACTGGCTCAGGCACTGCTTGCCGACCGGCGCGCCCGGCCGCGCCTCGTGCCCCCAGAAGAACAGGTACTTGGTCACGGCGCAGACGGTGCCACAGCCTCCTCCGACGACGGCATGATTTCCGGCGGCGGGCGACGGGGACTAGCGCGGCGGCAGGGGGAGGGGCAGCGCGGGCAGGCCGTCCATGCTGACCGCGTTGAAGTCCTTGCCCTCGCAGTACGCGGCGAACTCCTCGTCCGTCTTGCGGCCGAAGTACTCCTCGTGCAGCGTCCGCTCGCCCCGGTAGTCCATGAACGGCACGGCGAAGCCGCACGTGTCGCTGATCAGCTTCGCGGTCACCACGACAACCGCGCGCAACGCCGGCCCGTCCGCGTCACCGAACCCGGCCACCAGCTCGCCGAACCTCGGGTCGTCCCGGAACACCGGCTCACCCGTGCCGTGCACGCGCACGATGTTCGGCGGACCGTCGAACGCGCACCACATGAGCGTGATCCGCCCGTTCTCCCGCAGGTGGGCGATGGTTTCGGCGTGGCTGCCGCCGAAGTCCAGGTACGCCACCCGCTGCTCGTCGAGCACCCGCCACGTCCCCCGGCGGCCCTTCGGCGACAGGTTCACGTGCCCGTCGGCGGCCAGCGGCGCGGTGGCGGTGAAGAACACCGGCTGTTGCTCGATGAACTCGCGCAGGCGTCCTTCGATCCGTTCATAGGTCTTCCCCATGGCCGCCAGGATCGCCGACGACCCGGTAGCGCCGGACGTCGCTCCGCGTCAGACCGGTGAACGAGTGCACACGCTCCCACGGCTCCGACACGCCCACCGACCCGTTGCCGCGGGCCATCGCCTCCTCGTGCGCCTCCGGCGAGGTCCACTCCGCGTAGTTCAGCACCCGCAGCCCGTCCAGGCTCACGTGGAAGTGCGCCGAGATCCCGCCGGGGTGCAGGTCCCCCTCGGCGGCCAACGCGGTGAACACCAGGTCGACCCACTCCTCGGCGACCCCCGGCCGGTCGAACTCCACCGACACCAGCACCACGCACCCGACCGTCCGGTCCTCGGCGGCCTCCCGACCGGACCGGTAGCGCCGGTAGGCGACCGCGTCGCCCGCCTCCACCGGGCCCGACCACTGCGAATAGGTCACCACGCCGGCACCGTCCACCTGCTCCAGCCACCGCGCGTCGAGCAACGCGCCCGGCCGCGGCTCGAACGGCACGCGGCCGCGGTGGAGGAGGACGAGTTCGGCGTCGGGTCGAGTCAGTTCCATGCCGGCGACGCTAGGCGCGGCGCACCGGTGCCCGAATCAGTCAGCCGACTGGGGAACGTTGTTGCACACAGCTGGCGGCAACGCCCAGACTCCCGCCATGACCTCCGAGATCCGGCGTTCCCTGGTCCAGCACTCCCGGCTCCGCCAGGACCCGCACGCGGTGCTGCGCCGCATGCTCGACCGCGTCGAGCCCGGCCTCCCGCCGGACGAGCCGACCACGCGGTTGGAACAACGGATCGCCGACCTGCTCGGCAAACCCGCCGCCCTGTTCTTCCCCACCGGCACGATGGCGCAGCAGACCGCGTTGCGCGTGCACGCCGAACGCACCGGCCGCCGCACGTTCGCCGCACACCCCCAGAGCCACCTCGCGGTCTGGGAGGAGCAGGGCTACAGCGCGGTGCACGGCCTGCGCCACCGGACCGTCGGCGACCGCGAGGACCTGATCACCCTGGACGACCTCGCCGAGGTCCGCGAACCGATCGCCGCCCTGCTCCTCGAACTGCCCCAGCGCGACCTCGGCGGCCTCCTGCCCACCTGGGACGACCTGGTCGCGCAGACGAAGTGGGCACGCGACGGCGGCGCCGCGACGCACCTGGACGGCGCCCGGCTGTGGGAGGCGCAGACCTACTACGAGCGGCCGTTCGCCGAGATCGCCGACCTGTTCGACACCGTCTACGTCTCCCTCTACAAAGGCCTCGAAGGCGTGCGCGGCGCGGTCCTCGCGGGTGACCGGGCGACGATCGACGCCGCGTCCGTGTGGCGGCGCAGGCTCGGCGGCGCGACCCCCGACTCGTGGCCGGCCGCCGTGACCGCCCTGATGGGGCTGGACGAGGTGCTGCCCAGGATGGCCGAGTTCCGCGACCACGCCGTGGCCCTCGCCGCCGCGATCAACGCCGACGGGTACGCGACCACCCGCCCGCTCGTGCCCCAGACGCCGATGTTCCACGTCCACATCCCCGCGCCCAAGGACGCCGTCGTCGCCGCGGCCCAGCGGATCCTCGCCGAGAGCGGCGTCGAGCTGCCGCGGCGGCCCAGGGCCTCGTCCGACCCGACGCGGTGCAGCATCGAGCTGACCGTCGGCGTCGTGTCGCTCGACTTCACCCCGCGGGAGGTGGCCGATCTGATCCGGCGACTGCGCTGAGCCGACGGCGCAGCAGGTCGCGCTCGGCGTCGTTGCCCGCCAGCTCCAACGCCCGCCGGTACGCCCGCGCCGCGTCCGGACCCCGGCCGAGGCGGTGCAGCAGGTCCGCGCGCACGGCGTGGAACAGGTGGTAGCCCGCCATGCCCGAGCGACCCGACCCGCCGGCGGGCGCCAGGCCGTCGACCAGCGCCAACGCCGCCTCCGGCCCGTCGACCTCGGCCACCGCGACGGCCCGGTTCAACGCCACCACGGGGCTCGGTGTCAAGGCGGACAGGTGGTCGTACAGCCGCACGACCTGCCGCCAGTCCGTCGGCGGCGGGTCGCTGTGCACCGCGTTGATCGCCGCCTGCACCTGGTAGGGGCCGGGCCGGCCGCGGCGCAGGCAGCGCCGCACCAGCTCCCGCCCTTCGGCCACCATCGCCCGGTCCCACAGCGAGCGGTCCTGGTCGGCCAACCGCACCAGGCGGCCGTCGCGGTCGGTGCGCGCCGGGCTGCGACCGTGCACCAGCAGCATCAGCGCCAGCAGCCCGACGACCTCCGGCTCGTCGGGCATCAGCTCCGCCAGCACCCGCCCGAGCCGCACCGCCTCCGCGCACAGGTCCCCGCGCACCAGCTCCGCACCCGAACTGGCCGAGTACCCCTCGTTGAACACCAGGTACACCACCGCCAGCACGGCGCGCAGCCGGTCGGGCAGCTCCGCCTCGCCCGGCACCCGGTACGGGATCCGCGCGTCCCGGATCTTCGCCTTCGCGCGCACCAGCCGCTGCGCCATCGTCGGCTCCGGCACCAGGAACGCCCGCGCGATCTCCGCCGTGGACAACCCGCCGAGCAGCCGCAACGTCAACGCCACCCGTGCCGCCTGGTTCAACGCCGGGTGGCAGCACGTGAAGATCAACCGCAGCCGGTCGTCGCCCACCGCGTCCACCTCCACGTGCTCGTCACGGGCGTGCAGCAGCGCGGCCTGGGCCTGGCGGGAGTCCCGCGTGGACTCCCGGCGCAGCCGGTCGATCGCCCGGTTGCGGGCCGTGGTGATGATCCAGCCCGCCGGGCTCGGCGGCACACCGGTCTCCGGCCACCGCCGCACGGCCTCGGCGAACGCGTCCTGGACCGCCTCCTCGGCGACGTCGATGTCGCCGAAGACGCGGACCAGGACCGCCACCGACCGGCCGTACTCCGCCCGGAAGACCCGTTCGACCGCCGTCACGTCAGCCGGCGAAGTCCTGGAACGGCCGCACCTCGACCGGCAGCGTGCACGCCACGCCCATCCGCCGGCCCCACTCCAGCGCCGCGTCCAGGTCCGGCACGTCGATGATGTTGAACCCGCCGATGTGCTCCTTGCTCTCGGTGAACGGCCCGTCGGTCACGACCAGCTCGCCGTTCGCGTCCGGGCGCAGCGTGGTCGCCGTCTCCGGGGCGTGCAGACCGCCCGCGAACACCCACACACCGGCCTCCCGCATGTCGGCGTCCACCGCCTGGACGTCCTTCATGATCCGCTCCAGGACCTCCGGCTCGGGGATGTCGTAGCCGGTCGGCTCGATCACGCTGATCAGGTACTGGGTCATCTCGTGCTCCTCAGGTCGGGGTGACTCCGCACCCCCTACACGAACGGCGGAGCACCACATCGACACGACGCGGGAAAAAGATTCTCAGGGCAGCACGACGAGCTTGCCGACCCGGCGGCCGTGCTCCAGGTCGTCGTGCGCCTGCCGGATCTCCTCCAACCGGTAGACCGTGGTCGGGCCGAGCGACACCTCGCCGCCCGCGACCTGGTCGAGGAACCGTTGCAGCACCTCCGCGGGCAGGTCGGAGCTCTCGCCGCCGTACGCGGTCAGCCGCACGCCCTTGGGGAGGTACCCGATCGGGTAGAAGTCGGGCACGATCCACTCGTTCGACAGCATCCCGGTGAAGCACACCGTGCCGTGCACCCTCGTCGCCGCCAGCGTGTCCGGCAACGTGGGCGTGCCGACCAGCTCCAACGCCGCGTCCACCCCGTCGGGGAACAGCTCGCGCACCCGGCCGGCGACCGTGCCGTCGTCCAGCAGCGGGTGCGCCACGCCGTGCTCGCGCAGCACGTCGAGCCGGTCCGCGCGGCGGGTCGTGGCCAGCACCGTCGCGCCGAGGTCGACGGCCAGCGCGGTGGCGGCGAAACCGAGCGCCGACGTGCCGCCGCGGATCAGCAGCGACTGCCCCGCCCGCAGGTCCAGGCCCGTGGTCAGCGAGCCGTACGCGGTCTGCAACGTCTCCGGCACCGCGCCCAGCACCTCCCACGGCAGGTCCGAGGCGAACGGGATCAGCACCTCGCGCGGCACGACGGTGTACTCGGCGTACCCGCCGTCGAACACCCGCCCCATGCCGCCCATCATCGCCGCCACCCGCTGCCCGGGTGGCAGGTCGCAGTCGCTGTCCACGACACCCACCGCCTCGATGCCCGGCACGCGCGGGAACGTCACGCCCTCCGCCAGGCCCAAGCGGGTGTGCAGCTCGGACCGGTTCAGCCCGAACGCGCCCACCTTCACCCGCACCCACCCCGGCGGCGGCTGCGGCACCGGCAGCTCCGCCACGGCCAGGTTCTCCACCGGACCGGGCCCGCTCAACACGACCGCGCGCATCGACCCGGTCATCCCTGGTGCTCCAGGACCACGTTCAGCACCCGCACCAACTCCTCCCGCTCCGCCGCGGACAACGGGGCCAGCAGCGTCTCCTGAGCCTGCCCCACCACGCGGTCCAGGTGACGCAGGTGGGCCACACCCGACGGGGTGATGCTGACGATGTTGCGCCGCTTGTCGTCCGGGTCCGGGCGGCGCTCCACGGCGCCCTTCTCGGCCAACTCGTTCACGGTGGCCACCACGTCGCTGCGGTCCAGCCCGCCACGCCGCCCGAGCTCCGCCTGGCTGGCCGGGCCGAACTCGTCCAGCGCGGCCAGCAGCGAGTAGTGGTAGCGCCGCGCGCCGACCGCGCCCAACGCCTCCGACACCAGCCGGGCCGCGTGCGTCGTGGCCTGGCCGAGCAGCCAACTCGTCGTGCCGCGCAGCCGCCGGGGCGCGCCTGAGGTCTCCATATGACCGCACTCTACCGACTTGTTGGCCAGGCCAACGTTGATCGGTCGCGGACCCCGCACATGACGAAGGCAAGGAGGAACACCACTCCTTGCCACTCTCAACGTATAGCGCACCGGGGGTCTTGCGGCAAGACCCCCGTCGTGCCGCACACTCTCCCCTCGAAGCCGGGACCTGCGGAAACGCGGAGGTTCCACGAGCGGTGGAACGGCCGGCCGACAGGCGACCCGGGTGGGGAAACAGGGGGTTTCATGATCGACGTGATCGTCGTGGGCGGCGGACCGACCGGCCTGATGCTGGCCGGCGAACTGCGGCTGCACGACGTGCACGTGCTCGTGCTGGACAAGGAGCCCGAGCCGACGAAGGTCGTCCGGGCGCTCGGCCTGCACGCCCGCAGCGTGGAGGTGATGGACCAGCGCGGTCTGCTGGAGCGGTTCCTGCCCCTCGGGCAGCAGCACCCGATCGGCGGGTTCTTCGCCGGCATCCCCAAGCCGCCGCCGCAGGGGCTCGACACCGCCCACCCGTACGTCCTCGGCATCCCGCAGCCGGTCACCGACCGCCTGCTCGCCGAACGCGCCACCGAACTGGGCGCGGAGATCCGACGCGGCGGCGAAGTGGTCGGGTTGAGCCAGGACGACGACGGCGTGACCGTCGAGCTGGCGGACGGCGCCCGGCTGCGCACGCGCTACCTCGTCGGCTGCGACGGCGGCCGCAGCACGGTGCGCAAGCTGCTCGGCGTGGACTTCCCCGGCGAGCCGAGCAGGGTCGAGACGCTGCTGGGCGAGATGGAGGTGACCGCGTCACCGGAGACGGTGGCCGCCGTGACGGCGGAGGTCCGCAAGACCCAGACCCGGTTCGGCCTCATGCCGCTGGGGGACGGGACGCACCGCGTCGTCGTGCCCGCCGAAGGGGTGGCCGAGGACCGCACGGTCCCGCCGACCCTGGAGGAGTTCAAGCACCGGCTGCGGGTGGTCGCCGGCACCGACTTCGGCGTGCGCTCGCCGCGGTGGCTCTCCCGCTTCGGCGACGCCACCCGGCAGGCCGAGCGCTACCGGACCGGCCGGGTCCTGCTGGCGGGCGACGCCGCGCACGTCCACCCGCCGGTCGGCGGTCAGGGCCTCAACCTGGGCCTGCAGGACGCGTTCAACCTGGGCTGGAAGCTGGCCGCGGAGGTCGACGGCTGGGCTCCGGAGGGCCTGCTGGACAGCTACCACGCCGAACGGCACCCGGTGGCGGCCGCGGTGCTGGACAACACGCGCGCGCAGATGCAGCTGATGTCCCTCGAACCGGGGGCACGGGCGGTGCGCCGGCTGGTGGCGGAGCTGATGGACTTCGACGAGGTGAACCGCCACCTGACCGAGAAGATCACCGCGACCGCGATCCGCTACGACTTCGGCGAGGGGCACGAGCTGCTCGGCCGACGCCTGCGCGACGTGCGGCTCGAGGACGGGCGCCTGTACGGGTTGATGCACGAGGGCCGCGGCCTGCTGCTCGACCAGACCGGCCGGCTCTCCGTCGCGGGCTGGGCGGACCGCGTCGACCACGTCGTCGACGTCAGCGAGGAACTCGACGCGCCCGCCGTGCTGCTGCGACCGGACGGGCACGTGGCGTGGGTCGGCGAGGACCAGGACGACCTGGTCGGGCACCTGCCCACGTGGTTCGGCGCCGCCGCCTGAGCACCCGGACGTCGGGCAGGCCCTCGCCTGTGCGAGGTGGCCCGCCCGGCGTCCGGTCAGGCGTGCCCGCCGACCGACACCGTGCCGACGGTCAGCTCCGGCCGCCCCTCCAGGAACTCGCCGACCCACGCCACCTCGCGGTCCAGCTCGGCCGAGTGCGCGGGCGACAGCGGCGCGAACGGCTCGACCGTGACCGCGATCCGCCGACCCGACCGCTTCTGGTGCCACACCCCGGCCACCACGCCGTCCACCAGCAGCACCGGGAAGTTCCCCGCCTGCCCGCCCGACAGCGCCCGCTCGGACGCCCGACCCGGGAACACCACCTCACGCGGGTGGCTGCCCACCACGTAGGCGTCGAAGTAGGGGAGCAGCCGCACCCCGGCCGGCGGCTCGTCCGGCCACGACGTGTCGCCGCGCACCACCCACCCGCCGTCCGCCTGCTCCAGGTCGGCCCGCTCGAACAGCTCGTCCGCCCACCGCTTGGGCGCGGCCAGCCACTTCGCGAAGTGCGCCGGCGTGGCCGGCCCGTACGACCGCAGGTAGGAGTGCAGCAGCTCGACCGCGCCGTTCGCGGCCGGCGCGAAACCCGGCAGCCACCGCTGCGGGCTCGTGTAGGCGGCCTTGCGGCCCTTGTTCGGCGCGAAGCACATCGCGCCGAGGTTCGACGCCACGCCCATCGCCTCCACCCACCGCGGCCACGGCGTCCCGCCGAACGCCTCCATCACCCGGTCGCCCGCCCACGCGCCGGTGCGCGCGACCACCTCCTCCGTCAGCTCGTCACCGGTCAGCTCGTCGTCGCGCAACGCGTCCGCGATCGCCGCCACCACCTCGGCCGTCTGCTCCTCGGTCAGCAGCTTCAGCCGTTGCGGCAGCTCCGCCAGCGCGCCCGTCCACATCGGCAGGTCCGCGGCGGGCAGCAGGTGCACCGTGCCGCGCGGCCCGCGCGTCTTCACCAACGTCCGGTCCACCCACACCGCGTCCCGCACCTGCTGCCGGGTCAGGGTCGTGCGGAGCCCGATCGACAACTCCGCCGCCGACATCACCTGGGCGTGCGCGCCGCACATCGCCCGCACCACCTCAACCGGGTCGGCCGACCGCGCCAGCAGCGAGTGCCGGCGCAACCGCCGGCCGAGCACGCGGTTCACCGCACCTTCCCGAAGAACGCGCGCACCTCGGCCGCGAACGCCCCGGGCACCTCCAGCGCCACGAAGTGCCCGCCCGGCTTGGCCTGCGGCCAGTGCACGATGTCGTTGTGCCGCTCGGCCAGCCGCCGGATCGCGGGCGGACCGCTGTAGACGCCCGTCGGCACCAGCTTCTGCCCTTCCGGCCACCCGAACCGCTCGTTGTCGTACATGAACCACGACGACGACCCCGCCGTGCCGGTCAGCCAGTACAGCGTGGCGTTGACCAGCAGCAGGTCGCGGTCGATCGCCTGCTCCGGCGAGTCGACCGTGATGGTGAACTCCCGGAACTTCTGCATCAACCACGCCAGCAGCGCCACCGGCGAGTCGTGCCAGCCCAGCGCGAAGGTCTGCGGCGCGGCGCGCAGCAACGCGTGGTGGTCCACCCCGGCGCCGGCCCAACCCTGCACCTGCCAGTAGAACTCGCGCTCGTCCTCGGTCAACGTCGGCAGGTCCGCCTCGGTCGGGAACCCCAGACCGCCGTTGACGAACACGCCGACCACGTGCTCCGGCGCGGCCTTCGCCACCTCGGGCGCGAGGTAGGCGCCGAGGTCACCTCCCTGCACCCCGTACCGCCCGTACCCCAGCCGCGCCATCAGCCCGGCGAACATCCGGCCCGCGCGGGCGACGTCGAACGGACCGGTCGGCTTCCCGGAGAACCCGAAGCCCGGGATGCTCGGCACCACCACGTGGAAGTCCCGCAAGTGCGCCAACGCGTCCACGAACTCGACGAACGTGTTCGGCCACCCGTGCACCAGCAGCAGCGGCAACGCGTCGGGGTTGTCGCTGCGGACGTGCAGGAAGTGCACGTCCAGCCCGTCGACCTCGGTGGTGAACTGCGGGAAGGCGTTCAGCCGCGCCTCGTGCGCGCGCCAGTCGAACCCCGTGCGCCAGTACTCGGCCAGGTCCCGCAGGTAGTCCACCGGCACGCCGCGCTCCCACCCCTCGCCGGGCAGCGGCCGCACCCAGCGGGCGCGGGCGATGCGGTCGGCGAGGTCGTCCAGGTCGGCCTGCGGGACGGCGATGCGGAACTCTTCGATCTCGGTCACACCACCGACCCTAGGACCCCAGTAGGACAGGATCCGTCCTAGATCGACCCCGGATGCCCGAACTGGGCGATCCGCAACCCGCCCTCGACCACCACCGTGTCGACCAACCGGAACCCCAGCCCCTCGTACAACGCGATGGCGGGCGCGTTCGCCGCACCCGTCGACACGATCGCCGGCCCGCCCTCGGCCAGCACCTGCTCCACCAGCCGCCTGGCGAACCCGAGCCGGAAGTGGCTCGGCGCCACGCACAGGCGGTCGATGTCCAGCACGCCGTCGACCTTCGCGTAGCCGACGAACGCCACCAGGTCGTTGTCGACGTACCCGCCCAGCCACCGCAGCGGCAGTCTCCGGATGTCCTCCACCGAGTCGTGCAGCCCGGGTATCGCCGTGCTGCCGATCAACTCAGCCTCGACCGCGTACGACAGCGTCGCGATCCGGTGCACCGCCTTCGCCGTCTCGTCGTCGGCGAGGTCCAGGGGAACGATCATGCGGGTCATCCTTTCCCACGAGGTGATCCGCCGGTTACCCGGTCCGATCGGCTGCGGAACGCCGTGTTCGGCGGCCGGCGGCGGCGCTCTGGTCGCCCGGGGGCTACTCCCGGATTGCGCAAGCTGCGAGTAGACCCCCTCCGGCGCCGCGAACTAGCTTCGGGCGACGAGCGGCCCGGAGGGGAAGAAATGGTCGAGATCGCGCTGCGGATCAACGGATCCGAGCACCGGCTGGACATCCAGCCACACGTGAGCCTGCTCGACGCGCTGCGCGACCACCTCGGGCTGACCGGCACGAAGAAGGGCTGCGACCAGGGCGCGTGCGGCGCGTGCACGGTGCTGTCCGACGGCGAGCGGATCAACTCGTGCCTCGCGCTCGCGGTGCAGTACGCGGGCCGGGAGATCACCACCATCGAAGGCGTCGACCACCCGTTGCAGCGGGCGTTCGTGCGGGCCGACGGGCTCCAGTGCGGCTACTGCACGCCCGGCCAGATCTGCTCGGCGATCGGGATGCTCGACGAGCACAAGAACGGCATGCCCAGCGCGGTCACCGACGAGCTGCCCGGCGCGGAGCTGTCCGACGAGGAGGTCCGGGAGCGGATGAGCGGCAACCTGTGCCGGTGCGGCGCCTACAACGGCATCGTCGCGGCGATCCGCGAGGTCGCGGAATGAAGTCGTTCGCCTACGTCGCCGCGCCGGACACGGCCACCGCGTTGCGGGCGGTCGCGGACGGGGACCGCGTGAAGTTCCTCGCCGGCGGCACGAACCTGGTCGACCTCATGCGCGAGCGGATCGAGCAGCCCGACACCGTGGTGGACATCAGCCGGCTGCCGATGTCCGGCGTCGAGGAACTGCCCGACGGCGGACTGCGCATCGGCGCGCTCACGACCAACAGCGGCGTCGCCGCCGACCCGCTGGTGTGGACCCGCTATCCCGTGCTGGCGCAGGCCATCCTCAACGGGGCGTCCCCGCAGCTGCGGAACATGGCCACGGTCGGCGGCAACCTGCTGCAACGCACCCGGTGCCTGTACTTCTACGACGAGGCCGCGCGGTGCAACAAGCGCGCCCCCGGCAGCGGCTGCGACGCAATCGGCGGGTTCTCCCGGGGCAGCGCCGTGCTCGGCGTGAGCGAGCACTGCATCGCGACCCACCCCTCGGACATGGCCGTCGCGCTGGTGCTGCTCGACGCGACCGTCGAGGTGCAGAGCACGCGCGGCACGCGGCGCATCCCGATCGCCGAGTTCCACCGCGTGCCCGGCGACGCGCCGCACGTCGAGACGGCGCTCGCCGCGGACGAGCTGATCACGGCCGTCGAGCTGCCGCCCGCGCCCGTCGCGGCGAACTCGCGCTACCGCAAGGTGCGCGACCGGGCGGCCTTCGCGTTCGCCCTCGTCTCGGTCGCCGCGGCGTTGCGGGTGGAGGACGGCGTGGTCACCGAGGTCCGGCTCGCGCTCGGCGGCGTGGGCACGAAACCCTGGCGTGCCACCGAGGCCGAGCGCACGCTGCTCGGCCGCCCCGCCACCGACGAGTCGTTCCGACTGGCGGCCGACGTGGAGCTGCGTTCGGCCACCGCCACCGCCCAGAACGCCTTCAAGGTCGAACTCGCGCGGCGCACCGTCGTGACGACGCTGCGGCGACTGCTCACCGGCGGGAGCGCGGCATGACCGTCATCGGACAACCGCTCGACCGCGTCGACGGCGACGCCAAGACGACGGGCGCCGCCCGGTTCGCCGCCGAGCACTCCCACCCCGGCCTCACGCACGCCGCGCTCGTGCACGCGACGATCGCCCGGGGCCGGATCACCGCCCTGGACACCGCCGCGGCGACCGCGGTGCCCGGCGTGGTGGCCGTGCTCACCCACCGGAACGCGCCGCCGCTGCAACCGCCGCCCGAGATCAACCCCCTCGACTTCAACACGCTGTTCACCGGCACCTTCGTCCGCTACCTGGGAACCGACGAGGTGCACTGGGACGGGGAGCCGATCGCGGTCGTCGTCGCGGAGACCCTGGCCGCCGCGCAGGAGGCCGCCGCCCTCGTCCGCGTCGAGTACGAGACCTCCGACGCCGCCGTGGACTTCGCGGCGGCGGAGCCGGGCGCGTGGCCGCAACCCGACAGCCCGCTGACGCAGGGCGAGGCGGGCAAGGGCGACGCGGAGGCGGCGCTGGCGGTCGCGCCGGTCGCGGTGGACCTGCGGTTCACCACCCCGCAGCAGCAGCACAACGCCATCGAACCCCACGCCACGACCGCGGTGTGGGACGGCGACCGGCTGACCGTGCACGACTCCACGCAGTCGATCGACTGGTTCCGCACCCACCTCGCGGTCAGCTTCGGCGTCCCCACCGAGAACGTGCGGGTGCTCGCGCCCTTCGTCGGCGGCGCGTTCGGCGGCAAGGGCTCGATCTGGCCCGGCACCGTCCTCGCCGCGCTGGCGGCGCGCGCGACCGGCCGGCCGGTCCGGCTGGCGCTCACCCGCGAAGGGGTGTACCGCACCGTGGGCGGCCGGACTCCGTCGATCCAGCGGGTCGCCCTCGGCGCGACCCGGGACGGCAGGCTGACCTCGCTGGTGCACACGAGCACCAGCCGCATCGGCCACGTCGGCGGCATCCCCGAGCAGATCACCGAGCAGTCCCGGCACGCCTACGCCGCCGACAACCTCCTCACCCGCCAGCTCCTGGTGCAGCTGGACCTGGTGTCGAACGCCTTCATGCGGGCGCCGGGCGCGGCGATCGGCTCGTTCGCGCTGGAGTCCGCGATCGACGAACTCGCCTACGAGCTGGACGTGGACCCGGTCGAGCTGCGGATGCGCAACGAACCGGACGTGAACCCGCTGGACGGCAGGGAGTTCGCCCGCCGGCGGCAACGCGAGGTCTACGCGCGGGGCGCGGCCCGGTTCGGCTGGCACGAGCGGAGCCCGCGGCCGGGCACGACGCGGGACGGGCGGTGGCTGGTCGGCACGGGCGTGGCGTCCGCCTACCACCCGTCGTACCAGTTCCCGGCGGACGTGACGGTGCGGCTGTCGGCCGACGGGACCGTGCTGCTGCGCTGCGGCTTCCAGGAGATGGGCATGGGCGCGGCGACCGCGCAGGCCCAGGTCGCGGCCGACGCGCTCGGCGTGCCGGTCGACGCCGTCCGGGTGGAGTACGGCGACTCGGCGCTGCCGCCGTCGCCGGGCGCGAACGTGTCCATCCAGACCGCGAGCATCGCCGGCGCGGTGCTGGAGGCGACCGCGGAGATCAAGCGGTCGCTGAGCGCCCTGGCCGAGCGGACCGGCGGCGACAGCCCCGCCGAGATCATCCGCAACGCCGGCGTGCCGCACGTCGAGGCCGCCGTCGGACCGGAGACCCCGGCCGGCCGCATGACCGGCTCCGAGCGGTTCATGGCGATGATGATGCGCGACCAGCACCTGGTGAGGGCGGCCACGGGCGCGCACTTCTGCGAGGTGCGGGTCGACCCGGAGACCTGCGAGGTGCGGGTGTCGCGGTGGGTCGGCGTGTTCGACATCGGCACCGTGGTCAACCCGAAGACGGCGGGCAGCCAGCTGCGCGGCGGGATCGTGATGGGGCTGGGCATGGCCCTGTCCGAGCAGGCGCTCGTCGACCCGCGCACCGGGCGGATCATGAACCCCAGCCTGGCCGAGTACCACGTCCCCGTGCACGCCGACGTCCCGCCGATCGACGTGTCCTTCCTGGACGAACCGGACCCGACCATGCCCTTCGGCATCCGCGGCGCGGGCGAGGTGGGCATCACCGGCGCCGCCGCCGCGGTGGCGAACGCCGTGCGCCACGCCACCGGCAAGCGCGTCCGCGACCTCCCGATCACCCTGGACAAGCTGCTGTGACCGGCGTCCCCGAACGCTCCGACCGCGACCTCGCCGCGCTGGTCGCCGACCCGTCGCCGACCCCGTCGCCGCCCGCCGGGGACCTGGCCTCGCCGTACCTGCGGCTGCGTCGCCTGCACGCCGAGCGGGGAGACGACACGCCGCTGCTGGCCGACCACGCCCGGCTGCGCACCCTGCTGGAACTGTCCGCGATGGCCGACCCGAGCCTGTTCTTCGCGATGTTCCTGCACCACTGCATGGCCATGGGCGCCGCCCTGGACCAGGGCGCGGACCAGGCGGACGTGGCCGCGCTCGCCTCGGGCCGGTGGATCGGCGGCGCGCTGCTGGCCGAGCTCGGCCACGGCAACAGCAACTCCCGCACCCACACCCAGGCGGTCTACGACCCGGCCACCCGCGAGTTCGTCCTGTCCACCCCGGTCGCGGAGGCGGCGAAGTACCCGGCCACCGCCGGCGCGGCCGGCATCGCCCGGCTCGCCGTGGTCAGCGCGAGGCTCCTGGTCGACGGCACGGACCGGGGGACCGCGCTGTTCCTCGTCGCCCTGCGCGACGAGGACGGCCCGTGCCCCGGCGTCACGATCGAGCCGCGGCCACCGACCGCGCTGCTGCCCCTGGACTACGCGACCGTCCGGTTCGACCGGGTCCGGGTGCCGTACCGGCGGTGGCTCGCCGACGGCGCGGCCATCGCCGAGGACGGCTCGTTCCACGACCCGCTGGGCGGGCCCGAGGCCCGCAGCCGCCGCAGCATGAGCATGGGCCGGTTCGGCTGGGGCGCCATCACCGCCGGGCTGGCGGCGGTGGCCCGCGCGAGCTCCTCGCTCGCGCTGACCCGCGCCCGTCGCCGCCGCACCCTCGACCGGCTGGCCGGCAACGTCGCCGCCATCGACCACCTCAACCAGCAACGCCTGCTGTTCGGCGCCCTGGCCGCCGCCCTCGCGGCGACCGCCATCGCCCGCCGCGACACCGAGCGGTGCTGGACGATCCCGGGAGCCGGTGCGGGCGCCGGCCTGTCCGCCGCCGAGCAGCGCGAGCTGGGGTTGAACAAGGTCACGGTCAGCGTGCTCGCCGACGCGGCGGTGAACCGGTGCCGGTCGGCGAGCGGCGCGGTCGGCTTCTTCTCGGAGAACCGGCTGATCGGCTACCAGGGGCTGACGATGGCCTTCCAGTCCGCCGGCGGCGACAACCGGCTGATCCTGATGGACGCCGCCTGGGCGATGGCCACCGACCCGGACCACCTCCCGCCGCAGGAGCAGGCCGCGCCGGACGACTGGGGCAGGCTGCTGCGCGGCCGGGAACGGCTGCTGCACGCCGAGCTCACCGCCGGTCTGCGCGCGGACCGCGTGGACGGCACCGTCCCCTTCGACGTCTGGAACGACCGGACCGAACTGGCCCAGCGCTACGCCGAGACCCACGCGGCACGCGGCGCCGCCGAGATCCTGCACGCCGAGTGGCACGCCCCGACGCTCCCCGAGGAGTCCCGGCCGCTGCTCGCCGACCTGTACGAGCTGCACTGCGTCGAGCAGGTGGGCGAGCACGCCGGCTGGTACCTCGCCCGAGGGCTGCTCACGGCCGAGCAGGTGCTCGGGCTGCCCGAACGCGCCAACGAGATCTGCCGCCGCCTGCTCCGGCACACCGACGCCCTGGACCGGCTGCTGGAGGTCCCGGAAGGACTGCTGGGCGACTTCCCCGACACGGCCTGATCGCAGTCATGCCGCCGTCGTGTCGGGTTGCAGGGCGGGGCCGAGCAGGAGTCCGCCGTCCGCGACGAACTCCGAGCCCGTGACGAACGAGGCGTCGGCCGAGGTGACGTAGAGGAGCAGGGCGGTGATGTCGGCCGGGGTTCCCAGCCGCGGGATGGCGTACGGCTCGGGCGAGTAGAAGTCGGCGATGGGCGGCCGGCCCGCGATCGGCTCGTTGATCAACGGGGTGGAGATGACGCCGGGGTGGATGGAGTTGACCCGGATGCCGTCCCGGCCCAGTTCGAGCGCGGCGGTCCTGGTGAGCCCGCGCAGCGCCCATTTGCTGGCGACGTAGGGCGCGTAGAGCGGGGTGCCGACGTGGGCCATCGTGGAGGCGATGTTGACGATCACTCCGCCGCCGTTGCGGCGCAGTGACGGGGTCACGGCCTTGATGCCGAGGAACGTGCCGGTGAGGTTGACGTCGAGGATGCGGTCCCAGACCAGCCGCTCGACGGCCTCGATCGGTGCCGCGGGGTTCTGGACGCCGGCGTTGTTGACCAGCACCGCGATCGGCCCGAAATGGCGTTCGGTCTCGGTGACCGCCGCGACCCAGGCGTCCTCGTCGGTGACGTCCAGGCGGACGAACAGTGCCCGCGAGCCGAGTTCGGCGGCGAGTTCTTTGCCCGGCCCGTCGGAGAGCGCGGCGATGACGACGTTCGCTCCCTCCTGGTGATAGGCCCGGACGTGGCCGGCGCCCTGCCCTCCGGTGCCGCCGGTGACGAGAACGGTCTGCTTGTCGAAGCGTCCCATGACGCGGTCCTCTCTGCTGGACATGGTGAGTCGAGTGACTCGCCTCGCCATCAGGCTATGGTCGCGACAGATGGTGAGTCAAGTGACTCGCCTCGCGTAGGATGAGGTCCATGACGACGGAGCCCTCGACCTATCACCGGCGCGTCGCCGAGCAGAAGCGGGCAGCCATCATCGACGCCGCCACCCGACTGTTCCTCGATGCCGGGTACGCCGGCACGTCACTGGCCAAGGTCGCCGAGGCGGCCGGGGTGTCGAAGGCGACCCTGTTCAAGCAGTTCCCGACCAAGGCGGCGCTGTTCGACGCGATCGTGACGGAGTCCTGGAAGCTCGAGGACGAAGGCGACCTCCGCCCACCGACGGGCGACCTGCGGGCGGGCCTGACGGCCATCGGCCGCCGGTACGTCGCCCTCCTCACCCGGCCCGGCATGGCCGCCCTGTTCCGCATCGTCATCGCCGAACTGCCGCGCTTCCCCGAGTTGGGCGAGGCCCACTTCGAGCACGGCAAGATGCCCTACTTCGACTCGGTGCGCCGCTATCTCGACACCGAGAACGCCCTGGGAACGGCGAAGCTGGACGACCCGGAACTGGCCGCGACCCAGTTCCTCGGGATGATCTCCAACTACGTCTTCTGGCCCCGGATGCTGCTCATGAACTGGTCGCCCGACAACGCATCGACGGCACACGTCGTGGACGAGGCCGTACTGATGATGGAAGCCAGATACGGCGTCGCGAACACCACCAACTGAAGCGGCAGGTGCCGTGCTTGAACGTTGGTCAGCCGGCCGGCCGGCCAACAGGCTCCCCGGCCACAAGGAGCAGCCGTCTGACCAGCACGATCAGTGCTTAGCGGTGGTTTTCGTTCCGATGTTCCTCAAACGCCTGATCGGACGGTCCCGCCGCGTGGCGGGACCGTCCCGAGTGGACGGGCTCAGCGGCGGGGGAGGTAGATGGACTTCAGGGTCGAGTACGACGCGAAACCCTCCGGGCCCAGGTCGTAACCGAGGCCGCTGGCCGACAACCCGCCGTACGGCGCGCCCAGGTCCAGGTCGACGAAGTTGACGCCCATCGCTCCCGTTCGGACGGTCCGCGCCACCTCCAGGCCGCGGTCCACATCGGAGGTCCAGACGGTGCCGCTCAGCCCGTAGTCCGAATCCTCCGCGATCGCCACCGCCTCCTCGAGCGAGCGGTACGGGGTCACGGTCAGGACCGGGCCCAGGATCTCGTCCCGCGCGATCGGCGACGAGCCCTCCACGTCGCCGAACACCGTCGGGCTGACGTACCAGCCGCGGTCGGTGTCGGGGCGCGAACCGCCGGCCGCCAGGGTCGCGCCGGACGCCCTGCCCGCCGACACGAAGGACTCCACGCGGGCGCGGTGCGCCTGCGACACCATGGGGCCCATCTGGGTCGCCTGGTCCAGCGGGTCACCGATCGTCAACGACGACGCCACCCCCGCCAGGACCTCCACCAGCTCGTCGTGGTGGCGCGCCGGGACCAGCACGCGCGTGCCCGCGTAGCAGGTGTAGCCGTTGGTCATGAAGATCGAGCCGCCCAGCGACCGGCCGACCGCCGTGATGTCGGCGTCGTCCAGGACGAGGGCCGCCGAACGGCTGCTCAGCGCCAGGGACACCCGGCGCAGCAACCGCCCGCACACCTCGCCCACCTCGCGGCCGACGGGCGTCGAACCGGTGAACGCCACGCGGTCCACCCCGGGGTGGGCGACCAGGTGGCGGCCGATGTCGGCCCCGCCGGTGACCACGTTCAGCGCGCCGCCCAGACCGGCGCGATCCGCCGCGGCGGCCAGTTCCAAGGCGCCCAGCGGTGTCTGCTCGGCGGGCTTGAGGACCACGGCGCAGCCCGCCGCCAACGCGGCGGCGACCTTGAACATGGCGAGCGGCTGGGGGAAGTTCCACGGGACGACGACGGCCACCACGCCGATCGGCTCGCGCCGCACCACGGTCTCGCCCTCGCCGTCGACGCGCGGCCGGCGGTCCTCCACGGGCGTGCTCGCCGCCAGGCCCGCGTGGTAGCGCACGATGCTGATCGGCGCGAAACCCTCGGCCATCGTGGCCACGGTGATCGGGAGACCGTTCTGCGCGCTGGTCAGCGCGGCGCGGTCGTGGGCGTTCTTCTCCAGCTCGTCGGCGAAGCGCAGGAGCGACTCGGACCGCTCCTCGGGGGTGAGCCCACCCCACTCCGGCGAGCGCAGCGCGCGGCGCGCCGCGGCGACGGCGGCGTCCACATCGGACGTCGTCGACACGGGTGCGGCGCCGACCGGTTCACCGGTGGCGGGGGAGAGCACCGCCGCCGTGCCTCCGCCCGAGGGGACCCATTCCCCTCCGATGTACAGGGAGTCCCTCGTCGCCATGCCGCGCCTCCGCAGTCCGTCGCGATCGGAAGCACAGTCTCCCCACGGACGGGGGTGGAAGCTTCTTCGGGAATGCGGTGGTTCCGCGGGAGGCGGAACCACCGCACGCCGTCGTGCTTACTTGGCGGTCTCCACGCCGACGGGCTCGGCCGCCGCCGGGGCCGCCTGGCCGGACGGGTTCTTGCCCGGCGCGAACAGCGCGGCGACCATGCCGACCACCGAGGCGATCGCGCCGACCACGAAGGCGGCCTGGAAGCCGTCCATGGCCGTGGACGCGTCACCGTAGCCGCCGTAGGTGGCGAACGCCGCGCCGAGGACCACGACGCCGAACACACCGCCGATCTCGCGCACCGAACTGTTCACACCGGACGCGACACCGACGTCGTTCTGCGGCACGGACGCGAACACCAGGTTGATCGTCGTCGGCAGGCACATCGCGATGCCGACACCGCCGAGGATCAGCGGCACGATGAACGAGCCGTACCCGGTGCCCGGCGCCGCCACCGCGGCGATCCACGCGAGGCCGGCGCCCTGGAGCAGCAGGCCGATGATCATGAACGGCCGGTTGCCCAGCTTGTCGGCGAACCCACCCGCGATCGGGGCGACCAGCAGCGGCATGGCCGTCCACGCGAGCAGCCGCAGACCGGTGCCCATCGGACCGTTGCCCAGGCCCTCCTGGAACATCTGCCCCAGCATGAACAGCGCGCCGATCAGGGCGAAGTGCTGGAAGAACGCCGAGATGTTGGCGATGGTGAAGCCGCGGATGCGGAAGTACTCCATCGGCAGCAGCGGGTGCTCGACGCGCTTCTCCCAGACCACGAACGCGACGATCAGCACCAGGCCGATGATGATCGACAGCAGGACCTCCGCGCTGCCCCAGCCCAGCGAGGGCTGCCTGACCGCGGCCCACACCAGCCCGAACAGACCGATCGACGCCAGCGCCAGGCCGACGAGGTCCAGCTTGGGACGCGGGCCGTAGCTCTCCCGCAGCAGCACCGCGGACAGCACGGTGGCGGCGATGCCGAACGGCACGTTCAGCCAGAAGATCCAGTGCCACGACAGGCCCTCGGTGATCAGACCGCCGACCACCGGACCGGCCGCGACGGCCAGACCCGAGACACTGCCCCAGATGCCCATCGCCATACCGCGCTTCTCCGGCGGGTAGGCGTCGGACAGCAGCGTCAGGCTGACCGGGATCGCGATGCCGGCCGCCACGCCCTGCAGGACGCGGGCGACGATCAGGATGCCGACCGTCGGCGCCAGGGCGGCCATCGCCGAGGCGAGGGTGAACACCGCCAGGCCGACCACGTAGACCCTCATCCGGCCGTACCGGTCGCCCAGCGCCGCACCGGTCAGCATCAGACAGCCGAACGCCAGGTTGTAGGCGTTGATGGTCCACTCGAGATCGGCCAGGCTGGCGTTCAGGTCCTGCCGGATCGTCGGGATGGCCGTCACCACCACCATCACGTCCAGCGACGTGAGGAAGGCGCACACCGCGACGAGCGCCAGCGTCCAGCCCGGGCGGGCCGGGCGCTGCGTTGCGGCTGAATCAGACCTCATGGCGTAACTCCCGGCTGTGGTAAGACGCGGTGCGCGTCATGTGGAACTCCGTTTCTCAGGTGCTGCGGTCAGGCGTCGTACTGGTCGTGGAGCCGCCACCACTGGTAGGCGGGCGTCTGCGGCCAGCCCTCGGGGGAGTCCTCCCACGTCTCCTGCCGGCCATAGGGCGTCAGGTCCAGCAGGACGAGGTCGTTGCGGAGGTTGTCGATACCCCGGGCCGCGGTGAAGTAGGTGCGGAACACGCGGTCGTCGTCGGTGCGCAGGAAGACGCTCAGGCCCGCGCCGCCGTGGATGCCGCAGTCCGCGTCGAAGTCGGTGCCCATGGTCGAGTACCAGGGGATGTCCCAGCCCATCCGCACCCGGTAGGGCTCGAACTGGGACACCGGCGCCGGCGAGGTCTGCACGTACGTGGTGTCGCGGGCGTGCAGGTGCGCCAGGTGGGGCGTGCTGTCGGCGGTGGCCGAGCAGCCGGGGCAGCGGTGGTCCGAACCCGGCTCCATCATGAAGTGGTAGACGATGAGCTGACGGCGCCCGTCGAACAGCCCGACGAGGTCCTTCTTCCCGTCGACGCCTTCGAAGACGTAGTCCTTGTCGAACTCCACCATCGGCATCCGACGCCTGCGCGCGGCGAGGGCGTCCAGCGCGCGGGTCATCTTCTTCTCTTCGACGAGCAGCTCCTCCCGAGCTGCTTCCCACTCCCGCGCGGAGACGATCGGCGGCAGCTTCATGAGCACTCCTGTGGTTCGGCTTCTTCGACTGGCGCACGCCGGCGAGGCGTGGACGGGGACACAGTAGCAGCTACTCCTAAATAAGGAGTAGATACACTCCCTCTCAGGAGTGAACGGGGTACACTCGCCCGTGTGGCAACCAGGCGCAGGTACGGTGACCGGTGTGGTGTCGCGCACGCGTTGGACGTGCTGGGTGAGCGGTGGGCGCTGCTGATCGTCCGTGACCTGCTGCTGGGTCCGAAGCGGTTCACCGACATCCAGACCGGCCTGACCGGCGCGGGACCGAACGTCCTGACGACCCGCCTCAACGCCCTCCTGGCGGCTGGCGTGGTCCGCAAGAGGACGCTGCCCCCGCCGGCGGGCTCGCGGGTCTACGAGCTGACCGAGTGGGGCGCCGAACTGGAGCCCATCGTCATCGCGCTGGGCATGTGGGGCGCGCGGTCGCCCGTGCTGCGGCCCGAGGGCGAACTGCGCGCCGACTCGCTGATGCTGTCGGTGCTCGGCGGGCTCGACCCGGCCTCGCTGGGGCCCGACGGCGGCGTCTTCGAGGTCCGGCTGGGCCAGGACACGTTCACCGTCACGGTCCGTGACGCGGTGCGCGTGACCCGCGGCCAGGCGACGGGCCCGCTGGACGCCACCGTGGACACCGACAGCAACACCCTGGGCGCGCTGATGGCCGGCGAGGACGACGCGGCCTCCGCGATCGCCGCCGGGCGGGTGGTCCTGGGCGGTGACGAGGCCGCCGGCCGCGCCCTGCTGACCGCCGTCTCCGGGACCGACGTGTCCGTGGCGTGACCAACGATCCCCGCAATTTGGGAGATGCATTATAGACCCCTTGCGGCACATGCTCCTTGCGTCACCGGCTGGTCGGGCCGAGGCACTCGGGAGGACATGGTGTTGCAGACCAAGACGCCGTCGCGGGTCGAACTCGTCAAGCGGGCGGCCGACGTCGTGCCACTGCTGCGGGAGCGATCGCTGTGGATCGACGAGAACCGTCGGCTGCCCGATGACGTCATCGCCGCCCTGGAGGACTCGGGCCTGCTGAAGATGCAGCTCCCCGTCCAGTACGGCGGCTACGAGAGCGACGCCCGCAGCCTGGTCGACGTCCACGCCGAACTGGCCAAGGGCGACAACTCCGCCGCGTTCTGCGTCTCGGTGTGGGCCCTGCTCAACTGGATGGCCGGCCTGTGGCCCGACTCGGTCCAGGAAGAGGTCTTCGGCGCCAACCCGAACGCCCGGGTGTGCGGCACCCTCGCCCTGGGCGGCACCGCGGCCCGGGTCGACGGCGGCTGGCTGTTCAACGGCAGCTGGCGCTTCAACAGCGCCGTCCTGCACAGCCACTGGAAGATCACCGCCGCCATGTCCGACGACGGCAGCGGCCCGGTCACCGCCCTCATCCCCGTGTCGGACTTCCGCATCGTCGACGACTGGCACACCAACGGCCTGCCGGGCTCGGGCAGCGTCACCACCGTCGCCGAGGACGTGTTCGTGCCCGCCGAGCGCGTCATCGCGACCATGGACTTCTTCACCGACCAGTGCAAGTCCGAGACCAACAAGGTGAAGCCCGGCTACCAGGTGCCCATGCTCGTCACCTCCACCGCCGCCACCGCGGGCCAGCTGATCGGCTCGGCCAAGTACGTCCTCGAGACCTTCCTCGAGCGCCTCGACGGCCGCTCGATCACCTACACCGACTACACCAGCCAGCGCGAGGCCCCCGTCACCCACCTCCAGGTCGGCGAGGCGGCACTGCTCATCGAGGAAGCCGAGACCCGGGCGCACCTGTTCGCCGACCTCATCACCGCGAAGATGCGCGCCAACGAGGAGTGGACGCAGGAGGAGCGCGTGCGCTCACGCGTGCAGCTGGGCCGCGTGGCCCAGCTGTGCAAGCAGGCCGTCGACATCATCGCGATGGCCAGCGGCGGCTCGTCGATCTTCCGCGAGGTGCCGATCACGCGCGTCCAGCGCGACGTGCACGCGATCTCCATCCACGCGCTGACCCACCCCGGCACCAACATCGAGCTGTACGGCCGCGTCCTGTGCGGTTTGGAACCCAACACTCCCTACCTGTGATCGACCAGTCGACAACGAACCGCTGTGGAGCAGGTATGAAGCCGTTTCAGATCGACATCCCCCAGAGTGCCCTCGACGACCTGAAGGCCAGGATCGCCAACACCCGGTGGCCGGTCGGGCTGCCCGAGGCGGGCTGGGACCGCGGCGTCCCGGTGGACTACCTCAAGGACCTCGCCGAGTACTGGCGCACCCAGTACGACTGGCGGCGCATCGAGGAGCGCCTGAACTCCACGCCGATGTTCACCACCACCATCGACGGGGCGAACATCCACTTCCTGCACGTCCGCTCACCCGAGCCCGACGCCGTGCCGATGATCATCACGCACGGCTGGCCCGGCTCGGTCGTGGAGTTCCTCGACGTCCTCGGCCCCCTCACCGACCCCCGCGCGCACGGCGGCGACCCCGCGGACGCCTTCCACCTCGTGATCCCCTCGATGCCCGGCTTCGGCTTCTCCGGACCCGCCGAGGCCGGCTGGAACACCCAGCGCGTCGCCGCCGCGTGGGCGCAGCTGATGAGCGAGCTGGGCTACGACCGCTACATCGCGCAGGGCGCCGACTTCGGTTCCGGTGTCGCCTTGGTCCAGGGCCTGCAGGACTCCGAGCACGTGCTCGGCGTGCACGTGAACACCCTCGTGACCGGTCCGAGCGACGACCCCGCGGACCTGGAAGGCCTGACCGACGAGGACCGCCGCCGCATGGCGCGCTCCCAGCGGTTCGTCGACATCCTGTCCGGGTCGATGAAGCTGCAGGCCACGCGACCCCACACGGTTGCCTACAACATCCACGACTCCGCCGTCGGGCAGCTGGCGTGGATCGTCGAGAAGTACATGGACTGGGCGGACACCACCAACGCCCCCGAGGACGCCGTCGACCGCGACCGCATCCTCGACATCGTCACCATCTACTGGCTCACCGGCACCGGCGGCTCGTCCGCGCAGTTCTACTACGAGAGCTTCGACTTCCTGCCCATCGGGCCCAACGCGGGCCGGTACTTCCCGCTGTCGGTCCCCGTCGGCGTGGCGGTGTTCCCGGAGCCCCCGTTCGTCCCGGTGCGCCGGTTCGCCGAGCGCGAGTTCGCCACGATCGTGCACTGGAACGAATTCGACCGCGGCGGGAACTTCGCCGCGATGGAGGAACCCGACCTGTTCATCGAGGACGTGCGGTCATTCCGCCGCAAGCTGAAGCAAGGTTGAGGTCTGCGCAAGCGTGGAGATGGCAGTCCACAAGGATGCGGAGATGATTGACAGGGCGGCTGCCGAACTGGCACGGACGGTCGTGACCCAGCGGCGTGTCGCTCTTTCCACCCTCGTGGGCGGCAGGTCCCGCCCCAGTTCGGGACCTGTTCCTTCCGCCGTCCACCTAGCAACAAGGAGTCACCGATGACCAGCACGGCATCGAGTGTCGTCGATCGCGAGGCGATGCTGAATTCGTACTACGGTCCGTTCACCAGCGAGAAGGAGAAGGAAGTCCTCGGTGTTCCGCTGCGCCTCGTCGGCGCGTGGGCCAAGAACGACGCCGCGGGCGTGGCGAACACGTTCACCGAGGACGGCATCCTCATCCTGCCGGGCGACGTGCTGAAGAAGGGGCGCGAGGAAATCCGCGCTTTCATGCAGGCGGCCTACTCCGGTCCCTTCAAGGGCACCGGCGTCACCGGCAACCCGGTCGACGTCCGCTTCGTGTCCGACGACGTCGCGCTGCTGCGCACCCACGGCGGCATCCTCGCCCCCGGCGAGACCGAGATCGCGCCCGAGCTCGCGGTGCGGTCGACGTGGGTGTGCGTGAAGCAGGACGGCGAGTGGCGGCTCGCGGGCTACCAGAACAGCCCTCGGGGCGACGGCGCGACCCTGCGCTGGTAACCAGCCGGTAGTCGGAGCGAACCAAGGAGTGCCATAAATGCCCACAGCGACCAAGGGGTGGGGCAACGCCTCACAGTTCCTCGCCGAGGCGGGGATCCGCGAGGACACGTCCTACTACCGGGGCTTCACCGCCGAGGACGAGAAGGCGGTGCTGACCGTGCCGATGCGCATCCAGGAAGCATGGGAGCGCAACGACGCCGACATGTTCGCGGACACGTTCACCGAGAACGGGAGCCTGCTGATGCAGGACACCCAGCTCACCAGTCGTGAGGAGATCCGCCAGTACATGGCGGAGGGCTTCCGCGGCGGTCTCAAGGGAGCCCGGGTCCGCGGCGGCCCACTGGAGATCAAGTTCCTCAGTGACACCGCCGCGATGGTGATCAGCGAGGGCGGCATCCAGCTCGCCGGCGAATCGACGACCTCACCGGAGCGCGCCGTGCGCGTCACCTGGGTGATCGTCAAGCAGGCCGACGGCGGCCTGAAGCTGTTCTCCCACCAGAGCAGCCCCCTCAAGGGCTGAGGACCCGCACGACGAGAGGTGAGCCATGGCGGTCGAGGTCGGTTCGCCGGCGCCGGATTTCACCCTGAGCGATCACAACCGCGAGGTGGTGACGGCGTCGTCGCTGTGGCGGGAGAAGAACGTGCTCCTGGTCTTCTACCCGTTCGCGTTCAGCACGATCTGCCAGGACGAGATGTGCCGGGTCAGGGATGACATCGGCGAGTACGCCAACAACGACGTTCAGGTCATCGGTGTTTCCACCGACACACCGTTCGCGTTGAAGGCGTGGGCCGAGCAGCAGGGTTACGACTTCCCCCTGCTGTCGGACTTCTGGCCACACGGCGAGGTCGCCAGGAAGTACGGCGTCCTCATCGAAGAAGCCGGCATCGCGATGCGCGGCACGTTCCTGGTGGACACATCGGGTGTCGTGCGCTTCGCGGAGATCAACGGTCCCCGCGAGGTGCGCGACCAGGCCAAGTGGAAGAAGGCGGTGGCGGAACTGACCGCCTGATCCCACGCCCGGAACGCCCGACGCGTCGCCGGCCACCCGAAGGTGGTCGGCGACGCGTTTTGCGTGCCGCGCAACGGCCGGGATGCGCGGACTCCCGAACCCCTTGGCCCCTCGGACTCCCGAACCGCTGAGGCCGCCCGGACTCCCGAGCTCCCCGGGGCGGTCATCGAACCGCACCGTCCCGCTGCAAGCGGAAACCGCGCCGCCGGACGGGCGAACTGCACCGGCCTCGCAACCCGCGAAACCCAACCACGCCCGGAAAAGCGAAACCGCGCCGCCCCCACCACGGGGGACAGCGCGGTCGCAGTCGCCGGTATCAGCCCTTCATCGGGCTGGTCTGCTGGTTGAGCAGCTTCCACTCGTCGTCCCGGCGCACCGCCACGTACGTGGAGCGCATGACCCGCTCCGGCGGGACCTCGGTCTCACCGGGCAGCAGCACGCCGCCCTCCAGGATCGCCAACGCGACACCGGGCGCGATGATGCGCACCTCGACCGGCTGCTCGACCAGCGTGCTGCCCTTGTAGCCGCCGGCGAACACCTCCTCCAGGTACGCGGCGATGTCCTTGGGACCTGCCAGCGCCAGGTCGCCGATGATCATCACGCCGTCCTCGGCGAAGACGCCGGCGACCGCCGCGGGATCGTTGGAGTCCCACGCGCCCCGGAAGCGGAGCGCCACCGTCAGCGCCGTCCCCTCCTCTCCGAGCGTGTAGTCGCCGTAGTTGGTCGCCCACTGCTTGGCCTGGGCGACCAGTAACGATGCCTTCTCCGTCATTGCTGTGCCTTTCTGTGTAGAGGTGGGGACTGGTCAGGCGACCTGACGGACGCGAGGCGGGGACACCCGGCCGAACATCGGCACACCCCGGCGGATCAGACGTACAGGGTGTTGGGCTCGAGGCCGCTGAGGATCCGGCCGTACAGCTCGTAGGCGGTCGGCGGGTAGACCAGGGCGTGCAGGCCCACCGCGTGGATGTCGCGCGCGATCTTCTGCACCGGGACGTCGTCGTAGATCGACGAGCCGCCACCCGCGCGCGACAGCACGTCGACCGCTTCGGTGGTGAGCTCGCACGCCGCGCTGACGTCCACACGGCACTGCGCGCGCTCCTCCATCGTCCACGGCTCGCCACTGGCGCCCTTGGAATCGACGAGGTCGGCCACCCGCCGGGCGTGGAACTCCGCCTGGTCCGTCTTCAGCACGGCCTTCGCCAGCTGGAGGTGGGTGATCGGGGCCTCTCGCATGCTCTCGTAGCTCGAATAAGTGATGCGGCGGCCGGGCAGGCGGTCCAGGAACACCTCGATGGCCGCACGCGCCAGACCGATCAGGACACCCACCGTCGACGCGGCCGCCACCGCGTTCAGGGGGGCCTTCCACACCGGCGACGAGGCGTTGGCCGCGGAAGCGTGCTGCAACGTCATGGCCGCCGACAGGGGGAGCACCCGATCGGCGGGCACGAAGACGTCGTCGACCACGGTCGAGACGCTGCCGGTACCGCGAAGTCCCGAAGTCTTCCAGTCGTCGACGATCCGCACGTCCTGGATCGGGACCAGCGCCAGCATCGGCTGCATGCCGCCGTCCGGCGTCGGCGCGAGCGCGATCAGCTCCTGCCAGTGGCTGTGCAGCGCCCCGCTGATGAAGTTCCACTCACCGCTGACCCGGTAGCCGCCGTCAACCGGGGTCAGCATGCCGCTCGGACTGAGAGTCCCGCACACCCGCACGTGCTCGGTGGCGAACACCTCGTCCTGGACGTGGTCGGGGAAAAGACCGACCATCCAGATGGGAATCCACCACACCTGGGCGTTCCAAGCCACCGCGGCGTCCCCGCGGGCGAGTTCGGTGGAGACGGCGACCAGCGTCCGCGCGGGCGACTCGTACCCGCCGAGGCGAGCCGGCCTGCGCAGCTTGAAGAACTCCGCCTCCTCGAGACCCGCGATGACGTCGTCGTGCAGCCTGCGGTTTTCCTCTGACCACCGGGAATGCTTGCGCAGCAAGGGAACGAGGTCGGTGGCGCGTTGGACGAGCTCGGTATGGGTAGGTGTTTTCACGAGGGTCACCTTGTCCTCCTCGATAAGACCCGCACAGGCGCATCGTGAGTCCGCCATCGACGGACAGGCGACGGTCGACGACCATCCTGGCCGCGGGCCCGCGCGTGCGGCATCTCTCGGATTGCCCTCTTCCGGAGGCCGGCCTCCGCAACGTCGAAGATGCGCAGGTCACGCCGCCGCTGTGAGCATGTTCTCGTCCCGCCCCGCCTGACGAGGAGCGATGTCCAGATGGGCAACTACATGGGTGGTCGCGCGGTCGTGTTGGGCGGAAGCATCGCGGGCATGCTCGCCGCGAGGGTCCTGTCCGACGCCTACGAGAGCGTCGTGATCGTCGACCGCGACGAGCTGTCCGACGTGCGGGACCCACGGCGCGGCGTGCCGCAGGGACGTCACGCTCACGGCCTCCTCGCCCGGGGCCAGGAGATCCTGGAGGAGCTGTTCCCCGGCTTCCTCGCCGGCCTCGTCGACGCCGGCATCCCCGTCGGCGACCTCTGCGGCGACGTCCGGTGGTCCTTCAACGGCTACCGCATCAAAGCCGCGCCGACCGGCCTGCGGCTCGTCGGCATCGCCCGCCCGGTGCTCGAGCACCACGTGCGGCAACGCGTCCAGGCCATCCCGGGCGTCTCCTTCCGCGAAGGGCACGACGTCGTCGGGCTGGTCGCCCACGGCGGCGCGGTCCGCGGTGCCCGCGTGCAGAGCCGCCAACCCGGCGCCGAGCCCGAGGTGATCGACGCCGACCTCGTCGTCGACGCGACCGGCCGCGGCTCGCGCGCACCCGCGTGGCTGGAGTCGATGGGCTACCCGCGGGTGCCGGAAGAGCGCGTGAAGGTCGGCCTGGCCTACACCAGCCGCAAGTACCGCTGGCACACCGACCCGCTGCGCGGCGACATGTCCATCAACCCCGTGGCCACCCCGCGGCACCCGCGCGGCGCCTTCCTGCACACCCTCGGCGGCGACATCGGCCTGCTGTCGCTGACCGGCACCCTCGGCGACCACCCGCCGACCGATCCGGCCGGGATGCTCGCCTTCGCGAAGTCCCTGCCGGTGCCCGACATCCACGACGCGATCCGGGACGCCGAACCCCTCAGCGACCCGGTGATGTTCCAGTTCCCGGCCAGCCAGCGCCGCCGCTACGAGCGGATGGAGAGCTTCCCCGAGGGCTTCCTCGTCCTCGGCGACGCGGTGTGCTCGTTCAACCCGGTCTACGGGCAGGGCATGGCGGTGGCCGCGCTCCAGGCGTTGGTCCTCGCCGAACACCTGTCGACCGGTCGGGCGCCGAACCCGCTGGAGTACTTCGGCGACATCGAGTCCGTCGTCGACGTGCCGTGGGAGATCGCCGCCGGCGGCGACCTCGCGTTCCCCGGCGTGGCGGGCAAGCGCACGCTGAAGGTCCGGATGAGCAACGCCTTCATGGCCCGCCTCCAGGTGGCCGCGACGCACGACGCCGGCCTCTCGGAGGCGTTCCTGCGCGTCGCGGGTCTGGTCGACCCACCGCAGGCGTTGATGAAACCCGCGATGGTGCTGCGGGTGCTGCGCACCCCCCGCACCCCCGCACCCGACTCCGCTCCCTCTTCCCTGGAGCGGTTGCGCTAGGGGCGTCACCGCCGCAAGCAGGTACGTCCACATCGGCCGTTCCGACGTGAGTCCGGCCGAGCTCTTGAGGTTCACCGCGCCTGGACGACCCTCGCACACCCCAAAGCCGCCGCACGGCGGATGTCTGGAGGACCGGATGTACGATTATGTGATTGTCGGAGCGGGTTCGGCGGGCTGCGTGCTCGCCTCCCGGCTGTCCGAAGACCCCGATGTCACCGTGTGCCTGATCGAGGCCGGTCCCACGGACGACCTGGAGACCATCCACGTCCCGGTGGCCTTCGGCGACCTGTTCCGGACCTCAGTGGACTGGGACTACGACTCGCACGAGGAGCCCCAGCTCAACCGGCGGCGGATCTTCCTGCCCCGCGGCAAGGTCCTGGGCGGCACCAGCTCGATCAACGCGATGCTGTACCTGCGCGGCAACAAGCTCGACTACGACGGCTGGGGCCAGCCCGGCTGGAGCTACGACGAACTGCTGCCGTACTTCAAGCGCTCCGAGGACAACGAGCGCGGCGCGTCGTACTACCACGGCGCCGGCGGCCCGATGAGCGTGTCGGACGGGCGCAGCAAGAACACCCAGTCGGAGGCGTTCCTGGAGTCCGCGGCCCAGGCCGGGTTCGCCTCGAACGACGACTTCAACGGCGAGTCGCAGGACGGCTTCGGCTACTTCCAGCTCACCCAGCGCAACGGCCGCCGGTGCTCGACCGCGGTCGCCTACCTGCACCCGGCCATGAACCGGCCGAACCTGACCGTGCAGACGAACTTCCAGGTGCACCGCATCGTCATCGAGAACGGCCGCGCGGTGGGCGTCGCCGGCCGCCGGTTCGACGAGAACCTCACCGTCCGCGCCAACCGCGAGGTCATCCTCTCGGCCGGCACGTACAACTCGCCGTTCCTGCTCATGCACTCCGGCATCGGGCCCGCGGACCACCTCGGCCTGCTCGGCATCCCGGTCGTGCACGCCAACGACGAGGTCGGGGCCAACCTCCAGGACCACCCGCTGGTGCCGCTGATCTTCGCCCACGACGAGCCGGTCAGCACCCTGATCGCCGAGGAGCCGCAGTACCGCAAGCAGTTCGAGGAGGAGGGCACCGGGCCCATGACCTCCAACGGCCCCGAAGCGGGCGGCTACGTGCGCACCCGCTCCGGCCTGGCCGCGCCGGACGCGGTGTTCTTCTCCGGTCCCATGATGTTCGCCGACAGCGGCCTCGGCCTGCCCACCGGGCACGCCATCACCTACGGGCCGGTGCTGCTGACGCAACAGGCCCGGGGCGCCGTGACGCTGGACTCCAGCAACCCCACCACGAAGCCCAAGATCCAGCACAACTACTACCAGACCGAGGACGACCTGGTCACGGCCGTGGCGGCGACGAAGATCGGCATGGAGATCGCGCGGCAGAAGGCCCTGGCCCGGTTCACCAAGGACTGGTACTCCGCCCCGGAGTCGGACTCCGACGCCGACGTGCGCGCGTACGTCCGCGGCTACACCCACTCCATCTTCCACGGCTCCGGCACCTGCGCGATCGGCAAGGTCGTCGACGCGGAGCTGAAGGTGATCGGCGTCGAGGGCCTGCGCGTGGCGGACGTGTCGGTCATGCCGACGGTCGGCCGCGGCGCCCCCAACGCGTCGGCCATCGCGATCGGCGAGAAGGCGGCGGACCTCGTGCTGGGCAAGGCGCCGCTGACCGAGGGCCAGGCATTCGCCACGGCGTGAGACGGCACCCGCCGACCGTAGTTGAGGAGGAGTCTTGACCATAACCCCTGAGGTCCCGGCGTTATCCGACGTGGCGACCGAACTGGAAGACCTCGACCGCAGGCACCTGTTCCGCTCCATGCAGCGCGGCGACATCACCGACCGGGTGGTGATCGTCCGAGGCCAGGGCTGCACCGTGTGGGACGCCAAGGGCAACGAGATGCTGGACGCCGCCGGTGGCGGCGTGTGGCACTCGCACCTCGGCCACGGACGCCGTGAGCTCGGTGAGATCGCCGCCCAGCAGATGGGCGAGATCGAGTACTTCACCAGTCTACTGGAATTCACCAACGACAAGGCGATCAAGCTCGCGACCCGCATCGCGAACCTGGCGCCCGAGGGCCTCAACCGCGTGTTCTTCACCAGCGGCGGTTCCGAGGCGGTGGAGACGGCGATCAAGGCCGCACGGCTCTACCACCACCGGCGAGGCGACACGGACCGCACGTGGATCATCTCGCGGAACTACTCGTTCCACGGGACCGCGTACGGCAGCGGCACCGCCACCGGTTTCCCGCCCGTGCACCTGGGGGTCGGGCCGAACCTGCCGCACGTCGAACGGGTGTCGCCGCCCTACCCCTACCGGGCGGCGGACCTCTACGGAGGCCGGGACACCACCGACTTCCTGATCGACGAGCTGGAGCAGACGATCCAGCGCCTCGGTCCGGGCAACGTGGCCGCGATGATCGGCGAGCCGGTGATGGCGGCCGGCGGCGTGCTCGAACCGCCCGCCGACTACTGGCCGCGGGTGCGGGAACTGCTGACGCGGCACGGCATCCTGCTGATCGCCGACGAGGTGGTCACCGGGTACGGCCGCCTCGGCTCGTGGTTCGACTCGCCGGGGCGGGGGATGCAGGCCGACATGATCACGTTGGCCAAGGGCATCGCCGGCGGGTACGTACCGCTGGGTGCGACGGTCATGTCGGACGAGGTGTCGGAGACGCTGCTGAGCACCGGCGGCTTCTTCCACGGCTACACCTACCAGGGCCACCCGGTGGCCTGCGCGGTGGGCTTGGCGACGATCGACATCATCGAGCGCGAGGACCTGCTGTCGAAGGCGGGCTTGATCGCCGGCTGGGCCCGCGCCGGCCTGGCTCCCGCGGTCGACCTGCCCGCGGTCGGCGACCTGCGGATCGTGGGTTCGCTGGCGGGCATGGAGCTCGTGGCCGACCGGACCACCCGCGAGCCGATGGCGTGGGGACCGGTCGAGCAGGTGGCCTTCGAGATCCGCAAGCGGCACGGCGTCATCGCCCGTCCTTACGGCTCGATGCTGGTCATGGCGCCGCCGCTGGTGATCAGCGAGGACGAGATGGCCCGCGCCACCTCCGCCGTGGTCGACGTGCTGACCCACCTCCGCCCGGACGGCACCATCGCCGAGTGACCGGAGCGCACGGGCGGCACCTGTCCGGAATCCTGGCTTCCGATAAGGTTCACTTATCGGAAGCCAGGATTTTTCCGTTGATAGCGTTGCGTTGCGGCCTATAACGTTTGTCCCAACGAAATAGTGCTACGATATTGCCGTGACGACGACGGAGACCTCCGCGCTGACCTGCAACTACCCCGGCTGCACGCGACCGGTGTTCCGGGGCAGCGGGCCTGGTCGGCCCGCCGAGTACTGCGACCTGCCGGAACACACCCGGTGGCGGGCGTGGCGGGAACGGCAGCGGCTCGCACAGGCGGCGGAGGGCGAGCAGGAGATCGTCACCGTGACGAAAGGCCCGCAGGGGATCACTGCGGGCAAGATCAGGGCCGAGGAACTGCTGGAGCGGTTCCGGGTGTTGACCGAGCAGCTGTCGACGACGTTGACCGGGGCCGTGGCGGAGCTGTCCGCGATCGCCGACCCGAGCGTGGCCGAGAGCCAGGTGCAGGCGGTCGAGGCCGAGGCCGCACGGCGGGTCGCCGAGGCGGAGGCCGCCGTCGCGAAGGCGGAACGACGGCGGCGTGACGCCGAACAGGCCCGCCAGGCCGCCGAAGCGACCACCGAGGACGCGGTGCGCGCCGCCGAACAGGCCGAACAGGACGCCGAAGCCGCCTACGCGCAACGTGACGCCGCACGTGCCGAAGCCGACGCCGCCGTCCAGCGGGCCGAGGACGAGATCGCCACCATCCGGGTGGAAGCCGCGGCAGCCGTGGACGAGATCCGGCGGGACGCCCAGGCGCAGGTCGACCAGGCGAAGGCCGACGCGGTCACCCACGCCGAACAGGCACGGCGGCAGGCGGTGCGGGAAGTCGACCAGGTCCGCGCCGACGCCCAAGCCCAGATCGACCAGGCCCGGCACGACGCGCAGGCCCAAGTCGACCGCATCGAGGCCGAAGCCCGAACCCGGGTCGAGCAGGCACGAGCGGACGCGCGGAGCCGCGTCGACCAAGCCGTCGCCGAGGCCAAGGCGAGCGTCGAGCAGGCCCAGGCCGCCGCACGCGCCGAAGCCGCCGCCGCGCACGAGGCCCGGATCAAAGCCGAACGCGCCGAGCAGTCCGCCCACGACGCCCGCGCCGAACTCGACCGCGCCCGAGCCGAGCTGACCGACCAGCGCGACACCCACCGCGCCCAACTCGACCAAGCCGAACGCGCCGCCCGCGAACGCCTCGCCGCCCTGGAAGAAGCCCGCGCCCAGACGCTCGTCCGGGCCGAACGCGCGGAAACCCAACTCGACCGCCTGCAAGTCGAACTGGACGCGCTGCGCGCGGAACGACCCTGAGGCGGGTCAGCGGAGGACGGCCCAGGCGCGGGTGGTCGGATCCACGATCACCGGCGGTGTCGCGTGTTGTCCCGGCCTTCCGGCTCAGCCGAGGGTGACCGGTTTGCCCACCAGGGTCGTCGCCACCACCCGGTCGACACCCGGTAGGCCGGACAGCCTCATCGCCACCCGCCGGGCGTGCAGCCGCCACGGCGACGAGGGCAGGAACCACCGCGCGCCCGACCGCGCCACCTGCTGCTTCGCCTCCACGACCGGCCGCCACGCGCGTTCGTACGCGGCGAGGTCGTCCAGGTGCCCGGACAGCACGTACGCGCCGCCGATGCCGAGCGACGCGCCCTGCCCGGCCAACAACGACACCGCGCCGCACGCGTCACCGACCAGCACCACGCGCCCGGACGACCACCTCGGCAGCTCCACCTGGGCGACCTGGTCGTAGTAGACGTCCTCGGGGCACCGGTCCAGCGCCCGCGGCACGACCCACCCCAGCGACCCGTACACCCGGACGACCTCCGCCCGCGGGTCGGCGGGCAGGTCCGGTGACGGCGTCCGGTGCACGGTGAACGCCGCCACCCGGCCGTCGCGCAACCCGTAGCACCCGACCTGGCGGCCGACGGTGTCGGTGACGCAGAACCGCCCGGCCACCAGGTCGTGCACCAAGGGGTCGTCGAACGTGAACGCGGCCGTGTGGAACCCCAGGTACCGCACGTGCCCGTCGCCGAACACCAGCCGCCGCACCGCGGAGTGCACGCCGTCCGCGCCGACGAGCAGGTCGCCGGACACCGTGGACCCGTCGGCCAGCCGCACGTCCACCCCGGTCGGGCCGTCCTCGACGCCGACCACGCGGGCGCCGAACCGCAGCGCCACCCCGGTGGGCAGGTCCTCGCGGAACGCGCGCTCGAGGTCCGGCCGCATGATGCTCACCAGCCGTCCGTTCACCGCCCGTGCCATCCGGTCGAACCGCAGCCCCGCCACGCGCCGCCCCCGCGCGTCGACGTACGCGGCCTCCTCCACCCGGTAGCCCAGGTCGAGCAGGCGTGGCAGCACGCCCATCCGCTCGGCCGCGTCGTAGCCCGGCCCGAAGAAGTCGATCATGTACCCGGACGTGCGGGGTCCGGGCGCCTGCTCCAGCACGACGACCTCGTGCCCGAGCGTCCCCAGCCGGTGCGCGAGCGCCAGTCCGGCGATCCCCGCGCCGCTGATCACGACCTTCATCGCAGCACCTTCCCGAGCACGGGCACGACGACGTCCGCGGACAGGTCCGGTGACAGGGCGCGGTGCAGCAGCACGCCGTCCACGGCCGCCGCGAGCACCGCGGCCGTCGCCGCCGGGGTCGGCACGTCCCGCGACTCCAGCCACGCGGCGAGCGTGCGGCGGAACTCCACCAGCACCTCGCCGACGGCGTGGCGCAGTTCGTCGTTGCGGGTGGCGGCGAGGAACGTCTCGGTGAACAGCTCCTGCCCGCCGTGCCCGTCCAACGCGCCCAGCAGCAGCGCCAACGCCTCCGAAGGCGTCGAAGCGCGCTCCAACACCGGTGCGAGGCCGTCCACTGCGGACCGCAGCGCGCCGACGGCGGCCTGCACCAGCACCGCCTGCGTGGAGTCGAAGTGGTAGTGCACGACGCCGGATCCGACGCCGGCGCGTTCGGCGAGCATCCGGGTGCTCACCGCACCCCAGCCCTTCTCGGCGATGAGTTCCGCGGCCGCGTGCAGCAGCCTTTCCCGAACCGTCATTGGACGATCGTACTGGACGATCGTCCAAATCTAGAGTCGGACGTCGCCGGCCACGCCCGCGAACCGCAGCAACCGGGCGCCCTCGGCCTCCACGTCGGCCCGCTGCTCACGGGTCAGCGGCCGGAACACCTCGATGTCGAGCCCGTCGCCCGCCACCTTCCAGGTGCCGTGCACGAAGCCGTCCACCAGCAGCGTCGGCTTCCCGCCGATGACGATCCCGCGCCGGTAGTCCTCGTCGGAGATGACCCGGGTGCGGTCGTCGTGGCCGAGCAGCACGTTGTCGAACTCGGGCAGGAACCGCGCCGGCGCGGGCGTGTCGGGGTCGGGCAGCGGCGCGTCCGGCACGTCGTAGAGCGTGCGACCGCGTTCGTCGGTGAAGACCCGCAGGTCCATCGCCTCGATCACGGGCTTGAGGCGGCTCATGCCCGCCCAGGTCTGCACGTCCTTGACCGAGGCCGGGCCGAACGCGGCCAGGTAGCGGCGCACGAACTCCTCGATCGGCGCGGCGGGTCCGGCGGGTCCGAGCCACCGGGCCGCGGTCGTCCACTTCGCCGCCCCGGACCGGCCCCAGACCGCGCGCGGGGTCGCCTGCACGGTCGGCACCAGGAAGCTGCCCGCGTAGCCGAGCGCGTTGGTGTCTCGGTCGGGCCACCGCGCGCCGAGCAGGTCGCCGATCTCGCGCCGGGTGCGCGGCTCGTCGAGCAGCGCGGTGACGGCGTCGGCGAACTCCTCCGCGTCGAGCCCGTCGAGCACGAACCCGAACGGCGAGGAGGCGAACCGGCGGTGCAGGAACGGTCGCAGCAGCGGTTCGATCCGGCCGTGGTCGGCGGCGGTGACCAGGTGGATCGTGGCGCGGTGCAGCGACGCCCGGACCACGCGCCGGTCCAGCAGCAGCGAGCTCAGTTCGTCGGCCTGGAACGACCGGATGCGCGACCACAGGCCGTAGTAGGGCGAGAACGGCTCCTGCGCCTGCAGGCCGACCAGGTGCTCGACCACCTCGCAGGCGGTCCGGTCGACCCGGTGCAGCAGGTACTGGCGGTGCAGGGTCGCCCGGTTCAACGCCCGGGTCGTCAGCGTTTCGGTCACGACGCCACCGTAAGCCGTATCGAGGACAGCTTCCGTCCTCGATACGGCGGACGTCCACGTCCTCGCCGGGACGTCGGGCGACCCGGGCCTAGGGAGCGGTGGCGTTGACCTCCCGGCGGAGGGCGACGGCGTCGGCGCGGACGCGTTCGGGTGCTTCGCGGTCGATCAGGGCGCGGCGCATCAGGGCGGCGATGGCGGGCTGGTGCGCGGGGGTGAAGCCGCGGCGGGTGATCTCCTGGGTGCCGATGCGCAGGCCGCGCAGCCCTTCGTCGATGCGCTGCCACGGCAGGCTGATGCCGCTGAGGTAGACGCCGGCCTCGCCGAGCAGCACGGCCGCCGCGTCGCCGCCGCCGAGGGTGAGGGCGTCGACGGCGAGGTGGTGGGAGCGGGTGTGGACGCCGTCGTGGCGGGCGACGTCGAAGCCGTTGTCGGCCAGCGCCGCGCCGAGCGCCCGGGCGTTGGCGATGCACGCGCGCGCGTAGTCGGGGCCGTGCTCGGCCAGTTCGGCGGCGGTGACGGCGAGCGCGCCGAGGCGTCCGGCGTCGTAGTTGGCGAGCATGCCGGGGTAGGCGACGTTCGAGACGCGTTCGGCCAGCTCGGGGTCGCGGGTGACGACGCAGCCGCCGGACGGTCCGCCGAACGACTTGTAGGTGGAGAACGTCATCAGGTGCGCGCCCTCGTGCAGGGGCCGCTGGAACTCCTTGCCGGCGACGAGCCCGGCCATGTGGGAGGCGTCGTAGACGAGGATCGCGCCGACCTCGTCGGCCGCCGCGCGCACGGCGGCGACGTCGTGCGGGAACAGCATCAGGCTCGCGCCGATCACCACGATCCGCGGCCGGTGCACCCGGAGGAACCCGGGCAGCGTGCCGTAGTCGAGGTCGAGCTCGTCGGGCAGGTACGGCAGGTCGACGACGGTGAGGCCGCGGATGGCGGGCACGCCCTGCGCGTGGTGGCTGGCGTGGCCGCCGGCGAACTCGGGCAGCACCGCGATCTTGTCGCCGGCGCGGGCGAACGCGGTGTAGACGGCGAGGTTGGCCAGGGTGGCGCTCTGCAGCCGGACCTCGGCGAACCGGCCTTCCATGAGGGAGGCGACGAGCATCGGCGCGAGGACTTCGAGGGTGTCCAGGTGGTCGAGGCCGACCTGGTACTTCTCGCCGGGCCAGCCCATGCTCGGCCGGCTGGACACGGTGGCCCGCACGGCCGCCGCGGCGGTGGGGCTGAGCACGTTGGTGCCCGCGTAGAGCACGATCCCGTCGTCGTCGACCTGGGTGGCGTGCGCTTCGAGGGCCTTGCGGACGGTGCCCGCGACGCCGGCGGCGGTCAGGTCGGTGGAGACGGCGGCCTCGACCTCGGCGAGCCTGCGTTGCGCCTGCGGTGAGGCCCAGGGTGCGATCCTGCTGTTCGTCACGGTCGATCACGCTAGGGCGTGGGCGTCGGGTGGGGCGACCGTCCGGGGACTGGAGTTGTTCCTACAGTTGTCGGAATGCAGGAGCTGCTGGACGAGCTGTCCCGGGTGCTGGGACGCGGGGTGTCGGTGGACGACGTGGCGGGCCGGGTGGTCGCGCACAGCGCCCAGACCGACGACGTGGACCAGGCGCGGGTGCGGGCGATCCTGGCGCGGCGGGTGCCGGCGGACGTCGCCGCGTGGCAGGAGCAGCACGGCGTGGCGACCGCGACGGGGCCGGTGCGGGTGCCGGCGAACGCGGCGTTGGGCTTCCAGCAGCGGGTGGGTTTCCCGTTGCGGCACAACGGGGTGCTGGTCGGCTACCTGTGGGTGCTCGGCGACGTGCCGGAGCTGGACCTGGGTGGGCGGTTGGCGGCGTTGGCGGCGCAGGTGCCGGCCGGTGAGCGGGCGCCGGTGCGGGTGGTGGTGGCGTTGGAGCCGCGGGTGGTGCGCACGGTGCCGGCCGCGGAGGCCGTGCCGGAGCTGCCGGGGCACGTGGGGGTGAGCGACCCGCACCCGCCCGACCGGACCGCCGCGGCCTACCAGCAGGCGTTGGCGGCGGCGGAGCTGGCGCGGCTGGACCCGGCGTTGCCGGATCGGGTGCGGTGGTCCGAACTCGGCGCGTACCGGCTGCTGCTGGGCGCGTCGCCGGACGAGGTGGTGGCGGGGTTGTCGGAGGTGCTGCTGCGGACGTTGGAGGTGTACCTGGACTGCGGGTGCGAGGTGCGTGCGGCGGCGGAACGCCTGCACCTGCACCGCACCAGCCTGTACTACCGGTTGGGGCGGATCGCCGAGCTGACCGGCCGCGACCTGGCCGACGGCGGCGCCCGGCTGGAGCTGCACCTGGCGCTCAAGCTCGTCCGGTTGGCGCGGCGTCCGTAAGGTCGGTGTCGTGCTCCTGTGGATCAACGGCCCGTTCGGCGGCGGCAAGACCCAGACCGCGCACGAGCTCCGGCGGCGGCTGCCGGGCAGCTTCCTGAGCGACCCGGAGCACGTCGGGTTCGCCCTGCACCGGATGACGCCGCCCGCGTTGCGCGGCGACTTCCAGGACCTGGCGTCGTGGCGGCGGGGCGTGGTCGAGGTGCTGGACCGGGCGGCGACCGGGCACGACGGGGTAATCGTGGTGCCGATGACGGTGGTGGAGCCCGAGTACTTCCGGGAGATCGTCGGCGGGCTGCGCGACCGGGGGCACGACGTGCGGCACTTCGCGTTGCTGGCCGAGCGGGAGACGGTGGTGCGGCGGCTGCGGGAACGCGTTCTCGGGCACGCGGCGCAGGTCGTGCTGGGCAAGGACGTGCCGCTGCGGCGGGAGAGCTTCGCGCTGCGGGTGCTGGACCGCTGCCTGGAACGGCTGCGCGAGCCGGAGTTCGCCGAGCACGTGTGGACCGATCACCTCACGGTGGCGCAGGTGGCCGACCGGGTCGCCGCGTCGGCCGGGCTCACGTTGGCGCCGAACACCGACGGCAGGCTGCGCGGCCGGGTGCGGCGGACGTGGACTTCGGTGAAGCACATCCGCTTCGACTAGCGGCGTCACCCGACGGGCGAGACACGATAGGGTGATCAACTTCTCTGACCGATGTCAAGGAGTGACGTGCCCGACGACCTCGGCCTGTTGCTGTACCTGCCGCACCGCGAGCTCGAGAACCGGGTGTTCGCCGCCCTGGCGGAGGCGGGGTTCGACGACGTGACGCCCGCGCAGGCGCGGGTGTTCCACCGGATCGCCCGGGACGGGTCGCGGCTGACGGAGCTCGCGGAGGCCGCCCGGATCACCAAGCAGACCGCCGGTTTCCTGGTCGACCAGCTCGAACGCGCCGGTTACGTGGAGCGCGGCCCGGACCCGACCGACGCGCGGGCCCGGCTGATCCGGGTGGCCGAGCGCGGGCGCCGGGCGATCCCGGTCTGCCTGGCCGCGATCGCCGAGGTGCAGCGGGAGTGGACCGCGCACCTGGGCCGGCCGCGGATGGTGGCGCTGCTGGACGCGCTGGCCCGGTTGCGCGAGATCACCGACCCGGACCTGTAGCGCCCGGGCAGCCCGGTGCGCGCGCCTGTCCGCCGTGGCCCAGTTCGACGCGGATGTCGTCGTTGTCGGCGAGCACGACCACGGTGCCGCGCTCCCGGGTCCAGCCGTCGGAGACCAGGAAGTACTTGGCGCCGACCTTGGCGAACAGGCGCAGGCCCAGGTAGCGGAACCGGTAACGGGAGCCGTCGGCGGGCAGGGGTTCCTCGCAGGCGCCGGGCGCGGTGATGTGCAGGCGTTCCCCGGCGTAGACGACGACGGCGGTCTGCCCGTGCACGTCGGCGGCGTAGGCGCGGGCCAGTTCGACGCCCCGGACCTCGGCGTAGTTGCCCGCCGACCAGAACAGCGAGAGCGACACGACGGCGAAGACCAGCACCCTGGTCCACGTCGGGTGCGCGTCGGGGCGGCGCAGGCGGCTCGCGTACAGCGACAGCAGGATCCCGCCGCCGACCGCGAGCGGGAAGGCGTAGAAGCTGGTGATCGGGAACAGCAGCCCGAGCGCCACGGTCAGGGCGGGCAGGATCAGCCAGGCCAGCGACAGCGTCACCGACAGCGCGCGGGCGCGCCTGCCCGGCCGGTCGCCCGCCGCGCGGACGCGGGGTTCCAGCCACCGGCAGACCAGGGCGATCCCCACGACGACGGCCAGCAGCAGGAACACCGGTCCGACGCTGCGCAGCACGTAGTCCGTGGTGGTCATGCCGAGCACGGAGCTGTCGATGCCCAGCTCACGGGCCTGCACGTCGCTGCGCCGCCAGCCGAAGTACACCAGCAGCCCGGTGAGCACGGTGACGTTGGCCAGCGCCTCGCCGACGCGTTGCACCGCGTCCGGCTGGTCGGGGCCCTTGCCGGGCGCGTCCCGGTCGGCCGGGGTGGTCATGGCGTGGTCGTGGTCGTCGTGGTGGTCCTTGTGGTGGTGGTCGTCGTCGTGCGGGTGGTGGTCGCGGTGGTCGTGCTTGTCCTCGTGGTCGTCGTGGGGTCGGTGCGCGGGTCGTCACGGTCGGTGTCGGTCGGCCACCTGGGCGGGCGGCCCTCGGTGCAGGGGAACGCGTCGTGCGCCTGCTGCTCCAGGACGCTGCGCACGGCCTGGTAGGTCGCGCAGTCGACCTCGCCGCTGCCGTCGGGGCCGCGGTTCACCGCCCAGCCGTAGCGGGAGGCGCGGTCGTACATCGCGCGGCCGGCCGACCCCTCGCCCCGGCACAGGTGGACCCCGGCCTGGTAGAGCAGCACGTTGCGCGGGGACGTCATGGCGCTCCACTCGTCGTCCAGGGTCGTCTGGGCCTTGCCGCAGTCGTGCGACTTCAGTGGCCGGTACACGTTGTCCTCGGAGAAGCTCGGCGAGTCCGGTCCCTCGGGGAGGAACCAGCCGTACCGGGTGCCCCCGTTGCCCGTGGTGGTCGTCCTGTCCGCACCCGAACCGCTGCCGGTGGTCCGGGTGCTCGTCGTCGGGTCGGTCGTGGTGTCGCCGCCCGGGCGGTCGAACACCCCGCTCTCGCACGAGGCGACGCCCACGGCGACCGCCACCGCCACTGCTCCTCTGGTGATTCGCGCCCACACGATCCGGCCTCCTTCACCATCACTCCCCGAGCTAGGAGGGTGAGCCGATGGGTGGGGATACGCGGGCCGGTGCACCCGATCGTGTGAAGGGGCGTTACGAGGACAGGAACCGGTCGAGGACGCGGGCGCCGAAGCGGAGCCCGTCGACGGGCACGCGTTCGTCGACGCCGTGCGGCATGGCGCGGTAGTCGTAGCCGGCGGGCAGCGACAGCGGGGCGAAGCCGTAGCAGTCGATGCCCAGCCGGCTGAACGCCTTGGCGTCCGTGCCGCCGCCCATGCAGTAGGGCACGACCACGGCCTCGGGGTCCTCCGCGCGCAGCGCCGCGGCCATGGCGTCGAACCAGGGCGAGTCGATCGGGGCCTGCACGGGCGGTTCGTCGGCGATGAACTCGCGTCGCACGTCCGCGCCGAGGGCGACGTCGATCGAGGCCAGCAGCTCGTCCACGGCGCCGGGCAGGGTGCGCACGTCCAGCTCGGCGGTGGCGCTGCCGGGGATGACGTTCACCTTGTACCCGGCTCGCAGCACGGTGGCCGTGACGCTGTTGCGGACGGTGTTCTCGACCAGCTTCGCGGCGGGGCCGAACCGGGCGATGGTGGCGTCGACGTCGGCCAGGTCGACCGGCACGTCGAGCGCGGCGCCGACCCGTTCGACGAACGCCCGCACGGTGGGCGTGAGCCGCACGGGGTGCTCGATGGCGGCGACGCGGGCGAGCGCGGCGAGGAGCTTGGCCACGGCGTTGTCGTCGTTGCGGCGCGAGCCGTGCCCGGCGCGCCCGGTGGCGGTGAGCCGCAGGTGGGAGGTGCCGCGCTCGGCCGTGCCGATGGGGTAGACCCGCCGGTCGCCGACGGGGTAGGAGTAGCCGCCGGACTCGCCGATCGCGGTGGCGCAGCCGGCGAAGAAGTCGGCGTGGTGGTCGACCAGCCAGTGCGCGCCGAACTCGCCGCGGTCCTCCTCGTCGGCGACGAACGCGAGCACGACGTCGCGGCGCGGCCGTCGCCCCTCGCGGGACCAGGCGCCCAGCACGGCGAGGACCATGGCGATCATGTCCTTCATGTCGACCGCGCCGCGGCCCCACAGGTAGCCGTCGCGCTCGATCCCGGCGAACGGCGGCACGCTCCACTCGGCGGCGTCGGCGGGCACCACGTCCAGGTGCGCCTGCACGAGCAGCGCGGGCAGCCCCGGTTCCGTGCCGGGCACGCGGGCCAGCACGTTGGCCCGGCGCGGCGCGGGTTCGAGCACGGTGGCCGGCACGCCGACGGCGTCCAGGTGCGCGGCGACGAACTCGGCGGCCTCCCGTTCGCCGGCGGACTCGCCGCCGCCGCGGTTGGTGGTGTCGAAGCGCAGCAGCGCGGCGCACAGGTCGACGACGTCCTCAGCCATAGATGCCCTCCACTGCTCCCGCGGCGATCGCGGTGACGACCTTGAACGCCTGCATCGCCGCGGTCATGGACGCGGCGTCGAACCCGACCCGGCGTGCCCCGACCTGCTCCACCGTGGGTACCACGGCCGCGGCGGCGGCCAGGTGGGTGGCGTCGAACTCGACCTCGACCCGGTGCGGCGCGACGGCGCCCGGTCCGCGTCCGGCGCGGCCCATGGCGGCGCGGGCGGCTTCGGTGATCAGCCCGGAGGTCACCTGCGGGGGTGAGCAGACGGCGGCGTAGCGGCTGACGCACTCCTTGACGGCGACGACGCCGGCGTCGGGCGCGTAGTCGCGGGCGTCGTCGCACGCCTTGTCGTCGCCGGTGACGAGCAGCACGGGGACGCCGTGCTCGGCGGCCAGCGCGGCGTTGAGCCTGCCCTCGCTCGCGGGCACGCCGTCCAGCCACACGCCGGTGATGGAGTTCTCCAGGTAGGTGTGCGCGAGGACGCCCTCCTGGCCCGCGCCCGCGTGGTAGCCGAGGAACACCACGCCGTCCACGCCGGAGTCGACGCCCTGCATCATCGACAGCGGCTTGTGCCGCCCGGTGAGCAGCCGCGCCCCGGTGTCGAGGTCCTCCAGCAGGAGGTTGCGCTGGGAGGAGTGGGCCTCGTTGACGAGCACGTCGGTCGCGCCGCCCGCGCGCACGCCCGCGACGCAGGCGTTGACGTCGCCGGTGAACAGCCGCCGGAACCGCTGCCACTGCTCGGTCTGCGGGACGACGTCGGCGGTCCAGGTGACCCCCGTCGCCCCTTCCATGTCGGCCGAGATCAAGATCCGCATGCGTTCACCGTACCGAGGTGATGTCGGTTCTTGACGCGCGCCACAACGTAGTGGTTACTTCTTGACTTCCACGCACGGGCGGGAGGCGGTCACTGTGGGTATCCGACGGTTCGGCGCGGTCACGGCGGCGATGACGATGGTGGTAGTGCTCGCGCCGACACCGGCGCAGGCGCAACAGGCGGTGACCTTGAGGGTGGCGATCACCCAGCAGGTGGATTCGCTCAACCCGTTCCTGTCGGTCTTCCAGGCGGGCACCGAGGTCGGCAGGCTGATGTACGACTACCTGACCGCCTACGACGTGAAGGACCAGCGCCCGGTGGAGGGCCTGGCCGACCGGTGGGAGTCCTCCGAGGACCGGCTGACGTGGACCTTCCACGTGCCCGAGGGCAAGAAGTGGTCCGACGGGCAGCCGATCACCGCCAAGGACGTGGCGTTCACCTACGACCTGATGATGCGCGACGAGACCGCCGCCACGGCCAACGGCAGCTTCACCGCCGACTTCGAGTCGGTGACCGCGACCGACGACCGCACGCTGGTGGTCAAGACCAAGCAGCCGCAGGCGACGATGCTGGCGCTGGACGTGCCGATCGTGCCCGCGCACGTGTGGTCGAAGGTCACCGACATCGGCGAGTACCGCAACGACCAGACCCCCGTGGTGGGCAGCGGGCCGTTCATCCTGACCGAGTACCGGGCCAACGAGTTCATCCGGTTCAAGGCGAACAAGGACTACTGGCGCGGCGCGCCCAAGTACGACGAGCTGACGTTCACCTACTACAAGACCTCCGACGCCGCGGTGCAGGCGCTGGGCAAGGGCGAGGTCGACCTGGTCAACCGGATGGGGCCGGCGCAGTTCGACTCGCTCAAGGACAAGGAAGGCATCACGCGCAACCAGGCGCAGGGCCGCCGCTTCAACGAGATCGTGATCAACTCGGGTGCGGCGACGCGCACCGGCGAGCCGATCGGCGACGGCCACCCGGCGTTGAAGGACGTGGTGGTGCGCCGGGCGATCGCCAAGTCGCTGGACCTGGACGGGATCATCGCCAAGGTCAACGGCGGCTACGCGCAGCGCGGCACCGGCCCGATCCCGCCGGTGTTCGGCGACTACCACTTCACGCCGGAGCAGGCGCACCCCTACGACCCGGCCGCGGCCAACGCCGACCTGGACCGGGCGGGCTACGCGCGCGGCGCGGACGGCATCCGCGTCTCGCCGCAGGGCAGGCGGATGGAGCTGCGGCTGCTCGGGCACGCGAGCCGCGCCTACGACGAGCAGGCCGGCGAGTTCGTCAAGCGGTCGCTGGCCGACCTGGGCATCGTGGTCGACGTGCAGATCGTGTCGGACAACCAGCTCAACGAGTCCAGCACGGCCGGGACGTTCGACCTGGTGTTCTCCGGGTGGGGCACCAACCCGGACCCGGACTTCATCCTGTCGCTGCACACGTGCGGCCAGCGGCCCAACGCCGACGGCAAGGGCGGCACCACCGACACGTTCTTCTGCGACCCCGAGTACGACGCGCTCTACGCGCGGCAGCGCGCCGAGTTCGACCCGGCGAAGCGGCGCGAGCTCGTGCGGCAGATGCAGCAGCGGTTCTACGACCAGGTGCCGGCCGTGGTGCTGGGCTACGACAACGCGCTGGAGGCCTACCGCAGCGACAAGTTCGCCTCGTTCCCCGTGCAGCCCGACCCGGGCGGCGTGATCATGGCCCAGAACGGCGTGTGGGGCTACTACGGCGCGACGCCGGTCGCGTCGACCGGGGAGCCGACCGGGTCCGGCACGGGCTTGGTGCTCGGCGTGGTCGGCGGCGCGTTGATCGTGCTGGTCGGCGGCGCGTGGCTGATCGGCCGGCGGCGCGGGCTGCGCGCGGAGGACCGCGAGTGATCCGGCACCTGGCGGGCAAGGTCGGCGGCGCGCTGGTCAGCCTGTTGTTCGTGGTGGCGCTGGGGTTCCTGCTGTTCCGGGTGATCCCCGGCGACCCGGTGGTCGCGATGACGCGCGGCCGGCCGGTGACCGGCGACCAGCTCGCCGAGCTGCGCGCGCGGCTGGGCGTGGACAAGCCGTTGGACGAGCAGTTCCTCGACTACCTGACCGCGGCGCTGCGCGGCGACTTCGGCACCTCCTACGTCTACAGCAGGCCGGTGCTGGAGCTGATCGGCGAACGGCTGTGGCCGACCGTGCTGCTGACCGGCACGTCGACCGTGCTGGCCGTGGTGATCGGGCTGTGGCTGGGCATCCGGGGCGCGTGGCGGCGCGGGTCGCGGTCGGACCGGATCTCCACCGGGCTGGCGCTGGCGCAGTGGGCGATGCCGACGTTCTGGCTGGGCATGCTGCTGTCGCTGGCGACCGGCGACCTGTTCCCCAGCGGCGGCATGCGCTACCCGGACACGCCGCCGGACTTCCTGTCGCAGGCGGTCGACGTGGCCCACCACATGGTGCTGCCGTGCCTGACCATGATCGCCGTGGTCTACGCGCAGTACCTGCTGGTGATGCGGTCGTCGTTGCTGGAGGAGATGCACGCCGACTACCTGACCACGGCGCGGGCGAAGGGGTTGCGCGACGACCTGGTGCGGCGGCGGCACGCGGTGCCCAACGCGCTGCTGCCGACCGTGACCCTGGTGTTCCTGCACCTGGGGCTGGTGGTGTCGGGCGCGATCACGGTGGAGACGGTGTTCTCCTGGCCGGGGCTGGGGCTGTTGACCTACGAGGCGCTGACCGGCCCGGACCTGCCGCTGCTGCAGGGCACGTTCGTGGTGCTGGCGGGAGCGGTGATCACCATGAACGTGTTCGCGGACCTGCTGTACCGGGTCCTGGACCCGCGGGTGCGTGCGTCGTGACGACGATCGCGTGGCAGCGGCGGCGGGCCGCGGCGCGGGCGACGTGGCGGGAGTTCGCCTCCCAGCGCGGCGGCCTCGTGGGGCTGATCGGGTTGGCGGTGATCGCGGTGCTGGCGGTGCTGGCGCCGTGGGTGACCGACGCGTCGGGGCTGGACGTGACGCGGGTGACCGCGCGGCCGTGGGAGCCGCCGTCCTCGGAGCACTGGCTGGGCACGGACCACAACGGGCGTTCGGTGCTGCTGCTGACCTGGTGGGGCACCCGGATCTCGCTGGTCGTGGGCCTCGCGGCCACGGTGTTGTCGGTGCTGATCGGCACCGTGGTCGGGATCGCGGCGGCGCACTTCGGCGGGTGGCTGTCGGCGGTGCTGATGCGGTTCACCGACTTCTTCCTGGTGCTGCCGTCGCTGGTGCTGGCCATCGCGCTGTCGACCGTGCTGCCGCGCGGGCTCGGCACGATCGTGCTGGCGATCGGGGTGACGTCGTGGCCGGCGACGGCGCGGCTGGTGCGGGCGCAGACGCTGGCGGTGGAGGCGCGGCCGTTCATCGAGCGGTCCCGCGCGTTGGGCGGCGGCCACGGGCACGTGATCGGGCGGCACGTGCTGCCCGCCGTGCTGCCGCTGGTGTTCGTGAACACGACGTTGACGGTGGCCAGCGCGATCGTGGCGGAGTCGACCCTGTCGTTCCTGGGGTTGGGCGACCCGACGCGGGTGTCGTGGGGGTCGCTGCTGCACGCGGCGAACATGCACGGCGCGGTGTCGCAGCGGGCGTGGTGGTTCCTGGTGCCGCCGGGTCTGGGCGTGGTGTGCGTGGTGCTGGCGTTCACGCTGTGCGGGCGGGCCCTGGAGACGGTGCTCAACCCGCGGCTGAAGGGGGAGCGGTGAGCAGCCTGCTGGAGTTGCGCGACCTGAGCGTGCATTACCGGACCGCGCGCGGCGAGGCGACCGCGGTGCGGTCGGTGTCGCTGGCGCTGGAGGCGGGGCGCACGCTGGGGTTGGCGGGGGAGTCGGGCTGCGGGAAGTCGACGGTGGCGATGTCGGTGCTGCGGTTGCTGCCGCGCAACGCCCGCGTCGAGGGCCAGGTGCTGCTCGACGGCGAGGACGTGCAGGGGATGTCGTGGGGCCGGCTGCGGGCGGTGCGGTGGGCGGCGGCGTCGGTGGTGTTCCAGGGCGCGATGCACGCGTTGAACCCGGTGCACCGGGTGGGGGAGCAGATCGCCGAGCCGATGCGGCTGCACGGCGTGACCGGGTCGGTGTCGGCGCTGCTGGACCAGGTGGAGCTGCCGGCGCGGGCGGCGCGGGCCTACCCGCACGAGCTGTCGGGCGGGCAGAAGCAGCGGGTGATGATCGCGATGGCGTTGGCGTGCGAGCCGCGCCTGGTCATCGCCGACGAGCCGACCACGGCGCTGGACGTCGTGGTGCAGGCGCAGGTGCTCGACCTGCTCAAGCGGCTGGTGGCCGAGCGCGGGATCGGGCTGGTGATGATCAGCCACGACCTGTCCGTGCTGGCCTCGACGTGCGACCGGCTGGCCGTGATGCGGCACGGGCAGGTCGTGGAGGAGGGGCCGGCGCGGGAGGTGATCGCGGCGCCGACCCACCCGCACACGCAGGCGTTGGCGGCGGCGTTCCCGACCGTGGGCGATCCGGCGTCGAGGCACGTGACGCCGTCGGAGGTCGCCCCGGACGGGCCGGTGCTGCTGCGGGCGGAGGGCGTGCGGGTGTCGTTCGGCGCGACGCAGGCCGTGGCCGGGGTCGACCTGGAGGTGCGGGCCGGGGAGATCGTCGCGCTGGTCGGCCAGTCGGGCTCGGGCAAGACGACGTTGGCCCGCACGTTGCTGGGACTGCAGAAGCCGACCGCGGGCCGGGTGCTGTTCGAGGGCGTCGAACTCCCCCGGTCGGCGGCGGGTCTGCGCGCGTACCGGCGGCAGGTGCAGCTGGTGCTGCAGGACCCGACGAGCGCGCTGAACCCCCGGCACTCGGTGTACGAGGCGGTCGCGGAGGGCCTGCGCATCCACCGGGTGCCCGGCGACGAGTCCGCGCGGGTCGCCGAGGCGTTGTCGCAGGCCGAGCTGCGGCCACCGGAGCTGTTCTTCCCGTCGTTGCCGCACGAGCTGTCCGGCGGCCAGCGCCAACGCGTGGTGATCGCGGGCGCGTTGGCGCTGGGCCCGCGGCTGCTGGTGGCCGACGAGCCGGTGGCGTCGCTGGACGCCTCCGTGCGCGGGGAGATCCTGGCGCTGCTGCTGCGGCTGCGCCGTGAGCTGGGCCTGGCGGCGCTGGTGATCACCCACGACCTCGGTCTGGCGTGGACGATCGCCGACCGGGTCGCGGTGATGTACCGGGGCGAGCTGGTGGAGCAGGGCATGGTGGAGCAGGTGCTGCTGTCACCGCGGCACGACTACACGCGCACCCTGCTCGCGGCCGTGCCTCACGACCAGCGCAACACCCGGCCGAACTGGACCAGCTCGCCGTAGTGCTCCGGGCGGCGCGCGCCGAGCGCCAGGTCGAGCAACGGCTTCGCCGCCTCGGCCGGACTGGCCGCGCCGCTCATGTCGGAGAACCACGGGCGGGAGGCGTCGGTGTCGACCAGGCCGGGGCAGACGGCGGCGATCAGCGTGCCGGTGGCCGAGTCGGCGTCGCGGCGTTCGGCGGCCACCGCGCGCACGGCGGCGACCTGGCCGACCTTGGACGGGATGTTGATCCAGTCCGGCCAGCCCTGGGCGGCCGCGGTGCCGTCGAGCACGGCGTCGCGCCAGGCGAGCATCGTGGCGTCGACGTCGTCGAGCGACCGTGCGGCGAAGTGCTCGTGCAGGTGGTGGGGCAGTTGGCGCACGGTGCCGAAGGAGCTGGCCACGACCAGCAGCGCGCCGCCGGGGCGCAGCAGTGGGGTGAACGCGCGCAGCACGTGGGTGGTGCCGAGGTTGTTGGTGGCGACGAAGGGTCCGACCTGGTCGCCCCACGGCGCGCCGGGGGTGAGCCTGGCGGCGGCGTTGGAGAGCATGACGTCCACCCCACCGTGCCGTTCGCGCAGGTCGTCGGCGAAGGCGGCGACGGCGTGGCCGTCGCTGACGTCCAGCACGTGGGTGCGGATCGCGGCGTGGTCGATGCGGGCGGCGGCGTCCGCGACCCGACCGGCGTCGCGACCGGTGAGGTAGACGACGTCGGACGGGGCGGCGCGGTGCGCGAGGCCTTCGGCGAGGGCGAAACCCAGGCCCTGGTTGGCGCCGGTGACGACGGAGATGCGGGTCATGTCGGCCATGATCGCGCAGGTCCAGGAACCGATCGGTTCCTCACGTATCGCTCTGACCTGCGCTTTCACGCCCCGTGTCGTGCACGAACGGGTGAACCTGCTCGCGACCTTCAAAGAATACGGCGTTATCATTGAACTCGAACGTCGGTTGAAACAACGAGGCCGGCAACCAACCCATGGCCCGCCAGCTCACCGGAGGCCGCCTCGGGACACTCGCCTCAGAACAGTCGCGCCGGGACACTCGCCCTCGGGACGCCCCGGTAGACCCCGTCCCTGAACATCCCCCGGGACCACCACCCCGGGCCTCGGGACATCGGACACCGGCCGCCTGCCTACCCGCCCACGGACCCCGCCGCCCTCGCGCCCGCCGCACTACGTGCTGCCGCCCTGCTATCGCACCGCGTGCCGCCGCACGTCGAGCGGTTCGTCCCGTGGCGGGGCCTGGCGCCCCGCGTCGAGCACATCGGCATCGACGCCCGCGTCTACGCCCGCGCCCACGTCGGCGTCCCGCCGGGCGTCGAGCAGTTCGCCGGTGTGCTCCTCGGCCCACGCCGCGAGCGCGCGGACGGGTGTGAGCAGCGACCGACCCAGGTCGGTCAGGTCGTGCCACCCGTCCACGCTCGTCAGCAGCCCGTTGCCCCGCAGCCGGGCCAGGGTCTGGGTGAGCATCTTGTTGCTGATGCCGCCGATCCGGTCCAGCAGCTCCCCGTACCGCAGCGGCCCGTCGCCCAGCGCGACGACGACCACCACCGACCAGGTGTGCCCGACGACCTCCAGGGTCGTGCGGGCGGGGCAGTCGGCGAGGAACACGTCGAAGTCGCTCACCAGTCACAAATACCGCTTGAGCTCCCGCTTCGCCAACGACATCCGGTGCACCTCGTCGGGGCCGTCGGCCAGGCGCAGGGTCCGCGCCGCGGCCCACAGCTCGGCCAGCGGGAAGTCCTGGCTCACGCCGCCCGCGCCGTGCGCCTGGATCGCCTTGTCCAGCACCCACTCGGCCATGAGCGGCGTGCCGATCTTGATGGCCTGGATCTCGGTGTGCGCGCCCTTGTTGCCGACGGTGTCCATCAGCCACGCCGTCTTGAGCACCAGCAGCCTGGCCTGCTCGATCCGCACCCGCGACTCGGCGATCCACTCCTGCACGACACCCTGGCGCGCGATCGGCTGCCCGAACGCGACGCGCGAGATCGCGCGGCGGCACAGCAGTTCCAGCGCGCGCTCGGCGATACCGATCAGCCGCATGCAGTGGTGGATGCGGCCGGGACCGAGACGGGCCTGGGCAATCGCGAAGCCCTCGCCCTCGCCGGCGATCAGGTTGTCGGCCGGCACGCGGACGTTGTCGAAGACGATTTCGGCGTGCCCGCCGTGGGAGGCGTCGGTGTAGCCGAACACGTGCATGCCGCGCTTGACGTGCACGCCCGGCGTGTCGCGCGGCACCAGGATCATGGCCTGCTGGCGGTGCCGTTCGGCGTCCGGGTCGGTCTTGCCCATCACGATGAAGATCGCGCAGTTGGGGTTCATCGCGCCCGACGACCACCACTTGGTGCCGTTGACGACGTACTCGTCGCCGTCGCGGGTGATGCTGGTGGCGATGTTGGTGGCGTCGGAGGACGCGACGTCCGGCTCGGTCATGCAGAACGCCGACCGGATCTCGCCGTCCAGCAGGGGCCGCAGCCACTGCTTCTTCTGCTGCTCGGTGCCGAACATCGCCAGCACCTCCATGTTCCCGGTGTCCGGCGCGGCGCAGTTGAGCGCCTCGGGCGCCAGGTGCGGGCTGCGGCCGGTGATCTCGGCCAGCGGCGCGTACTGCAGGTTGGTCAGGCCGCCGCCGTGCTCGGGGTCGGGCAGGAACAGGTTCCACAGGCCCTGCCTGCGCGCCTCCGCCTTCAGCTCCTCCAACACCGGCGGGCGCGCCCACGGGTCCGCGGCGTCGGCCAGCTGCCGTTCGGCGACCGGCTCGGCGGGGTAGACGAACTCGTCCATGAACCGCAGCAGCTTCTCGCGCAGTTCCTCGGTCTTGGCGTCGTAGGCGAAGTCCATCAGTGCTCCCCTGAGCTCGCGGCGAGTCCCTGGCGCACCAGCGGCAGGGTGAGTTGGCCGATCTGGTCGAACCCCGCTCCCACGGTCTGGCCGTGGGTGAAGCGGAAGTGGATGCCTTCGAGGATCACGGCGAGCTTGAAGTAGGCGAACGCCGTGTACCAGGCCAGTCCGCCGGTGTCGGCGCCGCTGCGCTCGGCGTAGCGGCGCACCAGCTCGTCGGTGCCGGCGAACCCGGGCAGCGTCGGCACGGTGCCGGTGATCGGGTCGTCCTCGCGCGCGCCGATGCCGTTCCAGTACACGCACAGCAGGCCGACGTCGGCGAGCGGGTCTCCCAGCGTGGCCATCTCCCAGTCCAGCACCGCGCTGATGTCCAGCGGGTCCTCGGTGACCAGGACGTTGTCCAGCCGGTAGTCGCCGTGCACGATCGTGGCGCGGGCGGAGTCGGGGACGCTGTCGGCGAGCCGGTCGCGCAGCTCGTCGATGCCGGGCAGCTCACGGCTGCGGGAGGCGTCGAGCTGCTTGCCCCAGCGGGCGACCTGGCGCTTGAGGAAGCCGTCCGGTCGGCCGAAGTCGCCCAGGCCGACCTCCTTCGGGTCGACGGCGTGCAGGTCGGCGAGCACGTCGACCAGCCGTTCGGACAGGGTGCGTGCCTTGTCCGGGATGAGCCAGGGGCACTGGTCGCGGTGCCGCAGCGCCACCCCGGGCACCTCTTCCATCAGGTAGAACGGCGCGCCGATGACGTCGGTGTCCTCGCACAGCAGCTCGACGCGCGGCACGGGCACGGCGGTGTCGGCCAGGGCCTTGATCACCCGGTGTTCGCGGGACATGTCGTGCGCGGTGGCCAGCACGTGGCCCAGCGGCGGGCGGCGCAGCACCCAGCGCTCGTGGCCATCGGTGACGCGGTAGGTCAGGTTGGACCGTCCGCCGGGGATCAGGTCGCCGGTCAACGGGCCGGTGCCCAGGTGCGCGGCGAGCCGGTCGAGGTCCAGGCCCGGTAGTTCGGTCATGCGGCGACTCCCCTGAGCTGGGCGATCACCGCACGGGTCGTGTCGGCGTCGGTGTGCCGGTGGGCGTGCAGGCCGACCGCCTGCGCCGCGTCGACGTTGACCGGCGCGTCGTCGAAGAACACGCACCGTTCGGCGGGCAGGCCGATCTGGTCCAGCGTGTGCCGGAAGATGCGCGGGTCGGGCTTGCGCAGCCCGATCCGCCCGCTGATCACGATCGTGTCGAACAGCTCGAGCAGCAGCTCTTCGGGGTAGCCCTCGCCCCAGCTGTTGGACAGCAGCACGGTCCGCAGACCGTCGGCGCGCAGTTCGCGGACCAGGTCGACCATCTTCGGGTCGGGGTGGGCGCTGCCGAACATGCGGCGCAGCAGGCCCTTCGACGCCACCTCGCGTCCGTCGAGGGTGGTCAGTTCGGCGGCCAGGAGCGCTTCGAACTCGCCGGTCTCGAGTTCGCCGGTCTCCAGTCGGGCCACCGGGCTGTCGGGCAGCGCGTCGCGGCCCATCCAGTCCCGCATGGTCCGGCGGTAGTGGTCCCGGTCGATGTTCTCCGAAGTCAGCCAGTCCTCGATGAAGGCGGGCACGGAGACCGTGAGCACGCCACCCCAGTCCAACACCACCGCGTCGATGCGCCGTTCGTCCACGTCGCGAGGGTACCGACCGGTCGGTATGTGGGCAACCCCGCGTCGTTGTCCCCCATTTCCGGAAAACGTGAACAGCGTGTTCGTGTTTGACAATTCGGCATTTGTTTCGGCATCGTCCGACTCGGCGATCGAACCGTGCTCCCCATGGTCCTCACCAGGGCTTATGAGTCGTGCCTTCTTGTCTTGTCCGGAGGAAGCAATGCCGATTCTGGTCACCGGTGCGACCGGCACCGTCGGACGATGCGTGGTGCGTCGACTGCTCGACGCGGGGCGGTCGGTCCGGGCGTTGACCCGTGATCCGGCGGCTGCTCGGCTGCCTGCGGCCGTCGAGGTGGTGGCCGGCGACTTCACCGACCCGGCGTCGCTGTCGGCGGCGTTGCGCGGGGTGGAACGGGTGCACCTGGTGTCGATGGAAGGCGACGGCCCGGCCATCGTGGACGCGCTGGTGGGCGCCGGGGTGCGGCGGGTGACGCATCTCGGGCACAACGACCCGAGCCGGTCCGAGGACGATCCGCTGGAGTCGTGGCACCGGGTGTTCCACCGGGCGATCGAGGCCTCCGGGATGGAGTGGACGCACCTGTTCCCGGGCGAGTTCATGGCGAACACGAGGGAGTGGGCGCCGTCGATCCGCGACGAGGGTGTCGTGCGAGCGCCGTTCGGTGATTGGCACAGCGCGATGGTGCACGAGGACGACATCGCGGCGATCGCGGTGACGGCGCTGGTGGAGGACGGGCACGGGGGCCGGACCTACCAGCCGACCGGGCCGGCCCCCGTGCGTCGGCGGGACGCGGTGCGGATGATCGGTGAGGCGATCGGCCGTGACGTGCGGTTCGTGGAGCTGACCCCGGCCGAGGCCCGTGAGCTGTGGCGTGACGTCTACCCGGCCGTGGTGGCCGAGTGGTTCCTGGAGATGGGCCGTCATCCCGAGGGCAACAGCTGGGTGTCGCCGGACGTCGAGCGGGTGCTGGGTCGGCCCGGCCTGACGTTCGACCGGTGGGCACGCGACCACGCCGCCGACTTCCGCTGAGCTGCGGCAGTCGTGCTGGTGGCAGTCCAGTCGCGCCGGCCCGGTGGTGGTGGCCGCGCGTTCGTCAGTCCGGTTCGGGCAGGGCGTTGCGCAGCCGGATCCCGCTGAACCCGAGCGTGCTCGTGACCACCCGCCGCCAGAACGGCCACAGGTTGGCCATCAGCCGCAGCTCGATGCCCGCGTCCTCGTGCAACGCGAGCAGGTCGCCGACCGCTTCGGGCGCGCCGAGCGGTTCGACCGGTTCGGTGGCCACGTGGGCGTTGGTCGGTTCACCGAACGGCCGGAACGCCCCGGCGTCGAACCGGTAGGCGTAGAGGCGGGTGGTCTGCATCCGACGCAGCCAGCCGAACTCGATCGCGTGGACCCGCTCGACGCCCAGCCACGCCCGGTCCTCGGCGCTGGTGGTGGGTTCGACCCACGTCAGCGCGCGCGGGCACTGGCGCGGGAACCAGTAGTCGGGCGACCGTGCGTGGTCCACGGCCCACACGTACGCCTCGGGTTGCCGGGCGGTGGCGGCGACGTGCGGCTCGAACCGGGTGATCGCGGGGTCTTCGGAGAAGTGCAGCACTTCCCCCTGTGCCGGTCGCATGGTCGGCGATCCTGTCGGATGCCAGCCGGCACGATCCACCGATTTCCGCCGATGCCACGCCGATTGCCGGGCCGGCGACCGACCGGGCGGTCGACCGCGTTGCGGCGGCACCGCGTCGATGGATCCGTCGGCGTAGTGCGGTGGGTGTGGGCGAAGTCGTGGTCGGTGGACGACGTGCGCCGGGCCTACCTGCCGTAGACCCGGCGCACATCCGGTATCCGACGGCGTCGACGTGTCAGGCGTTGATCTCCTTCGGGGCGTCGTCGGTCTGGCCGATGGCGATCTTGCGCGGCTTCGCCTTCTCCGCGATCGGGATGCGCAGCGTCAGCACGCCGGAGTCGTAGTCCGCCTTGATCCGGTCGACGTCGAGCGAGTCACCGAGGAACAGTTGGCGCGAGAACACGCCCAGCGGTCGCTCCGACAGCTGCATCTCGACGTCGTCGGTGCGGTTGGGGCGACGCTCGGCCTTGACGGTGAGCACGTTGCGCTCGACGTCGAGGTCGATGGCGTCCGGCGTGACACCGGGCAGGTCGAACTCCACCACGAACTGGTCCCCGGCGCGGTAGGCGTCCATCGGCATGGGCGTCGGCCGCGACCAGGTGCCCGGCCCGCTGAAGAACTGCTGCGCCAGCCGGTCCAGCTCCCGGAACGGGTCCGTGCGCATCAACATCGGGAACACCTCCTGGTCTACGTGGTCAATGCGCTGGTGATTGCGCTGCGATTCAGTTGTACCACGTCGTCATCCGGTTGACAAGACCAGATGTCGTCGGTAAGTTGACGTCATGGCGATCGGGGATTACGAGACCGTCCGAGCGGCGGCGACCGGGGAAGACCTCAGTGCGGGGCAGGTGCTGTCCGCACTGGTCCTCCTGCGGCGCTTGCGCGACGAGCTGGCCGGATGGGAACCGCAGCTGATCGCCGCGGCACGCGAGTTGGGCACCAGCTGGGCCGAGCTGGCGCCCGCGCTCGGGGTGGCCAGCAGACAGGCGGCGGAGCGCCGGTACCTGCGGCTGCGCCCGTCCGACCTGGGCGCGACGGCCGAGGGCCGGGTGCGTGCCGAGCGGGACCGGCGGGCGGCCGACCGCGCGGTGTCGCAGTGGGCCCGGGACAACGCGGCGTCGTTGCGCAGCCTGGCCGGTCAGGTCGGCCGGATGGACGTCGTGGTGCGCGAGGCGCTGGCGGCCGACGACGCCGTGGCGCTGCTGGAGCCGTTGATGGCGGCGCTGAGCAGGATGCGGACCAGTCACCCGGAGCTGGCCCAGGAGATCCAGGCCGTCGGCGACCAGGCGGAGGAGGTGCGACGCGACACCCAGACACTGCGGGACAACCAGATGCTCCGCGACAACCAGTGACCATCCCCTAACCTCCGCTAACCACCACGTGGCGAACACTGGCCGTCACCTCACGTCGGCTGTGGCCGTCACCTGACATCGGCCGGTGGCTGCCGTCAGGGCGGACGACCGGCCGTCATCCGCAGCGCTCGTGCCGCCCGCCGGACGCCGTGGAGGGTCGGTCGACCTCCTGACGGACCGTCGCGGCAAGCCGCTCTGACGACTCCGTGGGGTGCACCGGGAATCCTGCGGGTGGCACCTCCTGCCGAGCGGCCAGTCGCGCGTCGCGGTGGTGACCCGAGCCTCCGCGACGGCGGTCCGAGCTGTCGGTCGGGCCGTGGATCGGGTCACCAGGTCGTGGGTCGGTCCGGTCGCCGAACGCGGCGGCGGCCGTGGTGCCGGCCGTCGGGTCGGCGGCGGAGGGTAGTCCGTCGAGGGTGGGTCGGGATCAACCGATCGGCTCGGTCGGGGTGGACCTTCTCCCGACGGGATCGGGTCCTTTCGTGGCTCGTGGTCGTCGGGTTCCGCTGTCACGGTGGAGAGGCTTTCCACGATGGCAGGGGGATGGAATGCCGATCTCTGAACGGGTAGTGGCGTTGGTGGCGGCGGCTTCGGCGGTGGCGTTGCTCGGGGGCGGGGGCACGTCGGCCTCGCCGGGGCGGCCCGAGCGGTCGGGTGACTGGGTCACCTGGTCGAAGGACGCGTCCGGGTCGCGGTATGCGGCGGCGGAGTGGCGGATCACGCCTCGCACCGTGTCGAAGCTGAAGGTGAAGTGGGCGTTCGCGTTCCCGAAGTCGGCGGCTCCGGTGCGGAGCCAGCCCGCCGTGGTCGGCGGGGTGGCGTTCTTCGGCGGGCCGGACGGGAAGTTCCACGCGCGGGACGCGCAGACCGGCGCGGAGGTGTGGACGACGGACCTCTCCGGCATCGCTCCGGGCGCCCGGCCGGCAATCCCGTGGGACAGCCCGTCGGTGTCGGGCGGGCGGGTGTACTTCGGCGACATCCGGGGCTTCGTCTACTCGCTGGACCAGGCCACGGGTCGGGTGGTGTGGGCCGAGCAGGTCGACGCGCACCCGGCGGCGACGGTGACCAGTTCACCGATCGTGCACGACGGGAAGGTGTACGTCGGCACGTCGAGCGGTGAGAACGCGGCCACCAGCCCGGACGGGACCGACGACCCGAACTACCCGTGCTGCACGTTCCGCGGCCACCTCGACGCCCTCGACGCGCGCACCGGCGAACTGGTGTGGCGCCACTACACCGTGCCCGAACCGCAGGCGGTCGGGACGTGGCCCAGTGGCGCGACCCGGTACGAGCCGTCGGGCGCCGGGGTGTGGAGCTCGCCGGTGGTCGACCCGCGCAGCGGCACGGTGTACGTCGGCACCGGCCAGAACTACACCGGCAGCGCGGGCGACTTCGACACGTTGCTGGCGCTGGACCACCGCACGGGCGCGGTGAAGTGGCGCAACCAGGTCACGAAAGCCGACACGTGGCGCGGGTTGTGCACCAGCCCCGACCCGGAGGGCTACTGCCCCGGCCTGAAGGACGGCTCGGCGTTGGACTACGACATCGGCGCGACGCCGAACCTGTTCACCGTCGACGGGCGGCGGCTGGTCGGGGTCGGGCAGAAGATGGGCGTCTACCACGTGTTCGACGCGGCGACCGGCGAGGTGGTGTGGCGTCGGCAGCTGGGCGTGCCGCTGCCCAACGGCGGCATCTCGGGCATCCAGTGGGGCACGAGCTACGACGGGCACCGGCTCTACATCGCGACGTACTTCGCCGACCCGGGCACGGTGTTCGCGGTGGACCCGGCCACGGGCCGCGTGCTGTGGGAGACGCCGAACCCGGCGGACGGCTGCACGACCGGCGGCGCCGCGGCGCACCCGGAGGTCTGCACGCTGGGCCACGGCCCGGCGGTGACGAGCAGTCCGGGCCTGGTGTGGGAGGGCGGCAACGACGGCAAGCTGCGGGCGTACTCGGCGCGTGACGGCCGGGTGCTGTGGACCTACGACACGATCCGGGACTTCACCGGCGTCAACGGCCTGCCGGGTCGCGGCGGCACGATCTCCGGTGGTGGCGGTGGCGCGGTCGTGGCCGACGGGATGGTGTACGTGCAGGCGGGCTACTCGCCGGAGTACCCGAACCCGGACGGCGGCGACGTGCTGCTCGCGTTCGGCCTGTGACCGTCGGACCGGGGGAACGGCCGGACCCGGTGAGGACCGGCGACTGGAGCCGGTGACCGGGTCAGGTGGCAGCGACGGCGGCGACGCCGGGGTGCTCACGTCACGACGGTGACCACCCCGGTGCCGCCGTCGACCTCGACCGGCACGCCGAGGGGCACGGTGAGCTGGCCCTCGCAATGCCCGAACCGGGCGTCGGCGACGATCGGCACACCGAGTCCGCCGAGCCGGTCGGCGAGCACGGCGGACGGGTCGCCGCACCCCGTCCACGAGCCGAGGACGAGCCCGGCGACCTGGTCGAACCACCCGGACCGCAGCAAGTCGGTGAGCATCCGGTCGAGGCGGTACGGCTCTTCGTTGACGTCCTCGAGCAGCACGACCGCGCCGGGAGGCGGCGGCGCATCGAGCAGGCTGAGGTTGCCGCCCACGGCGACACCCCGCGCGACTCCGGGCGCCATGCCGACGCCCCGGTAGGACGTCACGCCGGTGAACAGGGCGGTGCGGAGCCGTTCGCGGGCGTCGGTGTCCTCGACGAACGCCCTGGTGCCGATCATCGGCCCGAACCACGTGGGCACGCCGTGCGCCAGGAACCGCTCGTGCAGCACGGTGGTGTCGCTGGAGCCGACGAACACCTTGCCGTCCGCGGCGGCCGCGACGGCGGTCCAGTCGACCAGGTCGACCATGCGCAGGCTGCCATAGCCGCCCCGGGCGCACAGCACCCCGGCCACGGTCGGGTCCAGCCAGGCCCGTTCGAAGGAGCGGGCGCGGTCGGCGTCGTGGCCGGCGAGGTAGTCCAGCGTCGGGTGGGTGTCCAGGGCGTGGGCGTCGATCCGCACGTCCAGGCCCCATTTGCGCAGCCACGCGGTGCCTGCGTCGAGGAGTTCGGCCGAGCACGGTCCGGCCGGGCTGACCACGACGACCCGGTCGCCGGGCCGCAGCAGCGCGGGCCCGGCCGCAGCGGACCCTGAGGTGGCGGACCCTGAGGTGGCGGCACCCGAGCGGGCGGCGCCGGCCGCGTGGGGCGTCACCGGCGCAGCTCCAGGACCGCGATCCCCTCGGGCGTGAAGCCGAACACCTGCCCGTAGAACGACAGCTCGGCCTCCAGCGCGGCGACGATCGTCTCGGCCTTGCGGAACCCGTGCTGCTCGCCCTCGAACGTGAGGTAGGCGTGCGGGATGCCGGTGCCGTCCAGCGCGGAGGCGAACCGGTCGGCCTGCTCCGGCGGGCAGATCTCGTCCTCCAAACCCTGCAGCAGCAGCACCGGCCCGGCCAGCCGGTCCACCCGGTGCGACGGCGACCGCTCCGCGTACCGGTCGGCGGCGGCGGGCCAGGGCCCGACCAGGCCCTCGACGTAGCGGGACTCGAAGTCGTGGGTCTCGCCGCCCTCGCCGGTCCAGCCGGCCAGGTCGAGGATGGGGAACGCGACCATGCCGCACCGGTAGGTCTTCACCGAGGTCAGCGACGCGGCCGAGGTCCAGCCGCCCGCGCTGCCGCCGCGGATGGCGAGCCGGTCGCCGTCGGCGGCGCCGGAGTCGGCCAAGGCCTGGGCGACGGCGGCGCAGTCGTGCACGTCGACCACGCCCCACTGCTCGCGCAGCCGTTCGCGGAACGCCCGCCCGTAGCCGGTGGAGCCGCCGTAGTTGACCGCGACCACGCCGATGCCGCGGCTGGTCAGGTAGGCGAGCTCCGCGTCGAGCACGGGCGCGGAACGGCCGGTGGGCCCACCGTGGACGTGCACGACGTAGGGCGGTTTCTCGCCCTCGGGGGCGGCGAAGTCGGGGTTGCACGGCGGGTAGACGTAGGCGGGCACGTCGCCGTCCGGCCCGCTGAACACGCGTTCCTCGGGCACGGGCAGGTACTCCACCGGCAGCGCCGACTCGGCGGAGGTGTGCTCGGTGAGCACGCCGGTGGACAGGTCCAGCGACACCACGGCGGACTCGGCGAGCGGTCCGGCGGCGCCGCTGACCAGGACGCCGTCGTGCACGGCGAGGTGCGCGTGCCAGACGGGCTGGTCCACGTCGACGTCGGTGACGGTGCCGCTGCGCTCGTCGAGCACGGCCAGCGCGCCGGAGCGCAGCACGGCGTAGCGGCCGGGGCCGATGGCGGCGAACCAGCGGTTGCCCAGCCGCCACATCGGCCCGCCCAGCTCCGCCGCGCACGGCGCGAGGTTCTCCGCCGTGCCGTCCAGGCCGATGCGGAACAGGTTCCACCAGCCGTCGGGATCGGTCAGCGCGAGCAGGGAGTCGCCCTCCCACTCGACCTGGCACACGGCCTCGGTCTCGCCGCCCGCCAGGACGCGGTGGTCGGAGGAGCCGACCTCGGCGACGCACAGCTCGGTGCCGTCCCACGGCATGCGGGGGTGGTCCCAGCCGATCCAGGCGTAGTGGCGGCCGTCGGGCGAGAGCCGCGGCCCGGTCATGAAGTGGTGGCTGGCGGCGAGCACCCGCGGCGGGGAGCCGTCCAGCGGCAGCGCGACCAGTTCGCGGCGCACGTCGGTGCGGGCGTCGCCGGTCACCGTCTCGCGCACGCACCACACCTCGGCGTGGCCGGGTCCGGCGGTGAGGTCGGCGTAGCGGTAGCCGTGCCGGCGCGCGGGCTCGGGGCTGAGCGGGACGGGCCGCGGGTCGTCGGGGTCGAACAGGTAGACGCGCTGGTCGTCCCAGTTCGTGAACGCCACCCGAGTCCCCTCGGGGGTGTCCAGCACGACCCAGGGCCGGCCGCCGTACTCGTGGACGCGGTTGCGCACGTTCCACGGCGGGGGCAGCAGGTCCTGTCCGTCGCGCACCAGCGCGACGCGGCCGCCCTCGGCGGGTCGTCCCTCGGCCCACCAGGGACGACCGTCGTGCAGGTCGACCCACTGCAGGCCCCCGCCGGCCGCGGCGGCGTCGGCCGCGGCGATGGGCGATGTCCACGTTCCGTACGGTGCGATCTTCACCACCCGGCGACCTTATCCGGGTGCGCGGCGCCGACCGGCCGGCGGTCGTGTTCGCCGGTCGTGGAAAAGCAAGGGGCAGGGCTGCCGATCTTGCTCGCGTGGCCTAGGGTCGTCGTTGTCATGGCACGCGTCATCCACGTATTCCGCCAGCCCGACCGGTTCGTCGCCGGCACAGTCGGGCAGCCTGGCGAGCGCACGTTCTACCTGCAGGCCTCCGAGGAGGCCCGGCTGGTCAGCGTGGCGCTGGAGAAGCAACAGGTCGCCGTACTCGCCGAGCGCATCGGCTCGCTGCTGGAGGAGGTGCACCGGCGGTTCGGCGCCGACGTCCCCGACGCGGTCCCCGAGGACCTCCGGGACACCGAACCGCTGGCGGTGCCGGTCGAGGAGGAGTTCAAGGTCGGCACGATGGGGCTGGGCTGGGACGCCGAGTCCCGCGCGGTGGTCATCGAACTGCTCGCGATCACCGAGGAGGAGGTCGACGAGGCGGTGGTGCTCGACGACACCGAGGAGGGTCCGGACGCGGTGCGGGTGTTCCTGAGCCCGGTGGAGGCGCGGGCGTTCGCCGAGCGCGCCGACCGGGTGGTGCGGGCAGGGCGCAAGCCGTGCCCGCTGTGCGCGGAGCCGCTGGACCCGGAGGGGCACGTGTGCCCGCGGCAGAACGGCTACCGCCGTTCGGACGAGGGCTGAGCGCGGCGGTGGGTCCGGCGGACGACGGGGTGCTCGACTTACTGCGGCGTGGCCGCATCGACGTCGAGGGCCGGCTGGTGGACGCGTCGAACGCGACGCTGTTCTGCAGGATCAGCCTCGACGGCGTGACCGCGCAGTGCGTGTACAAGCCGGTGCGCGGCGAGCGGCCGTTGTGGGACTTCCCCGACGGCACGCTGGCGGGCCGCGAGGTGGCCACGTACCTGGTGTCGGAGGCGGCCGGTGTGCACGTGGTGCCGCCGACGGTGCTGCGGGAGGGTCCGTTCGGGTCGGGCATGGTCCAGTTGTGGGTGGAGACCCGCGAGGACGACGACCTGGTGGACATCGTGCCGGTGGACGAGGTGCGGCCGGGGTGGCGTTCGGTGCTGCGGGCGCACGACCGGTACGGGGAGCCGGCGGTGCTGGTGCACGCCGACCACCCGCGGGTGCGGTTGATGGCGGCGTTCGACGTGGTGGTGAACAACGCCGACCGCAAGGGCGGTCACGTGCTGCACGCGCTCGACGGCGCGGTGTACGGGGTGGACCACGGGATCTGCCTGCACGGCGACGCCAAGCTGCGCACGGTGCTGTGGGGGTGGTTGGGCGAGGAGCTGCCCGGGGAGGCGGTGGAGTCGCTGCGGCGGCTGCGGTCGTGCCTGGACGGGGAGCTGTCGCAGCGGCTGCACGAGCACCTGACGCGCGCGGAGGTGCGCGCGTTGACCGAGCGGGTGGAGAAGCTGCTGGCGGCGGGGGTGTTCCCGAAGCCGTCCGACGAGTGGCCGGCGATCCCCTGGCCCGCGTTCTGACCGGGCCGCGCGTGCCCGCCGGGCCCGGGTCCTGACCGGCGCGGACGCCGGCGGGCGGATCCGGGCGGGGAACCTTCTGGCGTCGCGGGTGCGTGTTGTCTACTTGCCGCGTGGACGTCGAACTGCGCGAGGTGACCGCTGCCGACGTGTTGCTGTTCTTCGAGCACCAGCGCGATCCGGAGGCGGTCCGGATGGCCGCGTTCACCCCGTCGGACCCGTCGGACCGGGCGGCGTTCCTGGTGCGGTGGGCGCGGATCCTGGCCGACGACTCGGTGGCGGCGCGGACGGTGGTGTTCGACGGCGACGTGGTGGGCCACGTGGGGCGGTTCACCCGGTTCGGTGGGCCCGAGGTGACGTGCTGGATCGACCGCGAGCACTGGGGCAAGGGGTTGGCGACGGCGGCGTTGCAGCGGTTCCTGCGGGAGGAGCCGCTGCGCCCGCTGTACGCGCGGGCGGCGGTGGACAACGTGGGGTCGCTGCGGGTGTTGGAGAAGTGCGGGTTCGTGCCGGTCGGCGAGGACGTGGGGTTCGCGGAGGGGCGTGGTGAGGACGTGGAGGAGTTCATCCTGAGGTTGGACGGCTGAATGGCGTCGTTGGAGGACCGGATGACGCGGCGCTTCGGGCCGGGGGTGCGGTCGTGGCTGGACGGGCTGGACGCGCTGGTGGCGGGGTTGTGCCGGGACTGGGGCCTGGAGGTGGTGCGGTCGTTCTCCGGCGGCACGTCGCACGCGCTGCTGTGCACGCGCGGCGGTGAGCCGGTGGTGTTGAAGGTGACGCCGGAGCCGGCGATCTCGGTGCAGGAGCACGCGGCGCTGCGGGCGTGGGAGCCGTCGCCGCGGATGGTGCGGGTGCTGCGGGCGGATCCGGCGCGGGGCGCGTTGCTGCTGGAAGGGCTGGTGCCGGGCACGCCCGCCGCGGACGGTCCGGGGTTGGCCGAGGTGCTGCGGGCGCTGCACGTCGCGCCGCCGGAGGGGTTCCCGCCGTTGCACGAGCGGGTGGACTTCATCTTCGGTGTGCTGCGCCGGCGGCACCCCGGCGACCACGACGCGGCGCACGCGAAGGCGGCGGCGCTGGCCCGTGACCGGGTGGCGGCGACGTTGCTGCACGGCGACCTGCACTTCGGCAACGTCCTGGACGCGGGCGAGCGCGGGTTGGTGGCGATCGACCCGCGGCCGTGCGTGGGCGACCCGGCGGTGGACGCGGTGGACTTCGCCTACGCCTCTCCCGACCTGCGCGACGGGATCGAGCGCTGGTCGGCGGTGGTGGACGGGGACCGGTTGGCGGCGTGGTGCGAGGTGTTCGCCGGGTTCTTCCCCGGGCACCCGTCGGTGGCCGGGGGCCGGTAACGTCGCCGGCCGTGCGATCACACGACTACGGCCGCGACGTGCTGTCGGGCCGCAAGCGCAGGACGGTGCCCGAGGTGGTGGCCGAGGTCGGGCTGGTGGCGGAGGACCCGGCGTCGGGGTTCTGCGGCGCGGTGGTGCGGTTCGAGCACGGCCAGGTGGTGCTGGAGGACCGGCGGGGGCGGCACCGGCTGTTCCCGCTGCGCCCGGCGGGGTTCCTGGTGGACGGGCAGCCGGTGACGCTGGTGCGGCCCGCGCCCGAGGCGGCCGCTCCCGCGCGCACGGCGTCGGGCTCGGTGAAGGTCGAAGGGCTGCGGGCCCGCACGGCCCGGGACAGCCGGATCTGGGTGGAGGGCCTGCACGACGCGGAGCTGGTGGAGCGGGTGTGGGGGCACGACCTGCGCGTGGAGGGCGTCGTGGTCGAGCCGCTGGACGGGGTGGACGAGCTGGCCGGCCGGATCGCGGAGTTCGGCACGGGCCCGGGGCGGCGGCTGGGCGTGCTGGTGGACCACCTGGTGGCGGGCAGCAAGGAGTCGCGGCTGGTCTCGGCGATCCGGGACGAGGACGTCCTGGTCACCGGTCACCCGTACGTGGACGTGTGGCAGGCGGTGAAGCCGGCGTCGGTGGGGATCGCGGCGTGGCCGGTGGTGCCGCGGGGCGTGCCGTGGAAGGAGGGTGTGTGCGCCGCGCTCGGCTGGGGCGAGCCCCATGAGGGGTGGCGTCGGGTGTTGGCGGGGGTGTCGGGGTTCCGGGACCTGGAGACGCCGTTGATCGGCGCGGTGGAGCGGCTGATCGACTTCGTGACCGAGCCGCAGGACTGAAACCCCCACCCTCGGTCGCGGATAGTGCGAGGATGGGTGGGTGGCCGCGCTGATCTGGTTGATCCTCGGTGTCGTCCTGGTGGCGGCCGAGATCCTCTCGGGCGACTTCGTGCTGGTCATGCTGGGTCTGGCCGCGTTCGGCGCGGCGGGCGCGTCGGCGTTGGGCGCGGACGTGGTGCTCAGCGCGATCGTGTTCGGCCTGGTGTCGCTGGGGCTGGTGGCGGGCGCGCGGCCCGCGATCAAGCGCCGGATGGCGTTGGGCCAGGGCCACCGGTCGGGCGTGGAGGCCCTGGTGGGCAGCACGGCCGTCGTCGTGTCCACTGTGGACGGCCACGGCGGTAGGGTGCGGATCGGCGGCGAGGTGTGGTCGGCGCGGTCGTTGGACCACGAGGTCATCGAGCCCGGCGCCGAAGTCACTGTTGTCGAGATCTCGGGCGCGACCGCAGTGGTGCTGTCCGGGGCCTGAGTGGAGGCGGGGAGAGTTGACCACCACGCTGATCGTCATCGCGGTCCTGGTGCTGTTCGTCCTGATAGTCACGGTGAAGTCGGTGCTGGTGATCCCGCAGGCCACGGCCGCGGTGATCGAGCGGCTGGGCCGCTACCGCACGACCGCCGCGCCGGGGTTGAACATCCTGGTGCCGTTCTTCGACCGGGTGCGGGCCCGGATCGACCTGCGCGAGCAGGTGGTGTCGTTCCCGCCGCAGCCGGTGATCACCCGGGACAACCTGACGGTGTCGATCGACACGGTCGTCTACTTCCAGGTGACCGATCCGCGGGCGGCGGTGTACGAGATCTCGAACTACATCGTGGGTGTGGAGCAGTTGGCGACCACGACGCTGCGCAACCTGGTCGGCGGGATGAGCCTGGAGGAGACGCTGACGTCCCGTGACCAGATCAACAACCAGCTGCGCGGGGTGTTGGACGAGGCGACGGGCCGGTGGGGCATCCGGGTGGCGCGGGTGGAGCTGAAGGCGGTCGACCCGCCGCCCTCGATCCGCGACTCGATGGAGAAGCAGATGCGCGCGGACCGGGAGAAGCGCGCGATGATCCTCAACGCCGAGGGCCAGCGGGAGGCGGCGATCAAGTCCGCGGAGGGCCAGAAGCAGGCGCAGATCCTCTCGGCGGAGGGCGCGAAGCAGGCGGCGATCCTGGGCGCGGAGGCGGAGCGGCAGTCGGCGATCCTGCGGGCGCAGGGTGAGCGGGCGGCCCGGTACCTGCAGGCGCAGGGTCAGGCGAAGGCGATCGAGAAGGTGTTCGCGGCGATCAAGGCGGGCAAGCCGACGCCGGAGGTGCTGGCCTACCAGTACCTGCAGACGTTGCCGCAGATGGCGCAGGGCGACGCGAACAAGGTGTGGCTGGTGCCGTCGGACTACGGCAAGGCGCTGGAGGGTTTCGCGAAGATGCTGGGCGCGCCGGGCGAGGACGGCGTGTTCCGCTACGAGCCGCCCGCCTACGAGCAGCCGGTGAGCTCGGCGCCGGAGCAGGACGACGCGTCGGTCGCGGAGTGGTTCGACACGGCTCCGGACCCGGCGGTGGCGGAGGCGGTGCGCGCGGCGGAGGCCGTGGCGCGCAAGGAGGTGCCGGGCCCGTTGGAGCAGGCGTCGGTGGAGCGCGGGGCGGAGCGCGGCACGTTGGGGTCGTCGCCGGCGGCGCGCGAGGTCGGGGCCGGGGAGCCGCGTCCGCTGCAGGAGTGAGCACCGGTCAGTGATCTTGGACGCAGTGGTGGGGCGTCGGCGGTGGTCGCCGGCGCCCCCTTTCGCGTGGTCGGGGCGGGTCCGGCGGGCGGAAGGGCGTCCGAGCGGGTCTCGTCGGGCCGGTCGGGGTGCGGTTGGATGTCGCGGTGGACGCTTTACCCGGTCGTGCGGCGGCCGCGCTGGCCCGTGTCGACGTCCCGTGGTCGGCGCGGTGGGACGAGTTGGCGGCGGTGGTGGCGGAGCTGTCGGCCCTGGTGCGGGGCGGGCCGGGCGCGGCGGTGGTGGCGCGGGAGTTGGCCGAGGTGCTGGTGCGGGCCGCGCAGGGCGGCGAGCAGCGGGTGGCGTTGGCCGGGTTGGTGGATCGGGTGTTGGACCTGCACGCGGTGGCGTGCGCGGCCGGGCCGTCGGTGGACGGTGGTGAGTTGGCGGCGTGGCTGTTGTGGGTGCAGACGGGGTTCGCCGAACCGCCGGAGGTGCGGTTGGCGGCGTACGCGTCGGCGTTGGGCGAGGACGGGCTGGCGTCCTACCGGGCGGAGGCGGTGGCGCGGTTCGAGCGGCTGCCGGTGATCGGGTTCGGGGAGACCGGCCGGTACGACCGGGAGCGGTGGGCGTTGCTGCGGGTGATGGAGGAGTTGGCCGAGCACACCGGTGACGTGGACCTGCAGGTGCTGGTGCTGTCGCGGGACCTGTCGTCGGGCTGGCACTACCTGCGGGTGGCGACGGTGCTGCGGGACGCGGGCCGGTCGGCGGAGGCGGTGGCGTGGGTGGAGCGGGGTCTGGCGGCGACGGGCGGGCGTGGCGCGGCGACCCCGTTGGTGGACCTGGGCGTGGACGAGTGCCTGCGCGCGGGGTGGCTGCAGCGGGCGGTGGACCTGCGGCGGCGGGCGTTCCTGGCGCATCCGGTGTGGGAGGCCTACGTGCGGCTGCGGTCGGTGGCGTCGTCGTCCGGTGACTGGCCCGCGGTGCGCGAGGAGGTGCTGGGACGCCTGGCCGAGGGGCCGGACGACGTGCTGCGGCGGGTGGTGCAGGGCGAGGTGGACGCGGTGGCGGGCGGCCCGGTGCCGGAGTGGTTGCGGCGGTGGCGGTCGGAGCTGGCGCGGCGGGAGCGGTAGCGGCGCGTCCCGCGCGTTCGACTCGGGGGTTCCGGAGCGTCGGACACGCGCGCGGGTCAGGGGTAGGCGGGTGGGCGGCGGTCGGTCCAGGGGCGGGCGCGTTCGAGTTGGCCGGCGGCGGTGAGGATGGTGCGGTCGTCGTCGGTGGTGGCGACGAGCTGCACGGCCAGGGGCAGGCCGGTGCGGGTGTGGCCGGCGGGGACGGCCGCGGCGGGGTTGCCGGTGATGTTCCACAGGGGCAGGAACGTGGTCATGCGGGCGGCGGCGAGCAGCGCGGCGAGGGTGGGTCGGCGGTTCCACTCGCCCACGCGCAGGGGCGGCCGGGTGAGCACGGGGGTGAGCAGCAGGTCGTGGTGGTCGAAGAGCCGGTTGGCGTGGTCGGTGAGCTTCGCGGTCTGGGCGAGGGCGGCGCGCACGGCGGGCGCGGGCAGGGAGCGGCCGAGGGCGGCGACGGCGCGGGTGCGGGCGTCGAGCCGGTCGGGTCGGTCCAGGGCCTGTTCGGTGGTGGCGGCGCTGTGCAGGTAGCGGGCGGCGAGCACGGCGGGTCCGGCGACGTCGTGCAGGTTGTCGGGGTCGACGCGGGTGACGTCGTGGCCGAGGTCGGCGAGCAGGCCCGCGGTGTCGAGGACGGCGTCGCGGACTTCGGGGTCGACGGGGATGCCGCGTCCCCAGGTGCGCAGGGACACGGCGATGCGCAGGGTCCGGGTGGCGGTGACGGCGGCGGCGTGGTCGCCGCCGGGCGCCAGGACGTCCAGGAGCAGGGCGGCGTCGGCGACGTGGCGGGTGATGGGTCCGGCGGCGACCAGGCCGCCCCAGACGTCGCGGTCGGGGGTCAGCGGCACGTGGCCGCGTTGCGGTTTGAGGCCGAACAGGCCGGTGCAGGCCGCGGGGATGCGGACGGAGCCCGCGCCGTCGGTGCCGACGGCGGCGCCGACGAGGCCCGCGGCGACGGCGGCGGCCGACCCGCCGCTGGACCCGCCGGGCGAGTGGTCGGGCGACCAGGGGTTGCGGGTGGCGCCGGCCCAGGTGGACTCGGTGTACGGCCACAGGCCGAGTTCGGGCATGCGGGTGCGGCCCACGACCACGGCGCCGGCCTCGCGCAGGCGGCGGACGATCTCGGCGTCGGCGGGCGCGGTGGTGTCGACCGCGGCGGTGCCCTTGGTGGTGGGCAGTCCGGCGATGGCGAGGTCTTCCTTGACCGCGACGGGCACGCCGAGCAGGGGCGCGTGCTCGCCGCGGGCGAGGCGGGCGTCGGCGTGCTCGGCGTCGGCGAGGGCGCGGTCGGTGAACACGAGCCGGAACGCGTTGAGGCTCCGGTCGTGCCGGTCGATGCGGCGCAGGCATTCGGCGACGAGGGCGCGCGAGGTGAACGCGCCCGATCGCAGCAGCTCGGCCTGTCGGGCGGCGCCCGCGAAGCACGCGTCGGTCAGGTCCATGGGGCGGACTCTAGGGCAGGAGCGGGTGCGGGTGGATCAGGCCGCCGGGGTGATCGGGTCGCGCCGCCGGCGGTGCCGCAGGCCGCGGTGCGCGAGCAGGGCGATGAGCAGCAGCGGCCACGGGAACGGCAGGGGCGAGGCGATCCAGGCGACGGCGAGGACGAGCAGCGCGATCGGCAGCAGGGGCGGCCGGTGCCGTGCGGGCGGGGCGGGCGGTGGCGGCGGCTCGGGCAGGTCGGCGGTGAGGGTGGCGAGCTCGTGGTGGTGGACGGCGGTGTAGGCGGCGGCGATGCGTTCGTCGGCTTCGGCGAGGGTGAGGCGGCCGTCGCCGACGGCGTCGCGCAGCCGCGCGGCGGTGCGTTCGCGGTCGGCGTCGGAGGCGCGCGGGGCCGGGCTGTGGGTCGGTTCCATGCCGTCGATGCTCCGCTCGGGCGCGTGTCTCGGCGTCGGGCACGAAGCGGTGACGGGAAGTACGTCCGTGGACGTAGGCGGGACGGGCATGATCGGGGGTATGTCGTCGTGGCTGATGCCGTTGGCGGTGGCCGTGGTCATCGTCTGGATTGGCGTGCGTCATGTGCGCGCGTCGCGTTCGGAGACGTTGTTGGACGAGCACGCGCGGCGGCGGGTGGGGCCGGAGGCGGGTGCGGCCCAGGCCCCGGTGTCGGTGTGGCGTGAGGCGAACCGGTTGTTCCGGGCCGGCGAGGAGGAGGGGTTGTTGCTGCTGGCCGAGATCGGCCGGCAGGCGCCGCGGCGGCGGCAGGCGGTGGTGACGTCGTGGCTGGCGGCGTTGCGCGGCGGGGTGAGCCTGGGGTTGGACGCGCCGTGGCGCACGGCGGTGCAGCGGGAGCTGGTGTCGCACCTGCGGCCGGGCGCGGACTTCTGGCCGGGGATGGACGTGGTGGCGCCGGGGGCGATCCTGGTGGACTTCGACCTGTCGGGGTGCCGGGTGAACCGGGTGGACCTGATGGGCGCGGTGTTCCTGGGCGACGCGCGGTTCGAGGCGATGACGGTGACGGGTGACGCGAACTTCGCGGGCGCCCGGTTCCTGCGGCACGCGGTGTTCACCGACGCGTTGTTCGCGCGGTCGGCGTCGTTCGGGTTGGCGGTGTTCGCGGGGAACGTGTCGTTGCGGTCGGCGCAGGTGGCCGACCAGTTGGTGTTCGCGCGGGCGAAGGTGTCGGGTCGGGCGGACCTGCGGCGGGCCGAGGTGTCGGGCCGGGCGGATTTCCGGCACGTGCGGTTCGGCGGGCGGGCGTTGTTCGGCGACGTGGTGTTCCACCAGGACGCGTGGTTCCGGCACGCGTGGTTCCGTGGTCGCACGGACGTGGGGTCGGCGTTGATCGGCGAGGCGGCGGAGTTCGGCAACGCCCGCTTCGGCCGCCGCGTCATGCACTGACCGACCGGCGGGGACCCGCGCCGGTCCCGGTCGGCACGGGCGTGGTCGGGTGCTTGTGCGGGAGCGCGGGTGTGGGTCAGGCGGTGCGGGTGCGGTGGTCGGCGACGTGGACGCGGTTGGCGCAGCGGGTGGTGCAGAAGCGGCGGCGGCCGTTGCGGGAGGTGTCGACGTAGACGGTGGCGCAGCCGGGCCGTGCGCAGCGGCCGAGGCGGCCGGGGTCGTCGCAGACGACGTGGGCGAGGCCGGCGGCGGTGAAGGCGCGCAGCCGCTGCGGCGTGGGCGCGTGTTCGGGCGCGAAGTGCAGGTGGGGCCGCCTGCCGTCGTGGGTGGAGATGTAGGGCTTGGCGGCGGCTTCGGCGAGCAGGTCGTTGACGAGGGCGATCTGGTCGGGGGTGTGGTCGAAGACGGGTGCGAGGCGGGCGGCCCAGGCGGTGAGCTCGCGGGCCTGGTGGTCGTCGAGGGCGCCGAGGGGTTTGTAGCCGTGCTCGCGCAGCAGGTCGAGCAGCTCGTCGGCGGTGCTGCGGGGGTCGGCGTTGACCAGGGCGGCGGCGAGTTCGGCCGCCGCCCCGCCGTAAGGGTTGAAATGCACTGAACCATGACACCACGCTGGTCGGGTGAACACCAGATGCCCTTGTTGCGGGTGGCCCAGCGCCGAGCGCGTGTATCCGGTCTCGTCCCACGGCGCGGTGGACTACGTGCGGTGCGTGTGCGGGGTGTGGTTGGTGCTGGAGGCGGGGCGGGTGGTGGCGACGGCGGGCCGACCTCGATCGACTAGTGTCCCGTCACCGTGACGAGCCGTCGGGACCTGCTGTGCGACTGTGCGATCTCGGTGCTGGCGGCGGAGGGCGGCCGCGGCCTGACGCACCGCGCGGTGGACCGGGCGGCGGGTGTGCCGGAGGGCACCACGAAGAACTACTTCCCGTCGCGCGACGCGTTGCTGGGCGCGGCGGCGGCGCGGATGACCGCGTTGCACGCGGCGGCGGTCCGGCGGTTGCGGGAGACGACACCGGCCGGGATCTCGCCGGCGGAGGTGGCGCAGCTGTACCCGGCGTTGCTGCGGCGCGCCGTGGTGGAGGACCCGACGCAGCTGTTGGCGATGGTCGAGCTGTACCTGGAGGCGGTGCGCCGGCCGGGTGTGCGCGCGGCGTTGGGCCGGATGGCCGTGTCGAACGCGCAGGCCGGCGCGGGGCTGCACGCGGCGGCGGGCCTGCCGAGCACGGCGCGGGACGCGGGCCTGCTGGACGCCTACTTCCTCGGCGTGGCGGTGTCCCTGCTGGCGTTGCCCGCGGACGCGTTGGCGGCGGTGGGCCTGGACGACCCCCACGCGGTGGGGCTGGGCCTGTTCCGCGCGGCGGTGCCGGGACGGTCAGGCGACGGGGACGAGCCGTCGCACGGCGGTGGCGACGAGCCCGGTGGCCGGGGTGGGGGCCGCGCCGCAGCTCGCGGGCCGGGCGGCCGGTAGGTCGCGCCCGGCGACGGTGACCTGCCAGGCGCTGCCGTCGACGTGGTGGACGGTGTCGCCGCGCACGGTGAGCACGTCGCGGTCCTCGCCGGTGAGGTCGCGGACCGCGAGTTCGGCGACCTGGCCGTGCGACGGGTGGGTGGAGCGGCCCCGGCAGCGGTCGGTGACGACGTGGCCGCGGGCGGCGTGGTCGAGCAGCCGGGCGGCGAACTCGGTGTCGAGGCGGCCGTAGGTGTAGCCGGTGGGCAGCAGCACGCCGGTGGGCGCGAAGCGGTGACCACCGGTGTGGGTGCACTCCCAGACGGCGTCGGGCCGGGTCGCGGCGAGGGCTTCGGCGAGGGGCCGCCCGCGCAGGGCGCAGCACACGTCGCGGCGGCTGTTGGCGCACACGAGCAGCAGCGGCCCCGTGACGGGCGTGCCGAACCCGGCGGGTTCGCCCGCGGCGAGGGCGGCGAAGTCGACGTCGAGCAGGGCCGCCGGGTCGGCGACGTCGGTCCGCTCCAGCCACGGCCGGCCGGGGGTGGTGGCGGCGAGGTAGACGCGCCGCGGCGCGTCGTGGTGGGTGTCGGCGTGGCGGCCGGGACGGCGGATCAGCAGGACCCGCACACCCGTGTCGGCGGCGCGGCGGGCCAGTTCGGCGCCGAGCGCGGGGTCGAGGCGGCTCTGGGTGAGCGCGTCGCGTCCCCAGGGCCCGGGCTGTTCGAGGCAGATCCAGGCGGCGGCGGTCGCGGCGGTGCCCGCCTGGGGTTCCTCGAGGTCCGCGGAGATCGCGGCGCAACGCGGCTCGGTCACGCCTTCAGGGTGCCCTGGCGCGGCCGTTCGAGTGACACCGGGGTGCGGGTTCATGCGTTCGGGAAGCTCGTGGTTGCTGTGCGTGTGCCGTGTTCGCGAGGGGTGGACGCCGTCCGGGCCCGTCGGGACGTAGGTTCGGGGTCATGGTGATCACGGGTGAGGCGGCGGGCGTGCGCTTCCTGGCGGTGCCGCCGGCGCGGACCGGCCGGCGGTTGGTGGTCGTGTGGCACCTGCTGGGCGAGCCGGGCACACCGGAGGCCATGGCCGAGGCGCTGCCGCTGACCGGGGTGGACGCGTGGCGCCTGTACGCGGCGCTGCCGCCGTGGGGCGAGGGCCCGGACCAGGTGGTCGACGGCTACGCGGCGATGGTGGAGTCGGCGGTGGCCGCGATGCCCGCGCTGGTCGCGGCGGCACGCGCCGAGCTCGGGTGCGACGACGGGCCGGTCGACCTGGTCGGCGGTTCGGCGGGCGGGCACGTCGCGCTGACCACCGCCCTGCGGCGCGTCGTGCCGGTGCGGCGGGTGGCGGTGGTGAACCCCGCGGTGCGGGTGCAGGCGGTGGTGCAGGCGTCCATCGACGTGGGCGCCCTCGACTCCTACACCTGGACGGACGCCTCGCGCGCCGCGGTCGAGCCGCTGGACGTGCTCGACCGGGCCACCGCGCTGGACGTGCCGCTGCTGGTGGTGCGGGGCGCGCAGGAGTACCCGGCGTTCCGGCCGGTGCAGGCCCAATTGTGCGCGGCCGTGCCCGGCGCGCGCCTGGTGGACGTGCCAGGGCTGGCGCACATGCTGGTGACCGCGCAGGACGTGGTGGACGCGGAGGTGACGGCGTGGCTGGCCTGATCGTGGTGACGGGCGGCAGCCGGGGCATCGGCGCGGCGGTGGTGCGGCGGGTGGCCGCCGACGGGCACCGGGTCGTGATCGGCTACCGGGCCGCGACGGCGCAGGCCGAGGCCCTGGCACGGGAGGTGGGCGGCGTCGCGGTGCGGGCGGAGGTGTCCGACGAGGCCGACGTGGACGCCCTGTTCGACGCCGCCGCGGAGCTGGGCCAGGTGACGGGCGTGGTCGTCAACGCCGGGATCACCAGCCCGGTGGGCCCGCTGGCGCAGCTGCGGCCCGAGGACCTGCGCCGGGTGATCGACGTCAACGTCGTGGGCGCGCTGCTGTGCGCGCGGCGGGCGGCGCAGGACCTGGTGGCGGGCGGGTCGATCGTGTCGCTGTCCTCGGCCGCCGCCACGCTGGGCTCACCGGGCGAGTACGTGCACTACGCGGCGAGCAAGGCGGCGGTGGACGCCATGACCGTGGGGTTGGCCAAGGAGCTGGGTCCGCGGGGGATCCGGGTGAACGCGGTGGCGGCGGGCACGGTCCGCACCGCGATCCACGAGCTGTCCGGCGTGCCCGACCGACCCGACCGGGTGGCGTCGGCCATCCCGTTGGGCCGACCCGGCGAGCCGGAGGAGATCGCGGAGGCGGTCGCCTGGCTGTTGAGCGGGGCGGCATCGTTCACGACCGGCGCGGTGCTGCGGGTCGCCGGAGGGCTGTGAGCGCCCGTCGGCACCGGCCCGCGGCCGTGGCGGTGACGCCGGTACTACTGTCACCGCATGGTGCGACGGCCGCTGGCCCCCTCCGATCGCCGTGAACGCCCCGGCGGACCGGCGCGCGGCACGGCCGGGGACGCCGCGGTGCACGAGCGCGGCCGGGCGCTGACACCGGCGTCGGCTGCGGCGGGGCGGGCGTCGGTCCGGTGATCACCGGACCGGTGGAGGACTTCGTCCGCTCGGTGACGAGCGCGCGCCCCGTGCCCGTGGCCCCGGACATCGTGCTGCGCACCGCGGACGACGTGACGGCGCTGTGGGAACGCACCGGCTCGCCCGAACCGCCGTTCTGGGCGTTCCCGTGGGCGGGCGGCCAGGCGCTCGCCCGACACGTGCTCGACCACCCCGACCTGGTGGCGGGTCGCCGGGTGCTGGACCTCGCGTCGGGCTCCGGGCTGGTGGCGGTCGCCGCGGCCCGCGCGGGCGGCCTGGTCACGGCCAACGACATCGACCCGGTCGCGGTGGCGGCGATCGGCCTCAACGCCCGCGCCAACGACGTCACCGTCACCATCGCCGCCGGCGACCTGCTCGACACCGAACCCGACGTCGACGTGCTGCTGGCCGGCGACGTCTTCTACGACCGGGACATGGCCGCCCGCGTCGAGCCGTTCCTGCTGGCCGCGCACCACCGCGGCGTCCTGGTGCTGGTGGGGGACCCACAGCGGTCCTTCATGCCGCGCGGCTGGACGCTGGTCGACGCCCTCCCGGTGCCGGTGCCACCACACCTGGAAGGCGTCGCGGTCAGGACGACCAACGTCTGGCGCCCCTAGCGGAGACCGACCGCGGCCCTACCGGGACGCGCGACCCGTGGCCGGGTCGGGGACCAGGCGGAACAGGTCGCGGGTCGGGTGCACGTCGACCGGGATGCCCGTCCCGACCTCGACGACCTCCTCCCCGGCGACGAGGTGGCTCGTGGTGAACGGCGACCGGCCCGGCACGGAGACCAGCATCCGGATCCTCGTGCAGCGCTCGTCCTCGCCGCACCACACCCGCTCCGCGGACGTCACCTCGCCCACGACCCGCACGCCGGCCGCGTCCAGCTCACGCCACACCCGCAGGTCCCGCGCGGTGCCCACGACGGCCACCAGCAGGACGAGCACGGTCAGAGGCGTCCAGACCAGACCGGTCACCACGACGGCCGTCCGGTCGTCGTCCGGGACGTACCCGCCGAGACCGGCCAGCAGGATCACGGGACCGGCGCACACGACCAGGAGCCCGAGCACCGTCCAGAGCGGCTGCTCGAACCAGCCCGTCGGACGGTTCACCGGACCTTCGGCCTCCGGTAAGCCACCGCCCGTCACGACGTGGCCCGGGGGAGCGCGGTACCTCGCGAAAGTCGTGACACGGCCGGAATATAACCGACCTCGTCGAGTCGTCGCGGGAGATCCGGACGGGCGGGCGCGCAACCACGCCCGCCCGTCCGGGATGGCGGACCCGGATCGGCGGCCACCCGACCGTCGACGACAAAGGCGCTCAGCGCCGCGCGAACCGGTCCGTCGCGGCCAGCACCGCGTCCGCCATCCCCGGATCAGACACCGCGTGCGACGCGCCCTGCACCACCACCAGCTCCGCGTCCGGCCACGTCCGCGCCAGCTCCCACGCCGTCCACAACGGACCCTGCAGGTCCAGCCGACCGTGCACCAGGATCGCCGGGATGCCGTGCAACCGCTCCACGTCCCGCAACACCTGCCCGTCCTCCAACCAGACCTTGTGGCTGAAGTAGTGCGCGCACAGCCGCGCGAACGCCATCCGCCACGCCGGATCCGCCATCCGCGGCCCCGGCCGGTAGTCCGGGTCCAGCGACACGATCGAGGACTCCCAGTCCGTCCAGTCCGTCGCCGCCTTCTCCCGCACCGCCGGATCCGGGTCGTTCAACAACGCGTGGTAGGCCGCCACCAGGTCCACGGCGCCCTCGCCCGCGCCGTCGCGGAACCTCGACCACTGCTCCGGGAACAACATGCCCAGCCCGTGGTAGAGCCAGTCCAGCTCGGCGTGCCGGCCCGAGGTGATCGCGACCAGCACGATGTCCGTCACCCGCTCCGGGAACAGCTGCGCGTACCGCAGGCCCAGCGTCGACCCCCACGACCCGCCGAACACCATCCACCGCTCGACGCCCAGGTGCTCGCGCAACCGCTCGATGTCGGCCACCAGGTGCGCCGTCGTGTTCACCGACAGATCCGTCGCGTACTCGCTCGCGTGCGGCCGGCTGCGCCCGCTGCCGCGCTGGTCCAGCAGCACGATCCGGTACGCCTCCGGGTCGAACTGCCGGCGCATGCCGGGGGAGCAGCCCGTGCCCGGACCGCCGTGCAGGCACACCACCGGCTTGCCCTCCGGGTTGCCGCACACCTCCCAGTACACGAGGTTGCCGTCGCCGACGTCCAACATCCCGTGCTCGTACGGCTCGATCTCCGGGTACATCCACCCCTCCTCACAAATACAACAGTGCTGTTACATTAGGCGGGTGGACCACGCACCCGCCGGCGACTACCTCGGCACCCGCCTCCGCCACCTGCTCGACCTCCTCGAAGGCGACGTCGCCCGCGTCTACACCGACCTCGGCCTACCGGGCTTCCGCCCCCGCTACACCCCGGTCATCCGCCTCGTCCACGCCAGGGGACCGCTGTCCATCCGCGACCTCGCCGACACCATCGGCGTCACCCACTCCGCCATCAGCCAGACCGTGAACCAGATGCGCCGCGACGGCCTCGTCGACCTCCACCCCGGCGACGACGCCCGCAGGCGCATCGTCCACCTCACCGACCACGCCCGCGCCATCCTCCCCACCCTCGACGCCGAGTGGCACGCCACCACCGCCGCCGCCCGCGACCTCGACGCCGACCTGCCCTACCCGCTCACCGACCTCGTCGCCGCCGCCCTGCGGGCACTGGGGGAGAAGCCGATGAGGGACCGCATCCGCGACCGGATGTGAAACCCTCGTCACCGACTCCGCCGGCCACATCGACGCCCACCGCGACCACGGCGTCGGAGCGCAGTGCAGAGCAGAGCAGACGCAGTCGGCGCGGAAGCCGGGAAGCGGCCTCACCGCACCGCGTTGGCCGCCACCAACTCCGCACCCAACCGCGCCAACTCCGCCCGCACCGGCGCCGACTCCACCACCTCCACCAACGCACCCCACCCCGCCAACACCTGCGCGATCATCAGCGCAGTAGTGGCCGACAACCGCAACCGCACCCGACCACCCACCTCCTCCACCACCTCGCAGTGCCTCCCGAACTGATCACGCAACACGTGCGCGAACCGCGACTCCACCGACACCACCGCCGACACCGACGACCGCCGCCGCTCCACCTCCGACACCACCCGCTCCCACGCCACCGACAAGTCGAACCCCTCCGGCCGCACGAACACCTCGTCCGTCACCCGCGCCGACACCACCCGATCCACCCGGAACGTCCGCTCACCCCCACCCGTGCCCGCCACCAAGTACCAAACCTCGTCCTTGTCCACCAACCCCCACGGCTCCACCACCCGCTCCGACCGCACCCGCCCACGCCCCTCGTACACCAACACCACCCGCCGACGCCCCACCACCGCCTCCTGCAACACACCCACCAACCCCGGCCGCTCCCGACCCACACCACCCCACCCCGCCGCATCCACCACCACCGCGTCCGCCGCCGCCCGAGCGCCCTCCCGGAACGTCTCCGGCAACGCCCGCACCAACTTCCGCAACGCCGCCCGCACCTCAGGCGACCCCGACGCCGCAGGCCCCACCAACAAGAACAACGCCCGCGCCTCCGACGACGTCAACCCGCTCAGGTCCGTCCGCGCACGCCCCACCAACCGCCAACCACCACCACGCCCCGGCTGCGGGTACACCGGCACACCCGCCGACGACAACGCCTCCAGGTCCCGACGCGCCGTCGCCACCGACACCTCCAACTCACCCGCCAACTCCGCCGCCGTCACCTGCCCCCGCGCCTGCATCAACAACAGGACGGCCACCAACCGGTCCGCACGCATGAACCCAGTCTCGCCCACAAAGTGCTCACTCCGTGAGCACTTTGACCGCCAAAGTAGGGGACAAGCGACAACCACCGACCGAACAGGAACCACCATGCTCCGCGGACTCACCACCACCAGCTTCTTCGCCGACGACCTCGACGCCGCCGCCACCTGGTACACCCGACTCTTCGGCATCGAGCCCTACTTCACCGTCCCCGGCGGCTACGTCGAGTTCCGCATCGGCGACTACGAACACGAGTTCGGCATCGTCAAGAGTGACTACGCACCCCACGACACCCACACCGGCCCCGCCGGCGCCATCACCTACTGGGCCGTCGACGACCTCCACGCCACCCTCGACCGCCTCACCGAACTCGGCGCCACACCCCACGACGCACCCAAGGTCCGCGGCGAGGGCTACGTCACCGCCAGCGTCGTCGACCCCTTCGGCAACGTCCTCGGCATCATGGCCAACGCCCACTACCACGACATCCTCGACCGCCTGACCACCACCCGAACCGCCTGAACCGACACCGAAGCCAGGGGGCTGTATCGGTTCCGCGAACCCGATACAGTCCGCTCCTTCCCAGCGCCCGCACCACCGCGCCCCAAGGAGCCCGGATGCCGCCGCGGATCTCCGTCGTGATCCCCACCTACAACCGCGCCGAACTCCTCCGCCGCACCCTCGACAGCCTCACCGACCAAACCCTCCCACCCGACGACTACGAGGTCATCGTCGCCGACGACGGCTCACACGACCACACCGCCGACGTCGTCACCACCTTCCACGACCGCCTCCACCTGCACTACCACCACCAACCCGACCTCGGCCGCCGCGTCGCCCACGCCCGCAACGCCGGCGCACGCCACGCCACCGCACCCGTCCTCGCCTTCATCGACTGCGGCACCCTCGCCGGACCCGACCTCACCCGCGCCCACGCCGACGCCCACACCGCCCACCCCACCCTCAACCTCGGCTACGTCCACGGCTACCGCCCCTGGGACCCCACACCCGGCCTCGCCGAAGCGATCACCACCGGAACCCCGAAGCAGGTCCACCACGACTTCAAGGACCACCCCGGCTTCCGCGACATCCGCCACGAACCCCTCGCCGCCGTCGACTTCCAGCCCGACCGCCTCGCCTTCCCCTGGCTCTACGCCTGGGGCATGAACCTCTCCGTGCGCACCACCGACTTCCACGCCGTCGGCGGCTTCGACGAACGCTTCGTCACCTGGGGCACCGAAGACATCGAACTCGGCTACCGCCTGCACCGACACGGCCTCGCCACCCACTTCGACCTCACCGCCTGGGCCGTCGAACCACCCCACGAACGCGACACGGGGGAGATGCTCGCCAGCGCCAAGCGCACCATGCGCCAGTTCCTCGACAAGACCCACGAACCCGGCGTCGAACTCGTCTGGGCCTCCCTGGAACGCGACGACCCGCTCATCGCCGAAGCCGAGCACCGCACCCTCACCACGTGGACCGACCGGGCACGCGACCTCGACGTTCGAACAGAGATCGAACAACACACCGCCGACGCCGGGGGACCGGTGTGCGTCGTCGGCTGCGGCGACGACATCCCGGAGAACCTGCCCGAGGGCAGCGTCCTGATCGACTTCGACGCCGAGCTCCTGGCGAAGGCCGGCGGCGCGCACGCCCGCCACCACGCCATCGGCCTGCAGATCCCGCTGCCGGACGACGCGGTGCAGCGCGTCGTGGTCACGTCACGGCTCGACGGCATGTGGCGCACGTGGGGCGACGTCATCACCGCGGAGGCGAAGCGGGTGGGCAGGGAAGCGCCCCGGACGCTCCCCGAACGTTCTACTTAACATAATGTAGATTATCGGCGTTACGGACAGGCTGGTCGGCAGGGGTCGCGGACGCCACGGACCGCAGGCCCGGCCACACCGGTGCGACACGACGTCCGCACGTTGCGTCGCGCGCTCGACACCTCGCGACCCGCCGCCGTGCGTTCACGCCGTCGGCAGCGCGGCCGGTGCGGCCCGGCCGCCCTGGGGCACGGGCGGAGCCCCCGGGTCGGGAAGGTCGAGACAGCGCCGAGCCGTCGGAACTCCGATACGGCACCGTAGAAACGTCACAGTGACGGATCATGGGTGGTGTCAGCGGATGTCGGACCGACGGACGTGCCGGGCCCGCGTCGGCAGTTGATCATCGAGGCGGGCCACCGGAGCCCTCGGCGCGAACCCCGCGGCCCGCCCGCCAGGCATCCCTTGGGCACGACGTCACGTTCGCGCGTGTCGCACGCAAAATCCGTGTTCCAGGGGCCGGATCGGCCGCCGGCAAAGCGTTCGAGAGGGGCATCCCCCGATCGGAGCCCGAGCCCCTTCCGGACCCGCTTTTGATGGATAATCCCCATTATCCATGAGTTGATCTTGATTGCGGGGGACCAGCGCGGGGGCGAACGTCGACGCCCCGTCTCGTCAGGAACCAGGACTCCCCGCTCACCGGGCGAGCCGAGCCCGCGGCCTCAGGACGTCGGCAGCCTCGGACCCGTCGTAACGCCCACGCGCGGGTAGCCCGCTCCCCCGTGCGAGACGGCGTAATCCTCCCCTGTCACGACTCTCGCGCAGTCCGGCGGTACTGCTGCGTGCCGTTCCGGTCCCGGACGGCGATCCCCTTCGCGCGGAGCTCGTCGAGTGCTTCCGCCGCCGCGCCGGGTTTCTTGTCGGCGAGGGCGCGGTGGCGGGTGCGGAGCAGGGTGTGGGTGGCGGGGTCGAGGTCGGGTGTGCCGTCGATCCAGCGGGTGAAGTCGGCTTCGTGCGGGTCGGTGGTCCCCCGCCACGGGTAGTCGAACCGCTCGAACGCCTCGCGCAGTCCCCTGGTGGGCAGGTCGGTGGCCTGGACGCGGGCGATTTCGCCGCCGTCGTGGTCCAGGACGACGAGGTCTCGGCCGTCGGTGAAGACGGCGTTCGTCCGGTCGCGGCGCAGGTGCAGTGCGGTGTCGTCGTGGTGCACGGCGATGTGGTCGCGGTGCACGGTCACGACGGGGCTTTCCCGGCGGGCGGTGGCGGCGAGCCAGGTCCCGGTGGCGGCGCCGAGGAGGGTGAGCACGGGTACGGCCCAGGTGGTGGGCAGTTGTGCGGCGATCCGGAGCGGGGCGGGGGCCGAGCCGGTGAGGTCGAGCAGCCAGTTCGCCAGTGGCGGGGTGCCGAAGGCGGCGGCGCAGCCGAGTGCGGCTCCGCCGAGTCGGAGGAGCCAGAGCCAGGTGGTGGGCATCCGGACGGTGGCGGTGTGGTGGTCGGTGGTGGTCCCCGTCATGTGTCCTCCGGGTGCTGTGGTGGTGGTGCGAGGTAGTGGGTGACGGTGCGGCGGAGTGCGGGGCGGGGGTCGTGGGCGGGGTCGGCGTTGAGGAAGACGGCGTCGACGACGGCCAGGAGCCAGCGGGCGGTGTGGTCGGGGTCGAGGGTGGGGTCGACGGTGCCGTCCTGGATGCCGCGGGTGATCAGGTGTGCGAGTCCGTCGTGGAGGATGCGGGCGTTGCGGGCGACGATGTCGACGAGTTCGGGGTCGCGGCCGGCTTGGCGCAGGAGTTCGACGAGCAGGCCGGGTGCGGTGGGGTCCTGGGCGTCGGCGGCGAGTTCGGTGACGAGTTCGGTGATGGCGGTGGCGGGGTGTGGTGTGTCGGTGTGGCGGGCGACGAGGTTCTCGGAGCGGGGCAGGTCGCGTTCGAAGACGGAGCGGAAGACGGCCTGTTTGTCGGGGAAGTAGTAGAAGACGCCGGCGGGGCTGAGTCCGGCGGCGCGGGCGATCTGGGCGACGGTGGTCTGGTCGAAGCCGTGGGCTGCGAAGAGTCGGGCGGCGGCGAGGGTGATGGCTTGTCGGCGTTGTGCGACCTGCCGGGTGTCGACGGTGCGTGCCACGGCGCGCCCTTTCTTTGACTGATCGTTCAGTCGAACTATACCGCGGCGCCGGTGGCCGGGTTTTGTCGGTGGTGTTTGGTAGGAAGATCGACATGCTGGTGCTTGCCGCTCAGGAGTCGTTCTTCCTCGCTCGTCGGCCGCGGAAGGATTCGCCGCACACGACGGCGGCGTACCGGCGTGACCTGGCGGGTGTGACGGCGTTGTTGTCGGAGGTGACGGGTACTCCCCCGGAGTCGCTGGTGATGTCGGAGTTGACGACGCGGAACCTGCGTGCGGCGTTCGGGGTGTTCGCGGACTCGCACGCGAAGTCGTCGGTGTTGCGGGCGTGGTCGACGTGGAACCAGTTCTTGACGTTCTGCGTGGCGGAGGAGTTGGTGGCGGGCAATCCGATGGGTGCGGTGGCGCGGCCGAAGACCCCTCCCCTGGTGCCGAAGCCGTTGCGGGGTGAGGACACGCCGGAGCGGTTGTTGGCGGCCGCGGCGGAGGGTGCTCGTCAGGGTCGTGATCCGTGGCCGGAGCGGGATGTGCTGGTGTTGGCGTTGGGGTTGGTGGCGGGGTTGCGGTCGGCGGAGATGCGGACGTTGACGCACGGGTCGGTGGTGGGTCGGCCGGGTGAGCGGCGGTTGCACGTGGCGGGTAAGGGCAATCGGGACCGGTCGGTGCCGATCGAGCCGGCGATGGACCGGATCATCGAGCAGTACGTGGAGTCGTGTCGGCGGCGTTTTCCGCAGGGGCGGTTCGACCGGGGGTCGGCGTTGTTGCGTGATCGGCATGGTGAGCCGATCGGGCGGGGTGGGTTGGAGTACTTGGTGCGGTCGTGCTTCCGGTGGGCGGGGTTGCACGACCGGGTGCCGTCGGGGGCGAACCTGCACGCGTTGCGGCACACGTTCGCGACGCGGTTGGCGGAGGACGGTGCGACGGCGTCGGAGATCATGGCGTTGTTGGGGCACGCGTCGTTGGCGACGTCGCAGAACTACATCGAGGCGACGGCGCGGGAGCGGCGGGCGGCGGTGGCGGGCAATCGGACGTACGCGTCGTTGGCGCGGTTGCCGCGCGCGGAGTAGGTGTTCGAGCCGGGTGGGGCCGTCGGGTCGACCGTCGCGAGTGCTCGGCGGCGTCCGCTCTCCACGCCCGGATCGCTGGGAGGTGGAAGGCGGAACCGCCCGCGTTCGAGGCGGGGTTCAGGGCCTCGTTCTAGCCGAAGTAGCGCCAGGCGCGGATGTTCGCGACGTTGTTGAGGTTGCCGGGGTCGCACCACTCCAGGACGAGCGGGTAGTGGTCGCCCGGCACATCGGTTCCCCACGGGACGAGGCATCCACCGAAAGCCCTGTTCCACAGCATCACCCAGCCGTTCTTGCCCCTTGCGTCCCAGCGGCTTTCGACTCCGGTGCAGTCGCCCAGGTCGATCCAGCCCGCGGAACGAGCGACGAGGCAGTTGCCGGACGCGGCGTGTTCCAGCTGGAGGTTGTCCATTCCGCTGGTGTAGTACCAGAGCTGGTTGTCGACGTCTTCGTGGCCGCACCGGTGGAGGTAGGGTTCGGCCCCGTCACCGTCGAGGCACCAGCCGGGGTTTCCGACGTTCTCGTAGTGCGTGTACCCGGAGGCGGCGGACGCCGGCGTGAGGCCTGCTGTCGTCGTCAGCGCTGCGGCCAGGACCGCGGTGACCACCAGCCGCCCGAGTTTTCCGATTCGCGACATTCTGATCATCCGCTTCTCCGTTCCTCCAGCGGCGACGGGTCGGCGCGTCCGCCCGGTCAGCTCCCCCACAAGTGCATCGGGCCAGGTTTTCAGCCTGACTTTGGGTGTGGAAGTGGTGACTGGGCGTGCCACCCTGACAGCTCAGTCGCTGGTCGGGGCCGTGTGGGTGACGTCGGTCGGGTCCGGGTGGGGCCGTCGTGCTCGGGAACGCGCTGCGGGGTAGTCCGTGCGGGTGACTTGGGTGAGTCGATGTTCGCACAGGTGTACGCAGGGGTTATGAGGGCTGTGTGGCGTGGTTCGGTGTCGTTCGGGTTGGTGGTGTTCCCGGTGCGGTTGTTCGGGGCGACGCGGGAGCGTGGTGTGCGGTTCCACGAGGTGCACCGGCTGGACGGTGGGCGGGTGCGGCATCGGCGGGTGTGTTCGGTGTGCGGTGCGGGGGTGGAGTTGTCGGAGGTGGCGAAGGGGTTCGTGTTGCCGGATGGTCGGTTGGTGATGGTGGAGGCGGAGGATCTGGCGGGGTTGTCGGCGGGGGTGGAGCCGACGATCGAGGTGGTGCAGTTCGTGGGTGTGGACGAGGTGGATCCGGTGTTGTGGGGTCGGTCGTACTTCGTGGAGCCGGAACGGGTGGCGGTGGGGTCGTACGTGGTGTTGCGGGATGTGTTGGTGCGGTTGTCGCGGGTGGCGGTGGTGCGGGCGGGGTTGAGGGGTCGGGAGGTGTTGGGGGTGGTGCGGCCTCGGGGTGGGGGTTTGGTGTTGCAGACGTTGGTGTGGCCGGGTCAGGTGCGGGAGCCGGGTTCCGATTTCTCGGGTGTGGTGTCGGGTGGTGCGGAGTTGGCGGTGGCGGAGGCGTTGGTGGAGTCGATGACGGCGCCGTTCGACGGGTCGGTGTTCTCCGACGGGTACGGGGAGCGGTTGGAGGGGTTGATCGAGGCGAAGTCGGCGGGTGCGGCGGAGGTGCCGGTGGCGCGGGGGCCGGAGGAGACGGGTGGTGGGGTGGATCTGTTGGGTGCGTTGCGGCGGAGCGTGGAGCGGGTGCGGTCGGGGCGGTCGCGGCGTGAGGGTGGTTGAGGGTTGCGGTGTTGGGCGGCGGGCCCGGTGTTTGTTAGCCCGTTCGAGTGACGCCCTGGTGCGGATCGCGCTGTTCGCGGGTAGTCACGTGGCATGAGGTCCGTGTGGCGTGGGGCGATTTCGTTCGGGTTGGTGACGATCGGTGTCCGGTTGTACACGGCCACGGAGGAGCACGACGTCCGGTTCCACCAGGTGCACCGTGAGGACGGTGGGCGGATCCGGTACAAGCGGGTGTGCCAGGTGTGCGGTGAGGAGGTCCCCTACGCCGACATCGCGAAGGGGTACGAGCTGGACGACGGCCGGGTCGTGGTGATGGACGCGGAGGACTTCGACAAGTTGCCGGTGAACACCGATCGGGCGATCGAGGTGTTGGAGTTCGTGCCGGTGGAGGAAGTGGATCCGATCTACTTCCAGAAGTCGTACTACCTGGAGCCGGACAAGGCGGCGACGCGTCCTTACGTGTTGTTGCGGACGGCTTTGGAGCGCAGTGGGCAGCTCGCGGTGGTGAAGATCGCGATTCGTCAGCGGGAGACGTTGGCGTTGTTGCGGGCGCGGGACGACTTGTTGGTGATGCACACGATGTTGTGGCCGGACGAGGTGCGGAAGCCGGATTTCGAGTTCCTGGACGCGGACGTGGAGGTGCGGCCGCAGGAGTTGAAGATGGCGTCGTCGTTGGTGGAGAGCATGGCGGGGTCGTTCGATCCGGGTGAGTTCTCGGACGACTACACGGTGGCGATGCAGAAGGTGATCGAGGCGAAGGCGGAGGGTGCGGAGTTGCCGGAGCGGCCGGAGGTGGAGGAGGCCGGTGAGGTGATCGACCTGATGACGGCGTTGGAGCGGAGTGTGGAGCAGGCGAAGTCGGCGCGGGGTGGGCGGTCGGCGGCGCGGAAGCCGGCGGCGAAGAAGTCCGCGTCGGGTTCGGGGTCGGGGTCGTCGCGGAAGGCTCCGGCGAAGAAGAAGGCGAAGCCCGCCTGAGGGCGTGGCGGCGGGGATGGGTGGGGATCTTTCGGAGTACCGGCGCAAGCGGGATCCGGGGCGGACGCCGGAGCCGGTGCCCGGTGACGATCCGGTGGTGCCGCGTGGTGGTGACGACACGTTCGTGATCCAGGAGCACCACGCGTCGCGGTTGCACTGGGACGTGCGGTTGGAGCGGGGCGGGGTGTTGGTGTCGTGGGCGGTGCCGAAGGGGTTGCCGCCGGAGCCGGGGACGATCCGGTTGGCGGTGCGGACCGAGGATCACCCGTTGGAGTACGCGTCGTTCTCGGGGGTGATCCCGAAGGGCGAGTACGGCGCGGGTGAGATGGTGATCTGGGACCGGGGTCGGTACGAGACGGTGAAGTGGTCCGACCGCGAGGTGGACGTGGTGTTGCACGGTTCGCGGGTGGAGGGCGAGTTCGTGTTCTTCCGCCGTGGGTCGACCGGCGGGGCGGGCAAGGACTGGATGGTGCGGCGGCGGCACGGGGCGGTGCGTGCGGACTGGGTGCCGTTGCCGGAGTCGTTGTCGCCCATGTTGGCGACGCCCGCGGCGGAGTTGCCGGGGCCGGCGGCGAAGTGGGCGTTCGAGTTCAAGTGGGACGGGGTGCGGGCGATCGCCCGGGTGGAGGGTGGTCGGGTGCGGTTGACGAGCCGGTTGGGCAACGACGTGACGGGGACGTACCCGGAGTTGCAGGGGTTGGGTGCGCAGCTGGGTGTGACGCAGGTGTTGTTGGACGGGGAGATCGTGGCGTTGGAGGGTGGGCGGCCGAGTTTCGGGGCGTTGCAGCAGCGGATGCACGCCTCGGCGGCGCAGGCGCGGCGGTTGGTGGCGGGGACGCCGGTGACGTTCCTGGTGTTCGACGTGTTGCACCTGGACGGCTCCCCCACGGTGGAGTTGCCGTATGCGCGGCGGCGTGAGCTGTTGGAGGGGTTGGGGTTGACGGGTGCTCATTGGTTGACGCCGAAGGCGTTCCCGGGTCAGGGGGCGGCGGTGTTGGCGGCGAGCCGGGAGCAGGGGTTGGAGGGGGTGGTGGCGAAGCGGCTGGATTCGCGGTACGTGCCGGGTCGGCGTTCGCCGCAGTGGGTGAAGGTGACGGCGGTGACGACGCAGGAGGTGGTGATCGGGGGGTGGCGGCCGGGTGAGGGCAAGCGCAAGGGGGTGGTGGGTTCGTTGTTGCTCGGGATCCCGGACGGTGAGGGCGGGTTGGTGTTCGCGGGGTCGGTGGGCACGGGGTTCGACCAGGCGGAGTTGGAGCGGTTGACGGCCCGGTTGTCGGAGTCGGGGGCGGCGGGGTCGCCGTTCACGTCGGAGGTGCCGCGGGAGCGGGCGCGGGGTGCGCGGTGGGTGCGTCCGGAGTTGGTGGGCGAGGTGGCGTACCGGCAGTGGACGGCGGACGGCCGGTTGCGGTTCCCGACGTGGCGGGGGTTGCGGCCGGATCGGGCGCCCGGGGAGGTGCGGCGTGGTGACGGGTGAGGCGTTGGTGCGGGTGGAGGGTCGTCGGTTGAAGCTGACGAACCTGGACAAGGTGCTGTACCCGGAGGTGGGGTTCACCAAGGCTGAGGTGATCGACTACTACACGCGGATCGCGCCGGTGTTGTTGCCGCACGTGGCTGGTCGGCCGATGACGGTGCGGCGGTACCCGGACGGGGTGGACGGGAAGTCGTTCTTCGAGAAGAACGTGCCGTCGCACGCGCCGGAGTGGGTGCGGACGGTGCGGGTGGAGACGCCGGGGTCGTCGCGGGGCGCGGAGTACGCGGACTTCGTGGTGGTGGACGACCTGGCGACGGTGGTGTGGTTGGCGAACCTGGCGGCGTTGGAGTTGCACGTGCCGCAGTGGACGGTGGGAGCGCGGGGTGGGCGGCACTCCCCCGACCTGCTGGTGTTCGACCTGGATCCGGGTGAGCCGGCGACGGTGGTGGAGTGCTGCCGGGTGGCGTGCCGGGTGCGGGAGGTGTTGGAGGGCGACGGGTTGGCGCCGGTGGTGAAGACGTCGGGGTCGAAGGGGTTGCAGGTGTACGCGGCGGTGTCGGTGTCGTCGGCGGAGCGGACGTCGGAGTACGCGAAGGGGGTGGCGCAGCGGTTGGCGGGCGAGTGGCCGGAGGAGGTGGTGTGGCGGATGGCGAAGGCGCAGCGGACGGGGAAGGTGTTGATCGACTGGTCGCAGAACAACCCGGCGAAGACGACGGTGGCGCCGTACTCGTTGCGCGCCCGGTCGCGGCCGTCGGTGTCGGCGCCGGTGTCGTGGGACGAGGTGGAGGCGTGCCGGGTGGTGGAGGACCTGGTGTTCCTGGCCGACGAGGTGCGGGAGCGGGTGGACGCGGGGGGTGACCTGTTCGTGGCGGGCGAGCCGTCGCCTCTGCCACGGTGACCGGGTTGTCGTGGTCGGCTGATCGGGAGGAGGGGTTGGTCGTGGGGTCGTCGGAGGAGCGGATCAGGGCGGCACACGTGGGTGCGGCGCCGAGGTTGGCGGGCCGGGTGGTGTTGGTGGAGCACGATCCGGCGTGGGCGGGGCTGTACGAGCGTGAGGCGGCGCGGATCCGGGGCGCGTTGGGTGACCTGGTGCTGGGGTTGGAGCACGTGGGGTCGACGTCGGTGCCGGGGTTGGCGGCGAAGCCGATCGTGGACGTGGTGCTGGCGGTGGCGGATTCGGCGGATGAGCCGTCGTACGTGCCGGCGTTGGAGGCGGCGGGGTACGTGCTGCGGATCCGGGAGCCGGAGTGGTTCGAGCACCGGATGTTCAAGGGACCGGACACGGACGTGAACCTGCACGTGTTCACGGCGGGTGAGCCGGAGGTGGCGCGGATGGTGGCGTTCCGGGACCGGTTGCGGGTGTCGGAGGCGGATCGGGTGTTGTACGAGCGGACGAAGCGGGAGCTCGCGGCGCGGGAGTGGACGTACCTGCAGCAGTACGCGGACGCGAAGGCGGGGGTGGTGGCCGACATCCTGGGCCGCGCCTGACCGCCGCTCCCCCGGTCCGGTGGCGGGGTTCCGGTCCGGTGCGGGTTCGGGGTGCGGGAGGATTCGCGGGTGCGGTTCGGGGTGTTGGGTCCGATGGTGGTGCGGCGTGCGGACGGGACGGAGGTCCGGGTCGGTGGGCCGCGGTTGCGGGCGTTGTTGGCGGTGTTGCTGGTGGACGCGGGCCGGGTGGTGGGTGTCGACCGGGTGAGCGAGGCCCTGTACGGGCCGTGTCCGCCGGCGGGGGCGGGCAACGCGATCCAGTCGCAGGTGTCGCGGCTGCGGTCGGTGCTCGACGTGGAGGTGGAGCGGTCGGCGGCCGGGTACCGGCTGGTGGTGGATCCGGGCGAGGTGGACGCGCTGCGGTTCGAGGACCTGGTGGCGCGGGGGTTGCCGGGTGAGGCGCTGGCGTTGTGGCGTGGTCCGGCGTTGCGGGACGTGGGTGACGCGCCGTTCGCGGCGGTGTGCGCGGCGCGGTGGGAGGAGCTGCGGCTGCGGGCGGTGGAGGACCACGAGGGCGTGTCGGTGGGGTTGGTGCGGGAGTTGGTGGCGGCGCACCCGACGCGGGAGCGGTTGGTGGCGCGGTTGGTGCGGGTGCTGCACCGGGAGGGGCGGCAGGCGGAGGCGTTGGGGGTGTTCGAGCGGACGCGCCGGTTGTTGGCCGAGGAGTTGGGCGCGGACCCCTCCCCCGGGCTGGTGGCGGCGCACGGCGAGGTGCTGCGGGGTGAGGGGCCGGTGGCGCGGCGGGTGCTGCCGGCGCAGTTGACGAGTTTCGTGGGCCGTGAGGAGGAGGTGCGGCTGGTCGGGGCGGCGTTGGGGTCGTCGCGGTTGGTGACGTTGACCGGTCCGGGTGGTGCGGGCAAGACGCGGTTGGCGGTGGAGGCGGCGGCCCGGGAGCGGGGTGAGGTGTTCTTCGTGGACCTGGCGCCGTTGGCGGTGGGCGGGGACGTGCCGCGGGCGGTGGTGTCGGCGTTGGGGTTGCGGGAGGACGGGATGCGGCCGGTGACCGCGCCGGTGGAGCGGTTGGTGGCGGCGTTGCGGGACCGGCCGGTGCTGGTGGTGTTGGACAACTGCGAGCACGTGGTGGACGACGCGGCGGCGTTGGCGGCGGGGTTGTTGGCGCGGTGCGCGGGGTTGCGGGTGTTGGCGACGTCGCGGGAGGCGTTGGGGGTGACCGGGGAGGTGGTGCGGCCGGTGCCGCCGTTGGAGTCGGGCGGGGCGGGGTCGGCGGCGGTGCGGTTGTTCGCGGATCGGGCGGTGGCGGTGAACCCGTCGTTCCGGCTCGACCCGGGGACGGCGGAGCTGGTGGTCCGGATCTGCCGGGCGTTGGACGGGTTGCCGTTGGCGATCGAGCTGGCGGCGGCGCGGGTGCGGTCGTTGCCGGTGGCGGAGGTCGCGGCGCGGTTGGGTGACCGGTTCCGGTTGTTGTCGCGGGGCAGTCGGGCGGCGGTGGCGCGGCATCGGACGCTGCACGCGGTGGTGGAGTGGAGTTGGGGGTTGTTGGACGACGAGGAGCGGGTGGTGGCGCGGCGGTTGACGGTGTTCCGGGGCGGGGCGACGTTGGGCGCCGCGGCGGCGGTGTGCGGGGTGGCGGGCGTGGACGAGGTGTTGCCGTCGTTGGCGGACAAGTCGTTGGTGGAGGTGTCCGGGGACCGGTATCGGATGTCGGAGACGATCCGGGCGTTCTGCGCGGCCCGGTTGGCGGAGTCGGGTGAGGAGCCGGGGCTGTTGCGGGCGCACGCGGAGCACTTCGCGGGGGTGGCGGCCGAGGCGGCGCCGCACCTGTACGGGGCGGCGCAGTTGGTGTGGTTGGGGCGGTTGGCGGCGGAGCACGAGAACCTGACGGCGGCGGTGCGGTGGGCGGCGGCGTGCGATCACGGGCTGGCGTTGCGGTTGGCGGCGGACCTGGGGTGGCCGTGGTGGTTGCGGGGGTTGCGCGCGGAGGGCGCGTCGTTGGCGGCGGAGGTGGTGCGGGCGGTGGGGCCGACGCCGCCGCCCGGGTTGGCCGAGGAGTACCTGTTGTGCCTGGTGAACGCGTCGTCGACGGGTGCGGCGGGGTTGCCGGGGTCGCCGTCGCCGCGGGATCCGTCGCCGGCGGGGCTGCCCGGTCCGCCGGCGCGGCCGTACCTGACGGTGTTGTGGGGCATGGCGCACGGGGTGCCGAAGCTGGACCTGGCGGAGATGGAGGCGTTGCGGGACCGGCTGCTGGGGTCGGATCCGTGGAGTCGGGCGTTGGGCCGGTTGGGGTCGGGGATGGGGCTGCAGTACTCGGGGCGGCTGCGGGAGGCGTGGGAGGAGCACGCGGCGGCGTTGACGGGGTTCCGGGCGGTGGGTGAGCGGTGGGGCATGGCGCTGGCGTTGGCGCAGCTGGCCGAGTTGGCGCGGGCGGGTGGCCGGTTGGCGGAGGCGATGGGGTTCCTGGACGAGGCGTTGGCGTTGTCGCGGTCGTTCGGGGCGACCGAGCACACGGCGAGCCTGCTGTGCCGCCGGTCGGAGTGGGCGTGTCAGTCCGGTGACCTGGACGGCGCGGTGGCCGACGTGGAGGAGGCGGCGGTGCTGGCGCGCTCGCAGGGCACGGTGGAGACGTTGGCGCAGGCGTGGCTGGGTGCGGCGGAGGTGGCACGGCGTCGCGGTGACCTGGAGGGTGCGCGGCGGTGGTGCGAGGAGGCGTTGCGGGTGTGCCCGCGGGGCTGGTTCGGGCCGGAGGAGGTGCGGGCGTCGATCCTGGTCGCGGTGGGGCGGGTGGAGTCGGCGTGCGGTGACCGCGAGGCGGCGGTGCGGGCGTGGGCGTCGGCGGCGGTGTCGGCGCGGGAGTGGGGCAACCAGGTGGTGTTGGCGCGGGTGGTGGAGGCGCACGCGGCGTCGGCGGTGGCCGACGGCGACGGGGTGCGGGCGGCGCTGCTGGCGGGGGTGGCGCGGGGGTTGCGCGGCGAGGTGGCGGTGGTGGACCCGGAGGTGCTCGCGATGGAGGCGGCGGCGCGGGCCCTGGTCGGTGACGGGGTGTTCGCGGAGGTGTCGGCGCGGGGCGCCGGGTCGGGGCCGGACGAGGTGGCCGCCCTGCTCGACGCGTGACGTCGCCCCGACCGGCCCGGGCTGGTCGGGGCGGGGAAAGTCGGGCAGGCCCGGGGCGTGGCGGGTGGTGCCCGTCGGGTGTGGCGGGGCGTGCGGTCGGGCGTCGTCTCCTAGGCTGGTGGGCATGCCGAGAATCGCCACCGCCGACTCCGTGTCCCGTGACGAGTTGGTCGCGTTCCTGCGGCCACGCCACCGCGCCCTGCTGGTCACCGCGCGCGCCGACGGGCGTCCGCAGGTGTCGCCGGTGACGTGCGGGGTGGACGAGGAGGGGCGGGTGGTGGTGTCGACGTATCCGCAGCGGGCGAAGTCGCGCAACGCCCGGCGGGACGAGCGGGTCACGGTGTGCGTGCTGTCCGACGACTGGGACGGCCCCTACGTCCAGGTGGACGGTCGAGCCGAGGTGCTGGACCTGCCGGAGGCGTTGGAGCCGCTGGTGGACTACTACCGGTGCATCGCGGGCGAGCACCCGGACTGGGACGAGTACCGGGACGCGATGCGCCGGCAGGGCAAGTCGCTGATCCGCGTCACGATCGACCGGTGGGGTCCGATCGCGACCGGCGGGTTCCCGCCCGACCTGGCCGGCTGACCACTCCCCTCCGCGCCACTCCCCCACGCACCGCTCGTCTTTGCGCCGCTCCCCCCGGCGAGCCCGATCACCGCGAGCCGGACCCGGTTGCCGAACGCCGGGCCTCCACGCCCCGATCACTGAGTGCCGGGACGACTGGGCGCCCGGATCCCCATGTGTCCGGATCCCCGGGTCACCGCAGGGGGCGGGCCCGCCACACCACGGCGAGCGCGGGGCCCCCGCCGGGGCCCGGTTCGACCCGCTGCACGGTGAAGCCCTCGCGCTCGTAGAACGCGGCCGCGCGTGCGTTGGCCGCGTAGTGCTCGATCCACAACCGGTCGGCGTCGGCGGGCAGCCGTCGGGTCAGCGCGTCGAGCAGCGCGGGCCCCAGGCCGTGGCCGCGGTGGCCGGGGTGGACGTAGAGCTTGTAGACGACGTGGTCGGCGCCCAGGCGGCCGCGCTGCCCGACGCCGACCAGCTGTCCGTCGATCTCGGCGACGACGAGCAGCCCGTCGGCCGCGGCGGCGGCGAGCCGCGCCTCGTCCCACCACCGGCGGACCTGGTCGGCGGCGGCTTCGGCGCCGATCAGCGGGGTGTAGTGGGCGGGGACGTGCTCCTCGCCGAACCGGCGGACGGCGGCGGCGTCGTCGGGCCCGGCGTCCCGCACGACCGGCCCGGTCCCCGCGTGTTCCTCGCCCATCGCGGTCTTCAGGCGTGGGCCTGGTGGGCGACGCTCCAGGCGCCGCCCCAGCCGGCCGGGTTCTCCAGCAGCGCGAACACCGTGCCGGCGGGGTCGGCGACGGCCGCGACGACACCGGTGGGGACCTCGCGGGGGCCGACGAGGACGGCGCCGCCCATGTCGGTGGCCTCGGCGAGGGCGGCGGTGACGTCGGGGACGGCGAAGTAGCAGGTCCAGCCGCCCTGGGCGGTGAGGCGGCCGGCGACGGGGCGGCGGTCGTCGGCGACGGTGGCGTCGTAGAGGGTGAACTCGCCGTCGGGGTCGCGGACCTGCCAGCCCAGGGCACCGGCCCAGTGGTCGTCGTCGGCGGCGTCGCCCATGAGTTCCACCCAGCACGGTTCGCCGGGGCGTGGTTGCGGCGCCCACGGGCCGTGCAGGACGCGGCCGGTGTCGACGGCGGCGCCGACGCCCAGGTCACGGGGTGGGGTGCCGGCGAACACGACGCGCCAGGCTGGGTCGCCGGGGTGCACGCGGGCGGCCAGGCGGTCGCCGACCCAGCCGGTGAACGCGCCGTCGGGTTCGGCGATGAGCACCCAGCCGAGCAGGTGGGCGTAGAACTCGGCGATCGGTTCGGGGCGGGTGGTGCTCAGCTCGACGCGGCGGACACCGCGTGCGGGGCTGTCGGGGGTACCGGGCACGGCGGTGGCTTCCCATCGGGGGGCGGGGCGGCGGTGATCAGGAACGCGCCCCATCCTCCGCACCGGCCATGCGTGGCGACAATGCTCCGTTCGGCGGCTGCGACTGGGCCGAGAGGACCCGGTCGAGCGGCTGGGGGCGGCCGAGGTGGAAGCCCTGGCCGCTCTGCACGCCCAGCCGGACGAGGGCGTCGACCTGGGCGGGGCGCTCGACCCACTCGGCGACGGCGGTCAGGCCCAGGCCCTGGGCGATCTGCACGATCCCGGCGACGAGCACGGCGTCGGTGGAGCGTTCGTCGATGCCGCGCACGAACTCGCCGTCGATCTTGATGCCGGTGATGGGCAGGTGCTTGAGGTGGACGAACGAGCCGAACCCGGAGCCGAAGTCGTCGAGGATGATGCGGCAGCCGAACGCGCGCAGCTGCAGCGACAGGGCGCGGGCGGCGTCGAGGTTGGTCACCGCGGCGGTCTCGGTGATCTCCAGGCCCAGCCGGCCGGGCGCGACGCCCGCGGTGGCGAGCCGGTCGAGCACGAACCCGCCGAAGTCCTCGTCCTCCAGGGTGCGGCCGGAGATGTTGACGTTGAACCGCAGCCGCGGGTCGGGGTGGCCGACGAGGGCGTCGATCGCGGTGGACAGCACCCACCGGTCGATGTCCAGCACGAGGTCGGAGCGTTCGGCCTCGGGCAGGAACTCCGCCGGCCCCAGGTAGGGGTCCTGGCCGTCCTCCAGCCGCAGCAGCAGCTCGTGGCCGAGGGTGGTGCCGGTGGCCAGCTGCACCATGGGCATGGCGTGCAGGGCCAGGCCGCCGCCGTCGAGCGCGGCGCGCAGCCGGTCCAGCACGGAGACGCGTTTCGCGGTGTCGGCGTAGTGGCCGGGCTCGTAGACGGTGACGCGGTTGCGGCCGGCGGCCTTGGAGGCGTAGAGGGCGAGGTCGGCGTTGGCGAGGACGAGCTCCCACGTGTCGCCGGGCCCGTACTCGGCGACGCCGGTGGACACGGTGATGCTGCGGGCGGCGCCGACGAGCGGCAACGCCGCTACGGCATCGCGCAACCCCTCGGCGACCCGGGCGGCGTCGGCGGGGGTCGCGCCGGGCAGCACGACGGCGAACTCGTCGCCGCCGAGCCGGCCGATCAGCTGCGACGGCGACAGCCGTGACCGCAGCGTCGAGGCCAGCGCTTTCATCAGCCGGTCGCCGACGGCGTGGCCGCGCAGGTCGTTGACGTCCTTGAAGTTGTCCAGGTCCAGCAGCAGCATCGCGCCGGGGCCGCCGCCGGCGAGCTGCCGTTCCAGCTCGCGGGTGACCGCGCGCCGGTTCGCCAGCCCGGTGAGCGGGTCCTGCTCGGCCAGCGCCAGCAGCTCGTCGTGCACGCGGCGGGCGCGGGTGATGTCGTGGGCGGTGCCCAGCACCCGCAGCGGCGAGCCGTCCTCGTCGGTGACGACCTCGCCGAAGCACTCGAACCACCGCTCGGTGCGGTCCCGGCCCAGCAGCATGCGGTGGGTGTAGGAGAACCCGGCGCCCGACCGCATGGCCTCCTCGAGGGTGGCCTGGATCATCGACAGGTCCTCGGGGTGCACCACGGCGGCGTAGCCGTCGAAGTCCAGCTCGGTGTCGGGGCCGAACCCGAACATCTCCAGCAGCGTGTCCGACCACACCACGCGGTCCTCGGCGATGTGCCACTCCCACGTGCCCATGCGGCCCAGCACCTGCGCGCGGCGCAGCGCGTCGGCCTCGTGGGTGGCCTCGAGCTCCCGGTCGCGCCACGCGGTGACGTCCACCACCCGGTACAGCAGCCGATCCTCGGCGTCGGACCCGGTGGCGGCGTCGGGGAGGGTCTGGCAGGTGACCTCCAGCCAGCGGTGCCCCTTGCGGTAGGCGCTGGGGGTGAGCAGCGCCAGCCCGGCCCGGGGCCGTTCGGGCGCGCCGGGCAGCAGCGCGGGCAGCGACCGGCCGACCACGTGGTCCACCGGCACGCCCAGGATCTCCGCCAGCGCGGGGTTCACCCAGGCCAGCGTGCCGTTCGCGTCCGTCACACCGAAACCGACGTCGGCCCGGTCGAGCACCTCGCGGTGCAACGCGCCGTTGCCGTTCACGCGCTCCTCCTCGCCCACCCGCGGGCCATGATGGTCGAGACCACGCGCGGGGGGCAAGCCGACGACCTTCAGCGCAACCGCTCCAGACCACGCGCGGTGTCCACCAGTTCCCCCGCCAACCGCCGCAGCTCGGTGCCGTCGGCGCCGTCCGCGGCGGCGGTGGCGACGTCCTCCGCGGCGCACCGCAGCTGGAACAGCCGGTCCTGCAGGTCGGCCAGCTCCCCCGCGGACAGCACCACGGCGTCCTCGGGCAGCCCGCCCCGCTGCACGGCGGCGCGGCGTTCGTAGGCGCGCTGCCGGCACGGCTGCGCGCAGTACCGGCGCGGCCGCCCGATCCGGCCGCTGTCGGGCAGACGGCGTCCGCACCAGGCGCAGTGCCTGGCTTCCTCACGGCGTGCCGCGACGGGCTCGGTCACCAGCTCCATGGCGGGCGACGGTATCCGGCTACCCACCGGTCACCGCCGCGCCACGCCGCCAGGGCAGACTCCGGGTGTGACCGCGAAGCACCCGTACCTGTCCGGACCGCACCCCCGCGCGTTCGCGCACCGGGGCTGGCACCTCGACGAGCTGTCGGGGATGGAGAACTCGCTGGCCGCGTTCCGCCGCGCGCACCAGGAGGGCTACCGGTACCTGGAGACCGACGTGCACGCCACCTCCGACGGGGTGGTGGTGGTCCACCACGACGCGACCCTGGACCGCACCACGGACGCGACCGGGCCGGTGGCCGCGCAGCCGTGGTCGGCGGTGCGGCGCGCCAACGTGGGCGGCCGCGAGCCGATCACCAGGCTGGAGGACCTGCTGGAGGACCTGCCGCAGGCGTGGGTGAACATCGACGTCAAGGCGGACTCCGCGGTGGTGCCGGTGCTGGAGGTGCTGCGCCGCACCGGCTCGCTGCACCGGGTGTGCCTGGCGTCGTTCTCGGAGAAGCGGCTGGCCCGGCTGCGGCGCCTGGGCGGCCCGGGGTTGCTGACGTCGATGGGGCCGCGGTCGGCGGGCGCGCTGTGGGCGGCCGGGCGGATGCCGCTGGTGGGGCTGCCGGTGCGGGGCATGGTCGCGCAGGTGCCGGTGAACCAGGGCCGGCTGGTGGTGGTGGACGGCCGGTTCGTGGCCGCCGCGCACCGCCGCGGTCTGGAGGTGCACGTGTGGACCGTCGACGACGAGCCGGAGATGCGGCGGCTGCTGGACCTGGGCGTGGACGGGCTGGTCACCGACCGGCCCGACCGGCTGCGCGACGTGCTGGTCGACCGGCGGGCCTGGGCGGGCGGCTGACCCGCCGCGTGGCGGGCGGGCGGACGGTTGGCAACAGCTTGGTGGTGATCACCACCAGTGGATGGCGGGCGATATACAGTCCGCCCCCATGAGCGTGGCCGACAGCACCGCACCCGCCGTGGACCGCAAGCGGGAACAGCGCGGGTGGACCTGGTACGACTGGGCGAACTCGGTGTTCCCCACCTCGGTGGTCACCGTGTTCCTCTCCGGCTACCTCACCGCGGTGGCCAAGGAGGCCGCGGTCGCCGACACCGCCCGCAACGGCCCGAACCCGTGCGCGGACGGGTCGCTCAAGCAGTGCGACATCTCCCTGTTCGGCGCCTACTTCCCCGCCGGGTCGCTGTGGGGCTACCTGCTGTCCATCGCCACCCTCGTGCAGGTCGTGGTGCTGCCGGTGATGGGCGCGATCGCCGACCGCACCCAGAACAAGCGCCGCATGCTCGGCGGGTTGGCGTTCACCGGCTCCGTCGCCACCGTCGCGCTGGCCGCGGTCGGCGGCGACGACTGGCACCTCGGCGTCGTGCTGTTCGTCCTGGGCAACATCTGCTACGGCGCGTCGGTCGTCGTGTACTACGCGTTCCTGCCGGAGATCGCGACCCCCGACGAGCGCGACGCGGTGTCCACCCGAGGCTGGGCGTTCGGCTACCTCGGCGGCGGGTTGGCGTTGGCGGTGCAGCTGGCGCTGTTCATCGGCCACGACGCGATCGGGTTGAGCGAGGGCGCGGCGGTGCGGGTCGGGTTCGTGTTCTCCGGCCTGTGGTGGGCGGGGTTCACGCTCATCCCGCTGGCGCGGCTCAAGCGGCACCAGCCGCCCCACGGCTCGGAGTCGGGCGCGTCGGTGATCACCGCCGGGTTCGCCGAGCTGCGCCAGACGATCCGGCAGGCCCGGCTGTTCCCGTTGACGCTGGCGTTCCTGGGCACCTACCTCATCTACACCGACGGCATCGCCACCGTCGCGAACGTGTCGGCCCAGTACGGGCGCGACGAGCTGCTGCTGGACGAGACGGTGCTGATCACCACGATCCTGATCGTGCAGTTCGTCGCGTTCCTGGGCGGCATGCTGCACGGGCGGGTGGCGAAGTCGTGGGGCGCGAAGCGCACCATCATGGTCAGCCTGTGCGTGTGGATCGTGGTGGTCGGGGCGGCGTTCTTCGTGCAAGCCGGGCAGCAGGTGCAGTTCTACGGGCTCGCGGTGGGCATCGGGCTGGTGCTGGGCGGCACGAACGCGTTGTCGCGGTCGCTGTTCAGCCAGATGATCCCGCCCGGCCGCGAGGCCCAGTACTTCTCGCTCTACGAGGTCGGCGAGCGGTCCACGTCGTGGCTGGGGCCGATGGTGTTCGCCGGTGTCGGCCAGGCCACCGGGTCGTTCCGGCTGGCGATCATCTCGCTGGTGATCTTCTTCGTGGCCGGGTTCGTGCTCATGATCTTCGTGCCGGTGCGCAAGGCGATCGCCGCGTCCGGCAACCCGGTGCCCGCCAAGGTGTGACCCGGCGTGGGGGGCAGGGGGGGGGGGGGGGGGGAGGGGGGGGGGGGGGGGGGGGGGAGGGAGCTAGAGGGGGGGGAAAGAGAGCAGGGGGAGCAAAGAAGAAAAAACAAAAACACCAAGGCGGAG